>JBJKRZ010000292.1:0-3735 GCA_046704365.1 Acidimicrobiales bacterium | reverse complement strand
GCCATTACATCACCCTGGCAGTGGCGCTGGGCGTGATCGGCCTCGCCCGTAACCCCGAGGGCACGGTGGCCATCGCCGTGCAGGAAGCCAAGCGGACCTTGAGCGTCATGCGACCGCGACCCCGGCGCCGGCTCGACTTCGAGCCCCTGACGGCGCCCGCCCGCATGGAGGTGCACAGCGGTGTCTGAGGGTGTCACCACGCTTGTCGCTCGCGGTGTGTCCGTGCGTTTCGGCGGTCTGCACGCGCTGGACCAGGTGGACCTGGAGGTGGCGGCGGGACAGGTGACGGGGCTCATCGGCCCCAACGGTGCAGGCAAGACCACGCTGTTCAACGTGCTGAGCGGGCTCATCAGGCCGGTGGCGGGATCGGTGCACCTGGGAGAGAAGGACATCACCGGCTGGTCGCCGCACCGCCGGGGCCGGGCAGGCATGGCCCGGACCTTCCAGCGCCTCGAGCTCTTCGTGGGCATGACCGTCGAGGGGAACCTGAGCGCCGCCTGGGAAGCGGCACGGCCCGGCGCCATATTCGGGCGCGGCCGTGCCGAGCGCCGCCGCCGGGTGGACGAGGTGATCGACCTGCTCGATCTGGGCCCCATCGCCCGGCGCAGGGCCGGCGAGCTGCCCACCGGGTCGGGCCGCATGGTGGAGCTGGGCCGGGCCCTGTGCACCGACCCGCGCGTGCTGCTGCTCGACGAGCCGAGCTCGGGGCTCGACGCCGGCGAGACCAACCGCTTCGGCGAGGTGCTGTGCCAGCTGGTCGCCGCTCCCGCCGAGGACGGGGAGCACCTGGCGGTCCTGCTGGTCGAGCACGACATGAGCCTGGTGATGGAGGTGTGCCGGCGCATCACCGTGCTCGACTTCGGGAGGCGCATCGCCTGTGGCGACCCGGCCGAGATCAGGGGCGACCCGTCCGTGCGCGCCGCCTACCTGGGGGAGGAGAGCGATGTCGCCTGAGACCACCGAGCCCACCCGCAGGGCGCCTCCCGCCCTGGAGGTCCGCGACCTCACCGTCTCCTACGGGGGCATGCGGGCGCTCTCCGACGTGTCGATGGTGGTGCCCGAGGGGGCGGTGGTGGCCCTGCTGGGCCCCAACGGGGCGGGCAAGAGCACGACGCTGCGGGCCATCTCGGGCCTGGTGCGGCCCGAGTCGGGGCAGGTCCTCGTGCGCGGCGTGCGCGTCGAGCATCGGCCGCCGCACGCCGTGGCCCGCATGGGCGTGGTGCACGTGCCCGAGGGTCGCGGCATCTTCCCCAGCTTGAGCGTGCGGGAGAACCTCGAGATGTGCTCCTACGCCGTGGGCGAGAACGTGGACCCCGTCGCCGGCGCCGCCGCCATCTTCCCGGTCCTGGGCGACCGCCTGTCGCAGCTGGCCGGCAGCCTGTCGGGCGGCGAACAGCAGATGCTGAGCCTGGCCCGGGCCCTCCTGTCGCAACCCAGGCTGCTCATGGTGGACGAGATCTCCATGGGGCTCGCCCCCATCATCGTCCAGCAGCTGTTCGACGCCCTGCGCCAACGGGCCGGAGCGGGCACGAGCCTGCTTCTTGTGGAGCAGTACATCGAGGCCGCCTTGGACCTGGCCGACTATGTGTACGTCCTGGACAAGGGCAGGCTGGTGGACGTAGGCGAACCGGACGACGTGCGCCAGGGCGGCTTGGTGTCCGCCTACCTGGGGAGCTGAGATGGGGGGAGAACCATGAACCGGCGGGTGCACCGAGCACGGCGGCTCCTGGCCACCACGGCGTTGACCACGGCGCTCTGCGGCGGGTGGGCGGCCGCCGCCCACGCCGACAGCGGGAGCTCCGGCACCGGAGGGACCTCGGGTTCCCAGGTGGTGGGCGAGACCGTCACGGCCAACGCCTACGGCGCCCAATTCGCCTTCAACATCCCCGGGCTGATCCCCCTGCCCGACGAGAACCTCATCGAGGCCGACGTCCCCTTCGCCCGCACGGTGGTGTCCTCCGGGCCCACCGTCGACTCGCGTGCCGCGCCGTACTACCCCGGTGACATCCTCGCCAGCCTGAGCGGCCTCGAGTCGGAGTTCTTCCCGCCGGCGTTCCCCAACACCCCGTGGCCCTTCATGGCCGACGCTCAGTACCCCCCCACGCCCGCTGCCCCCGCCAGCTCCAAGTTCGGGGGCAACGCGCCGGGGGGCTCCCCGGTGGCGCCCATCGCCGTGGCGGGCACGGCCGACGCCTCAGACGCCGGTGGGGACGCCACGGGCACGCTGACCGACATGGTGGTGGGCCCGGGCATGGGCCCCAACGGCGCCGCCCTGCTCGAGGTGGCGTCCGAGCAGTCGAACGACACGGTCAAGATCGGTACCTCCACCGTGACGGCAACGGCGTCATCGGTGGTGAAGTCCATCGCCATCGCCGGCATGGTGGACATCACCGAGATCACCTCCGAGGCCCAGTCCACCTCTGACGGCACGACGGGGACGCCCGCTGCCTCCATGCACATCGGCCAGGTGACCGTGGACGGCCAGCAGGCCTACATCGACAACCAGGGCGTGCACGTGGTGGGCAACAACCCGTCGGCACCCGGGGTCCCCACCGTCCCCCAGATCCAGCAGTCCCTGGACCAGACCTTCTCCCAGGACGGGATCTCCGTGCGGGTGGTCGATCCTCAGCAGACCTCCAACGGTGCCGAAGGTGTGGCCAACACCGGCGGCCTCGTGATCTCGCTGTCGCACAAGTTCAACGTGCCTTTCGTGAACCTGGGCGGTCTCACCAACAACGCCCTGCAGCCCTGCATCCCCACCCAGGACATCACCGAGGCGCTCCAGCAGGGTCAGGGCCTCGGCAACGTGTGCCTGCCGGCGGGCAATTACACGGCAGTCACCTCGATCACCCTGGGCTTCGCCACGACCGACGTGAATGCCAGCGTGCTGCAGCCGCTGAACCTCCCCAGCGTGAACCTGGGCACCGGGCCGACCACGACCCTGCCCACCCCGCTGGGCGGGACAGGCCTCACGGCCCTCGGGAACCAGACATCGCTCGGCACCGTGAGCGGGCCCGGGGCCCTCTCGCCGGTCACCCAGCGCAACACCGGGCTCAGCTTCCCCCTGCGCGGCATCCCGGCACCGCTGGGATGGGTGGTGGGCGGGCTCATGCTGTGCGTCCTCGTCGCCTATCCCATGATGCTGGCGGCGCGGTGGCAGTTCCTCGTGGGAAGGAGATGACGTGACCGACATGGCACGAGCCACGGTTACCATTCCCGGCGTGACGCCCGACACCACGGGCCTCCCCGGAAAGGGCACCGACATCGAAGGTGGCGGCGCAGGTGCTGACGACTCCCAGGAGTCTCGCTCGCCGGTGTCGGGGCTGCGGTCCTTGGCCAGCGCGCCGTGGCGCGGGGGAGGGGGCGGCGGTCCCCGGTCTCGGAGAGCCGGGCCCGGCGGCAGCGGGCGCATCGACGTGCGCAACACCTGGCAGATCCTGGTGGGCTCCATCCTCGTCCCGCTGGGCGTGGTCTTCATCCTTCTCGGGTGGTACGGGGCGGCGCACGCTCGTGTCGTGCAGCAGCAGATCCCCTACATGGTCTCGGGCTCCTTCGCCGGCCTCGGCTGCATGATCCTGGGCGGTCTCCTGTACTGGGCGCACTGGCTCTACCGCATCTACGACCAGGCGGACCTGCACCACGAGGAGCAGCTGCGCGCCCTGGAGCAGGCGCTGCGGGCGGTCGCCGAGCACACCGCCACCTCCGGCTCCGTCCCCTCCGGCACCTCGCCCGCCG
>JBJKRZ010000291.1:0-5982 GCA_046704365.1 Acidimicrobiales bacterium | reverse complement strand
ACCGGGGCGGCGCCCAGGGAGCGGCGCTCACCGGGCTGCGGGGCGTGCCGCTCTCCTGGGAGCTGCACGGCGAGCACCTGCTCGCCAGCGCCGGCGACCCGCAGGCTTTCTCGCGGGCCAAGGCCATGGCCGCCCGCGCTCTCGGAGACGACGGCCTCCGGCGCGTGCTGGGTGAGCGAGAGCTTCGCCCCTGACCCCGTGGTCCGCTGCGCCATGGGGACATCTCGCGCCGCGGAGCTTTGACTCGAACTTGGACACCGAGACGAGAGTCCCGGATTTCTTGGCGGCCATTCCACGCTCCGGCCGTACCCCGAAAGAGCGGCCCGCCGGGTGTTTGCCCAGCTCAGCTCTCCTGCCAAGGGGCGTGTCGAGGTCCGTGTCAAGGTCGGAGAACGGGGCGGCACTCATCTGATTCCCCGCCCCGCGGAGCGCAGCTCCCGACCGAGGCCTCGCTCCTCGGGATCGCCAGGCAGGTAGCTCGAGGCCAGTTGCTTGGCCCGCGACGCCGAGAGCTCTCGGCTGAGATCGTCCAGGGCTCCCGGCTCCTCGCCCTCGCCACCGGCGCCATCCAGGTCGAAACCCTCCACCACGTACAGCTCCGAGCGGGTCCGCGCCCTGCTCATCGCCACATAGCCCGCCTCGCGGTACAGCCCGCCGCTCGCCAGCACGAGGGCGCGGTCGAAGGTGGCGCCCTGGGCCTTGTGGATGGTGGTGGCGTAGCCGTGGGCCAGCCCGCCCGCCTCGAGATATCCATGGTCGAGGCGCCGCTGGCCTTCGCTGCATTCGATCACGAGCGCCTCGTCCTCGGCGGAGAGGACCGTGCCCCGCGTGCCGTTGCGCACTCCGAGGCCCCGGTCGTTCTTCAGGCAGATGACCTCGTCGCCCACGGCAAAGCCCCGGCCGTCGGCCACCGCCACGTCCTCTCCCAGCTTCCCGGTTGCCCGGAGCCGCTGTCGCGCCAGGCGGTTGAGCTCCTCCACGTCGGCCCGCCGGGCGGCCAGCATCGTGACCCCGCCCTCGCCACGGGCCCGGGCCCAGTCCTCGACCATGGCCGAGCGCGCCTCGGTGGCGCTGGCGGTCAGTTGGAGGCGCCCCATGGCCCGGTAGGACTCGAGCGCCTCTTCGACCCGCCCGGCGCGCAGCTGGTCCAGCGCCTCTTTCTCCCAGGCCGCCTCCTGGCGGAGGTTCGCCCGTAGCTGCAGCCCGTGGAGCTTTCCCACCAGCGCGGAGAAGGCGCCGCCCGCATCGATCTCGGGCAGCTGGCGGTGATCGCCCACCAGGACGATCTTGGTCTGCGTCGCCGAGGCCGCCTGGACCAGCCGCCACATGTCTCTCGTACCGATCATCCCCGCCTCATCGACCACGAGCACATCCGTGCCGGCGAGAGGCTGTTCGCCGCGGCCCACACGGGCGAGCAGCCCGGCCACTGTGTCGGAGAAGATCCCGCTCTGTGCCTGGAGCTCGGCGGCCGCCCGGGCCGACAGGGCGACGCCCATGGTCGACAGCCCGGCCTGCTCCCAGGCGGCGCGCGCCGCCGCGAAGGCCTGGGTCTTGCCGCTCCCGGCTTTGCCCACCACCGCCTCGACCCCGTGACCCGAGCCCAGCAAGCCTCGAACGAGCGTCTTCTGCTCCTCGGTGAGCGCCGCTGATTGCGCGATGACCACCTCGGTCAGCGCCTCGTCGCCGACCGCCCGCCGCGCTCCGCGCTGTCGCTCGCTCTCGTCGAGGAGCCGTCGCTCGATCTCCAGCATCTCCTCGGTGCTCCACAGCCCTTCGCCTCCTCGCCCGCCATCGACGAGGAAGAGGGCTTCGCGTCTTTGCAGCACCGCCGCCGACAGCTCCTCGACGGCGGCCACGCTCGCCCCCTCTTCGAGCGCTTCGGCGATCGATCTGGCGACGTCCCTGGGCTCGAACGTCGATGACGACGCCGTGAGGCCCTCGGACCCGAGGAGCTGCTCCGCCAGTAATTCGGGGAGCCCGGGGTCGAGCGCCATCAGCCGGGGCGGGCCCAACACCTCGGCCAGGCGCTCGGGCTCGAGATGCCGGCCCCTCGCCTGGGCGCGCCACAGCTGCTGCAGGGACTGCCCGGATGGCAGCTCGCCCACGGGGGTCTTCGCCGGCCGCGTGGACAGGGCGGCCAGCTCCGCCGCCTTGCGGCTGGAGGCTCCCCGGTGCTCGAGGGCGGCCTCGACCTGCTCGCGGCGCGTCGAGAACAACGTGATCAAGCCCTCTTCGACGCCGGCGATCTCGGCGCAGCCGTTTCTGACGGCTCCGAAGCGCACCCCGAGCGCAGCGGTCAGCCGGGCTCGTAGCGCCGCCTGGTACAGCGCCCCTGCCGTCCGGGCGTGGAAGTAGATGAGCCGGGCGTCGGGCGCCGACCAGGCGCCGTCGGCGCCCTCCACCGCGTTGGCCACGAGCACATGGCTGTGCAGCTGCGGGTCCCCGGCGCGCGACGTGCGGTGGCGGAAGGCGGCACCCACCAGCCCCTTGGCCTCGATCCTGTGCGCTCCGCCCGCCCCGCGCCTGGCTCTGGTGGCGTGGCGTTCGAGGTAGCCGAGCGCTTCCTCCACCGCCCCGTCGTGGGCCACGCGCACGGCGCCGGCCACGGCCTCCTCGCCCAGCCCCCAAAGCACGCTCACCGACTTGGGCGCCGAGAAGCACAGGTCGAAGCCCGCCACCCGGGCTCGTCCGGGGGCCGTGTTGGTGATCCGCTCGCCGGCGGAGGAGAACCCGGCGAGCAGGGCTCGCAACTGCGCGGCGCCGACCACCCCTCCGAGCCCCAGACCCTCGCAGCCCGAGCCCATCCAGCGCCCGGGGGCCTCGCCGGCGCCGAGGTAGTACTCCTCTGCTCCCCGGGCGACGGTCTTCAGGTAGTAGTCCTCGGCGCCCGAGACGAGCTTGCCGATGGAGAGCACCTCAAGCCCCTTCGGCAGCGGGCCCAAGCCCGAGCAGCTCGAGCAGCGCTCGCTTGGGCACGACCAGGCGGCGCCCCAGGCGCAGCGACGGCAGCTCGCCGCGGGCTACGAGCTCGTAGGCCAGGGCCCTCGAGATCCCAAGCAGGGCGCCGGCTTCGGCCACGGTGAGCGCCAGGCGCTTGTCGCCCAGCAGGCCGGCGGGGTCCTGGTACTCGGGTTCCGGTCGCGTCCGGGGCGCTGCCGGCGCCGGCCGCCAGGCACGGTCTCGACGCCTGTCGTCGTGGGCGTGCGGACGGTGGTGGGGGTAGGGATCGATGGTCGTCATGAACTCACCGTGCGCCGCGTACGTCCCGGGGAATGTCCCGAGATGTGTCCCAAGAGAAGGTTTCTCGACGCCCGATGTCCCGAGCGCGCCGCGCCTCGGGTTCCTTCGTGTCCCGATCGCCCGGACCGAGCGCCAGGGTTCCCTGCGAGAGACGAGTGGCCGCCATCTCGCAGTACCGCTCGGAGATTTCGACCCCGACGGCGCGCCGGCCCAGGCTCCGAGCGGCGAGCAGCGTGGTGCCGCTCCCGCAGAAGGGGTCGAGCACCACCTCGCCCGGCCAGGTGGACAGACGGATGGCCCGGGCCGCCAACTCGAACGGCATCACCGCCGGATGTCTCGAGCCCGCCGAGGCGCCCGGGGGGATCCGCCACAGGTTTCTACACAGCGTCTCCCAGGCGCCCTCCGCGTCGCGGAAGCGCTCGTGACCCCGTGGCGCCTGGCGCCGCCACGGGCCGCGCCACGTGCAGATGACGGGCTCCCACGCATAACGCAGGTGCGGGGCGGCCGGCGAGCACCACGAGCCCCAGGCGGTGTCCGCCGTCGCCGTCCCGTAGTCCCAGCAGACCGTCGTCGACCGATCGAACCCGCCGGCTCGCAGCGCCTCGAGCCACAGCGCCAGCACCTCGACCCCGACGTTCACCCACGCCCGCCCGCCGGCGCCGGCCAGCGCCGCCCCGAGCGCCGTGGCGGCCGCCTTGGCCAGCTCCCCGTAGGCGTCGGGGGCGATGTCGTCGGTGTAGCCGTCGTAGGCGAGGCCGGCGTTGTAGGGAGGGCTGGTCACGGCCGCAGCCGCCGGCTCGAGCACGCCGAGCTCCCGGAAGTCGGCGTGGTAGAGGGTGACTGAGTCGTCTTGGAAGTAGGGCTCTATGCCTGCAGGCTGCGCGCCGAACGTCCCGGGGAATGTCCCGAGATGGGTCCCGAAACCCGAGTCGAGGTTCCCGAATGTCCCAGGCGCACCGCGCCTCGATGAGTTTCGTGTCCCTTGTGCCGTACCTGACTCCCCGAAGGGTCACCCGCTTCGCGCCGGGAGCGCCCGAAGATCGCCATCCGACGGTCCGGCCGTCCACAGCGTCACACACCGTTCGGCCCCGTCCGCCGACGGACCCCTCGCCGATGCACGAGCCGCTACGACGACCGACCCTTCCGGCTCAGCTCCTCGTAGACACACAGTTGCACTGGTGGTGCGGAGGCTCGGCTCGGCTGGCGCCGAGCCGCTGGCGCGGCGCCCGGCTGGCGCCGAGCGGCCTTGCCCTCGGCATCAAGGGGCGAACGTTGCAGTAAATGGTCGGAAGTGCGCCTCAACGCTCCCAGCGAACTTATGTTCGACCCCCTGACATCGGTAAGCAAAACGGCAAGTCGGAAATGGTCCTGACACGGCAGGTGACGCCGCGTGCGCACGGTAGCCGTAGAGGTAAACCTTCCAGCCAGTGAGCCTCCCCAATCCGCCCCGAGACTTCTATGACACGGTCACGACCGTGATTGTTGCCCTGGCGGTGGCCATGGCGGTCGAACTGAGGCTGATTCAGCCCGGTCGAAAGCTCGACGAGCAAGTTCTGACGCGGATCCGGACAGAACGCAGGCGGTTCCTTAGTGCACTCATCGGCGGACCACTTCTAGCCATCGTTGCCATGCTCCTCGGGTTAGTAGCCTGTCTCTCGGCGCTCTATCAGGGCGGCAGCAGGCTTTGGGGAGTGCTCGCCATGACCGGCGCCACCGCAACGATTGTGGTCTTTCTCGGCCTTAGTGTCAGCATCTTCTTTCGGCTCATCAGCGAGGTCATTGAGCTGCCAGCTAAACGGCGCGGCATGCTCGCAATCCTTTTTGGCACGGTCGGAATAGTGGCAGGTATCGCCATTCTCGTTGTTCCGTACTTGACTCAGAAATGACGAACGGGGCAGCGCCTTGAGGCGCGGACGCGCACTGGCAAGATGCCGACTATGGATCGATGTCGATCGAATCCTTAGTGCGAACGACTGGCCCGACTTCGGGCTCGACGATCATCCACACCTTTTGGCGGCCAGTCGCTTTGAGGGCGTGCATCGCCTTCACGGCCGCTCGAACAGGTTCGAGTTCGACGTACCAGGTCTGTGCGCTGAACGGTTGAACGCGCTTGTCTTCGCCGGACGGGTTGAGCTGGCCACCCACCGAACCGATTCCAGTTCCGTCTTCGAGTCGTGCCGATGCGTCTCGGATAGTGATTGGATAGCGGCCGGTGTTCCTAACCCGAGCCGCCAGCAGATCGAGCGTCATTCCCTGAGAGTGCATGTAACCCGACATGTCGGATTTGGGTGGACCACTAACGAGGCTCCCGGCGCCAGCCCAAGCCCGGAGGAGCTGCACCGTGAGCCTGGGCTGCTCGAGCCGGTGGCGGACCATCTGCCAGCCAAGCGAGGCCACGCTGAGCACCAGACCGACCACAGCGATCACAAGAGTCACTGTGTTGGTCTCGTTGATCACAATGGTCCCCATACGCTTCCGACCCTACCGGTCGAGGAATCATGAGCCCGAGACAGGCGGCGCCGAGCTGGACTCCCTCATCAGGACCCCGTCACAGGCCTGGTGCTATTACACAGGTCCTGATGGATCTACTCATACTGGTAACCCGAGTTCGTCGTCGCTGTTGCCCGACGGTCACGATGAACACGTGAGCGGCGCTCACGTTGACCATGGCTGATCGGCGCGCCGGCGCTGCACGTGTTCACCGTGCCGCCGGTGATGCTCAGGCTGTCGCTGTCATTCGCC
>JBJKRZ010000290.1:0-3219 GCA_046704365.1 Acidimicrobiales bacterium | reverse complement strand
GGGCTCCTCCGTGGCACAGCGCGGCATGGCGAAGCGGCACCGGGGGCGGAACGGACAGCCCGTGGGCAGCCCGATCAGGCTGGGCGGTTGTCCCGGGATGGACTTGAGCCGGGCCGACTCGGCTCCCTGCTGGGGGAGCGACCCGAGCAGCCCCACGGTATAGGGGTTGTGGGGGCGGTAGTAGGCCGCTCGCCGGTCGGCGTGCTCCATGGCCCGGCCGGCGTACATGATCATGACCTCGTCGGCGAAGTCGGCCACCACGCCCAGGTCGTGGGTGATGATGATCACGGCCGTGCCGAACTCCTGCTGGAGATGCTTCATGAGCGAGAGGATCTGGGCCTGGACGGTGACGTCCAGGGCGGTCGTGGGCTCGTCGGCCACCAGCAGGGCGGGGTTGAGCGCCAAGGCCATGGCGATCATGGCGCGCTGGCGCATGCCTCCGGAGAACTGGTGCGGATAGTCGTCGACCCGCTGCTCGGGACGGGGGATGCCCACGACGTCCAGCAGTTCGACCGCCTGTTGGTGGGCGTCGTGCTTGGAGACGTCCTGGTGGGCCCGGATCAGCTCGGCGATCTGCCACCCCACCCGGTAGTAGGGGTGGAGACTCGACATCGGGTCCTGGAAGATCATCCCGATCTTGGCCCCCCGCACGGAGCGCAGCTCGTCTCGGGACATGGCGAGCAGGTCCCGGCCCTGGAACCTGGCGTGCCCGGAGACGCGGGCGCCGGAGGTGAGACCCACCATGGTCTGGGTGGCCACGCTCTTCCCTGAGCCGGACTCGCCCACGATACCGAGGGTCTTTCCGGCGTCGACCTCGAAGCTCAGGCCCCGTACGGCCTCGACGACACCGTCAGGGGTGGAGAAGGAGACGGCCAGATCCTCCACCGCGAGCAGCAACGACGTCACCTCCTTGTGCGGTCAGGCAACTCTAACGTCGAAGGGCCGGCAGCTCAGATCATCGGGCCGCCGACGATGGGGCCCAGGCGGCTCAGGGCTGGAGACAGAGCACGGCCCCGGTGCCCTCGGACACCGGGGCCGTGCCGCCGACGGCTCGACTGTCAGCCGATGAGGCTCAGCTGCTCAGCCACACGTTGGTCACGTCGCAGTTCTCGGTCCAGACGCTGAACTCGCAGTTCTTCACCCGGCTCGAGTGGTAGATGGGCACTTTCTGGGCACCGATGGGCACGAATGCGGCGTCCTTCATGACCTGCTTGGCGGCATCCTGCCAGTAGGTGGCCGCCTGGCTCTGCGAGCTGGCCGACAGCGCCTGGTCGATGAAGGAGTTGAGGGTGGCGCTGTTGTAGTCGCCGTAGTCGGTGCTGTTGGGCCCGTAGGTCCGGCCGTCGAACAGCGGCTCGATGACCGAGCGCCCGTTGTTGCCGAGCCAGTCCGGGATCCACCCCGCCTCGGCGATGTCCCACTGCCCGGCCTTGGAGGCGGTGGGGTTCTCGAGGTAGCTGGTGTAGAAGCCGTTGGCGGTGGCCTGGACCAGGTTGACCTTGAACCCGCCTGCCTCGAGCGCCGCCTGGTCGGCCTGGGCGATCTGGGGGTGGACCGAGTTCGGGCGGTAGACCAGGTTGAGGGTGATCTGCCCCGGGGCGTACCCCGCCTGCTGGAGCAGCGCCTTGGACTTGGCCGGGTCACCGTTGTTGCCCGGGGTGGGATACGGGTTGTAGCCGGTGATGTTGCCCACGCTGCCGCCGGGGACGACCTGGTTGAGCGCAGCGGAGATGGCCGAGCCGCCGTAGATCTCGGAGTCCTTGGTCTTGTTGATGGCGTACTCCAGGGCCTGGCGGACCTGCAGCTTCTGCAGCGCCCCGTTGTTGTTCGGGCTCTGGAAGTTGATGACCAGGTACGGGTTGATGACGATGTAGTTGCCCGCCCCCTGGGGGCCGATGACCAGGTTGGGGTCGTTGCTGGCCTGCATCTGGGCCACCTGGGTGCCCGAGACGCTCTGGTCCCATTCCATGTCGGCGGTACCGGCCTGGATCTGCTGGACGGCAGCCTGGTCGGTGTTGGCCACGCCTTCCTTGATGTCGATCTGGTTCACGTAGGCCTTGCGCACGTTGTCGGTGGAGGCGTTCCAGGCCGGGTTGCGCACCAGGGTGATGGAGGTGTTGGGGACGTAGCTCTGCACGGAGTACGGACCGTCGGAGACCCAGTGCTCACCGAGCGCTGCGCTCCCGGGCAGGTAGTTCAGGTCCTCCACCGGCGCCGGGGCGGCGAAGTCCATGGAGAGGATGTTGATGAAGTCGGCCGCCGGCTTGGTCAGCGTGAACTGCACGGTGCGCTGGCTGGTGGCCTTCACCCCGGCGATGTTGTTGCTGTCGATGTAGTTCTTGATGGCCGAGACGGTGCCGGCCACGTTGGCGAAGCCGTTGCAGTAGGCCTGCATGCCCACGATGGTGTCCTCGTAGTAGCCGGGGGCGCCCACCGGGTTGACCGGGTTGCACAGGCGCTTCATCCCGAGGACCTCGTCGGCCGCCGTCACCTGGCGGGGCGGGGAGGTGTCCCACATGGCGCCCTGGCGGATGGTGATGGTGTAGGTCTTGCCGCCGTTGGTGACCTGGGGCAGGGCGGTGGCCAGGTCCGGCACCGGGTTGAGCTGGGCGGCCGTGGTGGCGGCGGTGGGATAGGTGTAGAGGTTGCGGCTGATGGCGCGCAACAAGGTGTAGCTCACGTCGTAGTAGGCGGACGCCGTGTCGAAGTGGTCGACGTCGCCGCTGCCCACCAGGGTGAGCGTGCCGCCCTTCTTGGCGCCCGCTGCCCCGGGTGCGGTCGTGCTGCTCGCATTGTTGGAGGAGCTGCTGCAGGCGGTCAAGATGAGACCACCGCACAACAGCACCAGTGCCGTCTTCGTGAGCTTCTTGAGTCGCACCTGCTGTGCCTCCCATGGTCGCAGCCACCCTTGCCGTTCGAACGTTACCGTTCCATGACAGTCTGTGCAGGGATGCACCGGACCACACCGGTAAGCTGGGCACTTGTGACCCCCCGGCGCGACGTGCCCGGGGCGCCCCGGCCCGGCGTCGGCAAGGGCCGCTCCGGCCGGCCCTCACCCTCCCGAGCAGCGCCTTCGTCCTCGAGGGCGGGACGTTCCCCGTCTCGAGCAGCGCCTTCGTCCGCTCGAGCAGCACAGCGCCCCGACGAGCAGCGGCGCCCGCCCCCCTCTCCGGCGGGGTCGAAGCGGTGGGGGAGCGTGGCTCGCCGAGGGGCGAACGT
>JBJKRZ010000289.1:0-6162 GCA_046704365.1 Acidimicrobiales bacterium | reverse complement strand
TTATTTTGGGGTCGGTCTCGGCGCCCCCCCCCCTGAGCCTGGGGGCCCCCCCGGGCGGGGCGCGCCCCCGCCCCAGCACCGGGTACCGTGGCCTTTGGAGGTAGCTAACAGCGGCGGCTCAGTGCTGCAACGAGCGTGCGCGAGCCGGCACCGTGGCTGGAACCGACAGCCGGCGGGCAGGTCAGCGAGGTCCGGGACCGAACCCTCCATGATCTGCCTACTCCCGTTGCCCCCTGGCCCGGAGACGCTGGCCAGAAGACCTTGGCTATAGGGATGCTCGGGTCGCTCAAACAGCGAGAAGATGTCGGAGACCTCGACAACGGTTCCGGCGTACATAACGTAAACTCGATCGCAGAGTTCGGCGATTAGGGCTAAGTCGTGGCTGATGAGAAGCATGGCAAAGCCTGTGGTCTCGTGAAGCTCATCGAGCGTCGCCAGCAGCTGGGCTTGAACAGTGACGTCCAGAGCCGTAGTCGGCTCGTCCAGGACGAGAAGCCGGGGTCGGGAGGCGAGCGCCAGAGCGATCAGGGCTCGCTGCTGCATACCCCCGCTCAACTCGTGCGGGTAGCTCCTGAGCACCCGCTGGTCGGACGGCAATCCTACGCGGGCCAGCAGGGCCTGCACGCGCTCTTGGGCGTGCTCCCGGTCCTCGGGGTCCCGGAACGCTTCCGCAATTTGTCTTCCGACCCTCATCGTCGGATCGAGATGGCTCATAGGGTCCTGGAACACCATGGCGATGTCACGGCCCCGTACGGCTCGCAATCCCGACTCTTCCATAGTCATCAGGTCGGTACCGGCGAACTCGATTTTGCCGCTGAACTCGACAACATTGGCGGACGGGAGAAGCCGCAACAGTGACCGTCCCAGCATGGTCTTTCCCGAGCCGCTCTCGCCAACCAAGCCGACACGCTCTCCGGTGTGAATAGACAGATCTACTCCGTCGACGGCGTGCACTAATCGGGAGCCATCGCCAAGCTTCACCACGAGGTCACGCACCTCCAGCAGGGAATCGCCCTGCGGCGACTGCCGCCTCATGTCAAGGCTGATTTCGGGTGCCGTCGTCATGGCTTACCAGCCGAGTCGCCCTGTAGGAGGTCGCTCGCCGTCTTCTGGCCTTGGCGCCTGCCGATGACGAGGGCGGCAACTCGCCGCACGCTTGTCACACCAACGAAGCGGCGAAGGCCTTCAACACGGGGGTTGAGAGCAGCATTGATCCCGTCACCCACGAGGTTAAAGGCCAGCACAGCGAGACAGATGCCGAGCCCGGGGAAGACGGTGATCCACCAGCCGTTCTCCAAGTTCTGCTGGGCGTTGAAGAGCATCTGCCCCCAGCTCGGTACCGACGGATCCCCAAGCCCGATAAAGCTCAGGCCCGCCTCGAGAAGAATTGCTGTTCCGACGTCAAGAGCCCCCTGCACGACGACCGGGGGTAGCGCGTTCGGGAGAATTTCGGAAAACATGATGTGGCGGGATCCGAATCCCATTGCCCGGGAGGCAGCGACGTAGTCGCGCTCCCGTATGGAGAGCACCTGCGCCCGCACCAGGCGTGCCTGCTGCGGCCAGATCGTCACGGCGATAGCGGCAATCAGAAACATCTCGTGCGCGCCGAGAAGCGCGACGATGACGATGGCAAGGATGAGAGTCGGCAAGACCTGGAACAGTTCGGCAACCCGCATGAGCAGGCCGTCGACGACACCTCCGTAGAAGCCCGCCAGGCTCCCAACAAGACTTCCGAAGACCAGCGCTATGGCGGCCGACGAAGCGCCGACTAGTAGAGCCACTCGGCTGCCGTAGAGAAAGTTGCTCAGCACGTCCTTGCCGATTCCGTCGGTGCCCATCAGATGGTGCAACGACGGCGGAAGCAGCGGGGCATCGACGATCGCATTGGGGTCAGCCGGGCTCACCAGCGACGCAGTCAGAGCCATCAGCACCAGGATCGCCAGAAGCACCAGCCCAACTACCCCACTGCGGCTGGCCCGGAACGCGTTCCAGCCACGGCGGAACCGGGCACCGAACCCCGAGCCAGAAACAGGTTGCCCGCTCGGTACGATTTGGACCGTAACGCCGGCGGGCGGGGCGTTGTGTCGATCGAGGATGGTCATGAGTTCCGGACCCTCGGATCGAGGGCGCCGTAGGCTAGGTCCGTGAGAAAGTTGGTGATTATGACGATCACGGCGACCACTAGGACGATGCCCATGATCACCTGGTTGTCCCTCTTGTCGATGGACTGAATGAGCAGAAGGCCGATTCCCGGCCAAGAAAAGACGGTCTCTATCAGTACCGTGCCGGCAAGGGCGATGCCGAAGCGGTAGCCGACTATCGTCACCACCGGAATCATGGCGTTGCGAAGGACGTGGTGGCGCAGAATCTGCCAGCGCGACATTCCCTTCAGCTCAGCAGTGGTCACGTGGTCCTGGGACATCGCATCCAACATGCTTGTCCGCGTCACGCGGGTCACGGCAGCAAGCACACCGGCACACAGGGCGATGGCAGGAAGGACCAGGTACCACACATGTTGGGCGACCATGACGATGCCAGACGCGTTGGACTGGATTGGGGCCATTCCCTGCGTCGGAAACCATCCGAGGTCTACGGAGAAGAAGATGATGAGCAGCTGGCCCAGCCAGAAGCTCGGCATCGAGAATGCAGCGAGCACAAAGGTGTTCACTGCACCATCTACCTTGCCCCGACGTGACATGGCCGCCACAGCGCCCAGCCCCACGCCCATCACCGCCGCCGAGGCGACCCCAACTCCGGCAAGCAGAAGGGTGTGGGGCAAGCGACTAAAGATGACTCCCGCAACCGACTGGTGATCAGCGAAAGAGTATCCCAGGTTGCCTTTGAGCAAGTTGAAGAGGTAGGAGAAAAACTGCTCCCACACCGGCTGATTGAGGTGAAATTCCCGGACGAGGGCTACGCGGTACGCGTGCGGCACCGGATAGTCGCCGACCAGGGCCTGAATCGGACTCCCAGGGGTCAGCTGCAGGAGGGTGAAGAGGATTACCACTACCCCGAAGAGAAGCGGGATCGCCTGAAGCAGTCGCCGGACGGCGTACCTAGCCACGGGCCGCCCACTCGCAGGTCATGTAAGTCAACAGTGCCCTGGCTCCTTGGCCCTCTCGACCACCTGCGCCACGTCGTTGGCGACCGCCGTCCCCTCAAAGAACTTGGGGTTCAATCCCGTGTGGAGGTGAACAATGTTTTCGAACGTGAACTGGCGGAATTCTTCCCCCGAAATGAGCTCGTCATCCACCAGTTCCCACGCCTCGTGCAGGACATCCGACATCTCGATCACGTCGAAGTGCCCGACGTCAGAGCTGAAAATGGGCCGGACGAGAGTCCCGAGCTTTGCGTTGAAGGCCACGGCCGTCATCGGGTCGTCAGCCTCGCACCCGAAGTAGAAACTGCGGCGGAATTCCGAACGGAGCTCCTCGGCGCTAAACACACCGAGAGCGGCGAAGTCGTCATACGCGGCGGCGCCCTCCCTTGCCGCCAGCTCCTTCGCTCCGTGGAAGGGGGACAAACTGCTGACCGAGCCCACCACGTCGTCGAACCTTCCGGCCATACGCCCCTCCGCATGCCGGTCATAGAGGTCACGAAATCGAGCGAAGTCGATGTTGGTCGGGCAAAGATTTTTCTCGAGCGCGGTGACGTTGCGCTTCTCAAAGTGGCTAACGAGGTCGAGCAACAGGTTCGACGCCCAGCCCACGCCGCCCTCGAGGAATGCAAACGGCAATGACGGGAACCTCCGCGTCACGCCGCCGAGAAAAATGGCCCTGCAGCTGGCATGAAGGCCATTCGAGAAATGGCCGATGTGGTTGAAGACGTAGTTGTTGGGCGAAAACCTGTCTGGCCAGTTGAGCGACCCCCCGTGGTCGGTCACAGCTACACCGAGCTCTACGCAGCGCTGCCAGAACGGGTCATAGTCAAACGGACTGTCGAGACCAATCGTGTCGACATACTGGGTCCCGTCGCCCGCCAACCCTCGCATGATACTTCCGCTCACCATGATGACTTTCATGCCGAGCTCCGAAACTGCGAAGTCCAGATCCTCGATCGCCTCATCAGGGGTGTTGACCATCACCGTCGCAGCGGGAGTCAGCCGAAACGCGTATGGGGCAAAGAGTTCTGCATTCATCCGGTTGAGCGCACGCACCGAAGCGCGACGGAGCTCAACATCAGCGATTCCCCGCAGCGTAAGCCCGAGCGTCGGGTAGACAACGGCGTAATCGATCCCGAACTCCTGCAAGCGC
This sequence comes from Acidimicrobiales bacterium, assembly GCA_046704365.1. Lineage (GTDB taxonomy): Bacteria > Actinomycetota > Acidimicrobiia > Acidimicrobiales > UBA8190 > UBA8190. The sequence continues at coordinate 1,909 of JBJKRZ010000289.1, read as the reverse complement.
TCGGCTAGCAAGCCGGGGACCGACACGGTGGCGCGATCGAGGGTGCTGGCCGGCTCGCCCCACCACGCCTCCCGCCGCAACCGCCGGCGCATCCGCTCGCCGGGATCGGCGGCGTACCAGTCGTCTCGCTTGGCCTTCTCACGACGGAATTCATCGACGAGGCGGGGGCCGCCCTCTTCGGCCAAGAACTCGAGGAAGATCGCCACTGGCTCAAGCCAGTGGCCATCGCCGTCCACCACGGGGTGCGAAAGCTGGCTGCGCACCTTGGCGGAGCGCGATGCTGCGTTTCCGGTTACGACGTTCGCCATAGCCGTCTTAGACCTTTGCCGCCAGGCCCAGCTCATCGTCGACGGCCTTCTCGACGACGGTACCTTTGAAGAACTCCGGATTCCCGCCCGTATGGAGCTTAGCCGCGTTGGTGAAGGTGAACTCCCTGAATTGGGGCTCAGTGATGAGTCCGTGCTCGACGAGTTCCCACGCTTCGTGGAGGACGTCGGACATGTCCAGGACGTCAAAGTGGCCCACATCCGAGCTGAACACCGGCTTCAGCATGGTTCCCAGCCGCGCATCGAAAGCGAGCGCGGTCATGACGTCATCCGACTCACAGCCAAAGTAGAAGTTGCGGCGGAACATCTCCAGCAGCTCTTCTGTCGACTCGATACCCGACTGCGCGAAGTCGTCCATCGCGTCGTGCTCGCGATCCGTTAGCCCATCAGAGTCGAGGAGCGGTGTCAGACAACTGAAGCTGGTGAGCACGTCCTCACATTTGCCGACCATCCGTGAATGGGCGTGCTTGTCATAGAGCCGGCGGAACTCCTCCAGGTCGACATTTGCAGGGCGGAGGACATCTCTGAGGGTGCGGATGTTGCGCTTTTCGAAGTGCTCGACCAGGTCGACGATGAGCTGGCAGGCCCAGCCCACGCCTCCCTCGAGGAAGCCAAAGTTCAGGGTGGGGAATCGCCGGGCCACCCCTCCCAGGAGGATTCCCCGGCATCCCATGTGATTCGCGTGGGCATGGTGGCCGATGTGGTTGAACACGTAGTTAGTCACGGACTGGCGGTCAGGCCAAGAAAGAGAGCCGCCGTGGTCGGTGACTGCGACACCGAGCTCCACACATTTTGCCCAGAACGGGTCGTAGTCGAAATCGTTGTCGATCCCCAGGGCATCGACGTAGGTGCGATGAGGGTCGCCTGGGACCTCTCGCTTTACCCGACCTCCGATCATCATGGCCCGCATCTTGAGTTGACGGACAGCGAACTCGGCTTCCTCTATCCCCTCCTGCGGCGAGTGCACAGGCACAGTGGCGACCGGGATCATTCGGTCGGCGTATGGCGCGAGCATGTCCGCGTTCATACGGTTGAGGGCGCGACAACCCGACTGCCGGATTTCGTTGGGTAGCTGTTGGACGACAAGGCCGAGGGTCGGGTAGACGAGTGCAACGTCAATCCCAAAGTCTCCGAGGCGCTCGTACATAAGCCCCGGGATCATCGCTGTCGCACGGTCGAGAGTCCCGCCGGCTTCGCCCCACCATGCTTCGCGCGGCAGGCGGAGACGCATGCGCTCGCCGGCATCCACCTCGTACCACTTCGCCCGCTCGTGCACGCGCCTGCGGTAGACATCGACGCCCTTCGAGCCAGCCTCCTCTTCGAGGTACTCCAGAAAGATGGCGACTGGCTCAAGCCAGTGTCCGTCACCGTCGATTACAGGGTGGTCGACGCGCTCTCTTACTCGAGACGAGCGAGTGGATCCACGTGTCATCTATCCGACCTCCTGTTGCTCTGTCTGTTTACCTGTGTTCCAAGCCTCTCGGTCGTGTGTTACGCGCCGCGTCAGCCTTTGGTCGCCGAACGGGAGGCAAGCTCCTCGGCGGCGGCCTTCTCGACCACCGTGCCCTTGAAAAAGTCCGGGT
>JBJKRZ010000288.1:0-9503 GCA_046704365.1 Acidimicrobiales bacterium | reverse complement strand
CCTCGAAGAAGCACTCGTGCAACCAGACCGAGTCCAGGCCGGCGGCCTCAGCCCGCTGCACCCAGGTCACGACGTCCTCCACCGATCCGCGCGCCGCCAGACCCAGTCCGACCGGGCGCACCAGCTCAACCATCGTGAGGCCCCTCCTCGGTGCTTCGCCGCCTCGTCATCGAGTCGGCACAGACACGATCGTGTCAGGATACGAACGATGCCGGCCAACCCACTTCGGGTCGGACCTGACCGCCAGCAGGCCGTCCGGGAGATGTTCGACCGGATCGCTCCCCGCTACGGGCGCGTGAACAGCCTCATGACCTTCGGGCTGGACCGGCGATGGCGCAGGAGAGCGGTAGCGACCCTCGGGCTCGCCCCGGGCGCACTGGTGGTGGACGTCGGGTGCGGGCCCGGCGAGCTGTGCCGGGAGCTCGTCCGTCAGGGGTACCGCGCCGTGGGCGTCGACCTCTCGGAGGCCATGCTGCGCGCTGCGCCAGGCGACCTGGCGCTGGTGCTCGCCGACGGCCTCGAGCTGCCCCTGGCCGACGGGTCGGTGGACGGGGTCACCTGTGGCTTCGCCCTGCGCAACGTGTCCGATCCGGCCCTGCTCTTCGCCGAGCTGGGACGGGTGCTGGCCCGAGGCGGCCGTCTCTCGCTGCTCGAGATGGCCGAGCCGGCATGGCCCCCGGCCCGCGTCGTGCACAGGGCGTACTTCCACGGCGTGGTGCCCTGGGTGGGCGGCCTTCTCTCCGACCGCCAGGCGTACCGGTACCTACCGGCGTCGATCACTCTCCTGCCCTCGACCACAGAGCTCGAGCAGATGACGCAGGCTGCCGGCTTCACCGCCTTTCGGCGCCAACCCCTCGGCCTGGGTGCCGTACAGCTCGTCACGGCGACCAAGGAACGGGGACGCACGTTGCGCTCTGCCTGACGGACCTGCTCACGCCGCCCGCTCCAGTTTGCGGACCGTTGCCTCGGCTCTCCGTCGCGCCCTCTGATCGGCCTCGACCACGTCCTCGACGCACTGCGCCGGTGGGCTGTCGTAGCCGTCCACCGTTTCGGCGACGACGGCGGCGATGGCGCCCCAAGTGATGCGGCCGTCCAAAAAGGCGGCCACGGCTACCTCGTTGCCGGAGCTCAGCCATGCCGGGAGCAGGCCGCCGGCGCGCCCCGCTGCCTCGGCCAGCGCCAAGCAGCGGAACACGTCGCGGTCGGGCAGTTCGAAGTCGAGGTGGCCGAGCACGGCCCAGTCCATGGCACCGAAGGCGCGCCCGAGGCGCCGGGGGTACCCGAGGGCGTAGCCGATGGGCAGGCGCATGTCTGGCAGCGACAGCTGGGCCACCGTGGCCCCGTCGGTGAACTCCACCATGGAGTGCACCACGGACTGGGGATGGATCACCACGGTGATGCGGTCGTAGTCCACGCCGAACAGCTCGTGTGCCTCGATCACCTCGAGCCCCTTGTTCATGAGCGTGGACGAGTCGATGGTGACCTTGGGGCCCATGTGCCACGTCGGGTGGGCCAGTGCCTCGTCCACCCCCACGCCCTGTAGCTCGTCACGGTGACGGCCTCGGAACGGTCCCCCGCTGGCGGTGAGCACGAGGCGACGGACCTCCTGCGTCCCCCCGCCGGCACGCAGGCACTGGTGGAGGGCACAGTGCTCGGAGTCGACGGGGACGATCTCGGCGCCGGGGGTCAGCCTGGCCCGCTGCACGACGGGTGCGCCAGCGATGAGCGACTCCTTGTTGGCGAGCGCCAGCCGCCTCCCCGACGCCAGGGCGGCCAGAGTGACGGGGAGTCCGGCGAAGCCGACAGCGGCGTTGAGCACGACCTGTCCACGGCGCGCCACCTCGCACAGCCCCTCCTGGCCGGCCAGGACCTCGGTGCCCTTGGGCACCGAAGCAGCGAGGGCGGAGGCCATGTCGGCGTCGGCTACGGCGACGAGCTCGGGGTGGTGGATCTTGGCCTGGGTGGCGAGCACCTCCACCGAACGCCGGGCGGCCAGGGCCACGACCCGGAAGCGCTCGGGCTCCGCTTCGAGAACTTCGAGCGCCTGGGTGCCGATGGAGCCGCTGGAGCCGACGATGCTCACCTCGACCGGGCCCTGCTCTCTCACCGCACCGACCTCGGCAAGGCGAACGTCACTGCTTCCACCGTGGTCGTCACCTCCTCGACGTCCAAGGGCCCGAACAATCCCAGGGCGCTCACCGTGCGCTGGACGAGGAGCTCCGGCGCAGATGCGCCGGCGGTGACGCCCACCGTGGCGACGCCCTCGAGCCACTTGAGCTGCAGATCGTGCTCGTCCTCGATGAGCTCGGCTCGACAGCCCTGCCGGCGGGCCACCTCCACGAGCCGGTTGGAGTTGGAGGAGTTCGACGAACCGACGACCAGCAGCAGGTCGCAGCGGCCAGCCATTTCTCGCACGGCGTCCTGGCGGTTCTGGGTGGCGTAACAGATGTCGGCCGCCGGCGGCCCCACCAGGTTCGGGAAGCGCTCGCTGAGGGCGTCCACGATCTCTGCCGTCTCGTCGGCCGCCAGGGTGGTCTGGGTCAGGTAGCCGACCTTTGCCTGGGCATCGAGGGCGAGCCCCGCCACGTCCTCGACCTTCTCGACCAGATGGATCCGGTCAGGAGCCTCACCCATGGTGCCGACCACCTCTTCGTGATCGACATGGCCGATGAGCACGATGTCATGATCCTGTGCCGCGAAGCGGGTGACCTCTTTGTGCACCTTGGCCACCAGCGGGCACGTGGCATCGATCACCGACAGCTCCCGGCGCTCCGAGTCTTCCCGCACCGCTGGTGACACGCCGTGGGCGGCGAGGACGACAGTGGCCCCATCAGGGACTTCGTCCAGCTCCTGTACGAAGACAGCGCCTTTCGCCTCGAGAGCCTCGACGACGTGAGAGTTGTGGACGATCTGCCGTCGCACGTAGAGCGGAGCACCGTAACGCTCGAGCGCCCGCTCGACGGTGGTGATGGCACGCTCGACCCCCGCGCAGAACGAACGGGGTTTGGCCAGCAGAACGGTACGGGGCCGGATCGCCTCGGCCCAGCGTTCCAAGGTTGGACGTGCAGCCAGGAGCGACGCCATGGCACGGAAGTGCCCAGGCCTCCTGCTCGTGCGGAGATCGCCGGAGACGGCGAGGACCACGACTCGAGCTCGATCACCCAACGCCTGGCACAGGGCGAAGGAGTCTCGGTCCACCGCTACCGCTCCATCGGCCAGGAGCGCCGCCGGATCGACCGGCACCTGCGTCGGGCCGGCGGATATCACCGGACCTGCACTCACAGCCAACCCGTGGCCCTCGAGCTCTCGGGCCAGGTACGAGCCCGCTGGCAGCGATTGCCTCTTCTTGGTCCCGACCTGTCTGAGCTCTGTGGCCACCACCAGCTGGCCGGGCCGGAGAGTGGGAACCAAGGACCACGAGACACCGCTCACCACGACCGCCGCCCCGAACGGGCTCCGCGTCGCGAGCTCGTCGACGAGCTGCCAGCCCTCGAAGGTCCCGACCGTCACGTCGCTGCCGTGTGGCCGCGGCTCGAGCGTGACCGTGGACAGGACGGCCAGCTCAGCCACGAGAACCACCGACGTCGTCGGAATGCAACCGCACATAGCGGCCCAGGGCCATGACCGGGAAGACCTGGCGGTAGAGGTGGTAATTGATGTAGAAGTCGCCAGGAAAGCCTGTGCCGGTGTACTGCGGCTCGTCCCAGGTGCCGTCGGGGCGCTGCATCTCGGCCAGCCACTGCACGCCCCGTTCCGCGGTCGACCGGTCACCGGCGGCCAGCAGGGCGAGGATCGCCCAGGACGTCTGCGATGGAGTGGACTCGCCGCGGCCGCGCCAGGCGCCCTCTTCGTACGAGCGCAGATCCTCGCCCCAGCCGCCGTCAGGATTCTGACGAGAACGGATCCACGCCAGCGCCTTGGCAACAGAAGGATGCCCGGTCGAGACACCCGCCGCCACCAGAGCGGGGACCACCTGGGCGGTGCCATAGAGATGGTTGGCTCCCCATCGGCCGAACCACGACCCGTCGTCCTCTTGGGCCCGGAGCAGCCAGACCACCCCGCGCTGGCGGGCGAGGGCGTGGGAGTCGGTCATGGCCAACATCTCGACCACGTGCGCCGTGACGTCGGCGCTGGGGGGGTCGGTGAGCTCACCGAAGTCGCAGAAGGGAAGCTCAGCGCACAGTGACCGCGTGTTGTCGGCATCGAATGCACCCCACCCGCCGTCGCTGCTCTGCATGCCCACGACCCACCGGCGAGCGCGATCGAGGGCGGCCCCCAACCTCGGTTCCGTGGCCGGGGCCGGCCCGCAGCGCCACAGGGCCATCACCACCTCAGCCGTGTCGTCGATGTCGGGGTAGTGGTCGTTGTCGAACTCGAAGGCCCAGCCACCCGGTTCCAGCCCGGGCCGCCTGACTGCCCAATCGCCGACGGCGGAGATCTGCTCGTCCACCAACCAGTCCACCGCCCGGCGAACCCCTGGATCCGTGCTGGGCACGCCAGCGTCGGCCAGGGCCACCAAGGCCAGAGCCGTGTCCCAGACAGGCGACTGACAGGCCTCGACCCTCCGGCCCGCCTCGTCGTGGGTCGTGTAGCGCTCGAAGCCGGCTAGGCCCGCTCGCATGACCGGGTGGTCGAGGGGGTAGCCCCGCACGTGCAGTGCCATGAGCGAGTACACCCACGGGGGCTGGATCCCACCCCAGCACCCATCTGCCTCCTGGCGCTCGAGGATCCACTGCTCGGCCCGAGAAAGCGCCAGCTTGCGCAGGAAGCTCACCGGGCGGCGCTCGTAGACGTGCAGGAACCGGTCGAGGAGCTCGAACCGACCTTTCCAGGTGCGTATCGTCCAGGGAGCTGCCGACCGCTGCTCGGCAACGGCCAGCTCGTCGAGGCTCAAGGGCAGAGGACGGACCGGCCGGTAGGCAGACAGGACGGCCAACGCCACGATTGTCTGGCGGGCCCAGCAGGCGAAGTCGTAGACGTTCAGAGGGACCCATGGCGGCAAAAGGACGATCTCAGGGGGGAGAACGGGGAGCTCGCCCCAGGACCAGAGTCCCATGAGGGCCAGCCAGATCCTGGTGAAGACCCGCGCTGCCCCAGGTCCACCGCTGTCGCGGACGAACTCGATGGCACTGCGCATGTGCGCGGCATCCGGAGGATCCCCTGCCAGACGGAGAGCGAGATAGGCCTCGATCGTGGTCGAAAGGTCCCCCGGGCCGCCGTAGTAGGTCGGCCAGGTTCCGTCGGAACGCTGGCGCGAACGGATCCAGGTGGCGGTCGCCACGGTCTCCGTCTGGTGAGGGACGCCGAGGAAGTGGCGCATGAACAGGTCTTCGGCGTCGATGGTGACGTTGGTCTCTAGCTCTCCCTTCCACCACCCGGCGGCACTCTGTTGGCGCTGCAGGGCACCGACCGCCGCCTCAAAGGCCCGCTCGGCGGCGCCGGGGCTCGTCACGGTGGACGGGCGGACGGTGGTCACCGGTTGCGCCTCACAACGAAGTACGCCAGCTCACTCAGCTCCTTTACGGCGCCGGGCACGAGTGGGACGTCGGCCAAGGCGCCTATGGCGGCATGAAGGTGGACCTCGGCAACCTCCTCCACAGCCTCCCGTGCTCCCGAGGCCTCCAGGGCGGACCGGACCTCCTCGAGCAAGCGGCCGTCCTCCTGCCCAGGCGGGCGCTGGCCGGCGATCTCATCGAGTAGCCGGCGCAGGCCCCGGGCCGAGCCGTTGGCGGATGCCAGAGCGGCCACCACGGGAAGCGTCTTCTTGTGATCGCGCAGGTCGCTCCCGACGGGCTTGCCGGTGACCGCTGGTTCCCCCCAGATTCCCAGCAGGTCGTCCACTGCCTGGAAAGCGATGCCGACGTGGGTGCCGTACTCGGCCAGCGTGACGATCTCCTCCTCGCCAGCACCCGACAGCACGGCGCCAAGGGCGCCGGCGCAGGAGAGCAGCGCTCCGGTCTTCTGCCACGCCATCTCCAGGCAGTCCTCGAAGGAAACCGACTCGGTTGCCTCGAAGGCCATGTCGGACGCTTGACCTCCGATCATGACCTGAGTCGAACCGGCCAGCAGCCCTGCGGCGCGGACCCGCAGGGGGGTCGGGTCTTCGAGGAGGTGCTGGAGCGCCAGGACGACGAGAGCGTCGCCGCTCACGATGGCGGGTCCGATCCCGAACTGGGCCCACACCGTGGGACGGTGGCGCCGCTCGGTGTCGTTGTCGATGATGTCGTCGTGGATGAGCGAGAAATTGTGGACCAGCTCGATCGCCACCGCCCCGGGCAGCGCTGCCTCCACGTCACCACCACAGGCCGCCGCTGACAGCAGAACCAATGCAGCCCGTACCCGCTTTCCACCTCCCTCGAGATGGTGCTCGACGGGAAGCTGGAGCTGTTCTGGCAACTGTCGCAACGTCTGGGCCAATGCCGGTGCCGCCAGCTCGGCAGCACGAGCAAGACAGCGCGGAGCGCCAAGCTCGCCACCGGCGATGCTGGCCTCTGCAACAGATGTGGTCACGTCCCTACCTCCTTGCGCCAGGGCGCGCCAAAGGGCGGCTCCGATCCCCGGCCTCGAGCGCGGCCAGGACACCACGGGCAGCGTCCCGGCCGCTTCGCGCTGCTCCCTCCATCGTCGCCGGCCATCCCGTTGCGCACCACGCACCGGCCACGAAGAGCCCGGGCACCGACGTCTGCTCCGTGGGCCGGAACATCGAGGTTCCGGGCACTCCCCGGAAGGTCGCTGCCGGCTCGCGGGTGACGAGGCCGTCGACCACCCCGGCGGCGCCGGCTCTGGGGAAGAGCTCGGCGAGGGCCTGATGGAAGCGCGACAGAAGGGCAGACGAGCGCAGCTGCAGGTATTCGTCGGCCGCCGACAGCGAGACGGCGAGGTACTGCTCGCCCGGGCGGCGCTCGGCCAACCCTGAGGACTCGGTCCGGTCGAAGAGGAACTGGACCGGTGACCCGATGGCGGCTGCGAAGGGGACGTCGGTGACCTTCCGATCGAGCACCAGGTGCACGTTCAGCACGGGGGAGGTCCCCAGGCGGTGCACCTCGGGGAGCACCCCCGGACCGATCAGCGCCGAAGCGGTATCGGGGGGCACAGCCAGCACGACGGCATCGGCCGCCATCAGGCGACGGGCCGTGGACACCGTGAAGGGCGTCTCGGCCCGATCGAGATGGACGACGGGCTCGCCCAGCGCGACCTCGACCCCGGCTGCCTCGAGCGCCAGGGCGGACCGAGCCCCATGCAGGCGGGCGAGGGGTAGCTTCGACCAGCCGACGTCGCCGGCGTCGGAGCGGTCGAGCAGCCCGGTGCGGAACACCTTGGTGGCGAGGGCGAGCGACGCTTGTGCCGCCGGCAGGTTCACCGTGGGCAAGGTGATCAGCTCCCACAGGGCGTCGATAGCGCTCGGGCGCTGGCCGTGACGGCTCAGCCAGTCCCCGAAGGTGAGTGAATCGAGCCCCGGATCGGCCGGGTCCAGGCGCCGCAACGCCCATGCCGCCCGGGCAATCCGCAGTTTGTCGGCGGCTCCCAGGTGCCGGTACCCGGCCAGGGCCCCGGCCAGGTGGAGAGGGGCAACGAGGGCTGATCGCCGGATCCGGCCCTCGGTGCCACCGGGCCGCAGCACGGGGATGTCGAGCCGGTCCTGGAGCACGACGTCGCCGCTCGAGCCGATGCGATCCAACAAGGATCGGTACGCCGTGCAGCAGCGCAGGAACACGTGTTGGCCGTTGTCGAACCAGATGCCATTGCGCTCGGTGGACCACGTGAGGCCGCCCAGGCGCCGCCGACGCTCGAGGAGCACGACATCGGCACCGGCATCGGCACAGTCGAGGGCACAGGCGATGCCCGCCAGCCCACCCCCGACCACCACGACGCGCCTGCTGCTCATGAGGCCTTCCCCATCACCGACCGCTCAGCTCTCGGCGGCGCCCCCGCAGCAGAAGTGGCCATGGCGCGCAGGGCCACGGCGATCTTCTCCCCGGCAGAAATCGAGAGCCGGCCGCGGGTCACCGCCATGGGATCGCGCCGGATGTGCACGAGGAGCCGGCCGTAGATGCCGGCCATGGCACCCACACAGGCACGGCTCCGACGATCGAGGTACGGCAACAAGCCGAGGCCGTGATCGAGCCACGCCTGGGCCCTCTCCGCCTCGTACCCGACCAGGGCGGCAAGTTGCTCGGGTGTGGCGACCAGGTCGGGCGCACAACCCACAACCTCGGCATCCTCAGCGGGGAGATAGCGCCGTCCCCTTGCGGCGTCCTCCTTGACGTCGCGCAGGATGTTCACGAGCTGCAGGGCGACCCCCAGGTCGTCGGCAAGAGCCGTGCACTGCGGACCTTCGGCGCCGAAGACCGCCAACGACAGGCGTCCGATCGAGCCGGCTACCCGCCGGCAGTACACGACCAGCTCGTCGAAAGAGTGGTAGCAGGAACCGACCACGTCCATCTCGCAGCCGTCGATGAGCTCGTCGAAAGCTGCGATCGGCAGCGCGTAGCGCTGGGCACTGTCCCACAAGGCCACCAGCACCGGGTCCTCGGACTCCGGCCCGAGCTCGTGCAGCGCCATGCGGGCCGTCGCCAGGGCGTCGAGCTTGTCGGGCGGCTCCAACTCTCCGTCGCCGATGTCGTCGATCCGCCGTGCCATGGCATAGACCGACGACAGCGCACGGCGCTCGGGCGGCCGCAGCAACCTGATGCCGTAGGCGAAGTTCTTGGCCTCGCGGTACGTGATCTCCTCACAGACGTCGAAGGCCTCCTCGACCCTCATTTCGCCCCCCACAGGAGCTGGACGGTCTTCCAGAGCACCTTCCTGCGCTGGGGTCGAACCCGGTGCGCCAGGACGTCGAAATCAGCCTTGCGAAGGGCCGCCAGGGTGGCGCGCCCACCGGCGACGAACCCGAAGACGGCAATCCGGGCCCGAAGCGGCAAGCTCCGACCCAGCGGTGCACCGGAGGCGAGAAGATCCTCGGCCCGCTCGGCCTCCAGTGCCACCACTCGGCGGAGTCCCTCTGAGGCGCAAGGCCCGACAAGGGCGGACTCGGGGCAGCCGAAGCGACGGAGATCCTCACCGGGCAGGTAGACGCGCCCGGCGACAGCGTCCTCAGAGACGTCCTGGAGGTGCTCGATCACCTGCAGCCCGGCGCAGACCCGGTCCGACAGCTCGAGGCGCGCCGGGGTGTCGGCTCCGAAGACGGCAAGCACCAGCCGACCCACCGGAGCAGCGGACAGCTGGCAGTAACCGAGGAGCTCGTCGAAGGTCTCGTAACGATGAACGACCTGGTCGCGGCGATTGGCCTCGATCAGGTTGCGAAACGGCTCGGGGGGCAACCCGCAGCTCTCGATGGTTATCGCCAGTCGGCGCAGCAGCGGGTCTTCGGCCTGTCCTCGTCGGCAGCGGTCCAGCAACTCCACGAGCCAGTCGAGTGCCGCCAGGCGAACACCCGCCAACGAGTCGCCAATCTCGTCCGCGAGCCCGGCCAAGCCGTAGATCGCCACCAGGTCCGAACT
>JBJKRZ010000287.1:0-4004 GCA_046704365.1 Acidimicrobiales bacterium | reverse complement strand
CCAGCGCAGCTCGAGCCCGCGCTCCTCGGCCAGCATGAGCCAGGGCACCAAGTTGGAGTGGTGCTCCATGTCGGTGAGCAGGACGGCGTCACCGGGCTGCAGGTTGGCCCGCCCCCACGTGGCGGCCACCATGTTGACGGCCTCGGTGGCGTTCTTGACGAAGACCACCTCGTGCTCGGGATCAGGGGCACCGATGAAGCGGCCCACGGCCACGCGAGCCGCCTCGAAACGGCGGTCAGCCTCCTCGGCCAGGGCGTAGACGCCGCGGTGCACGTTGGCGTGGGTGGTGGAGTAGTAGTCGTCCATGGCGTCGAGCACTGCCTGGGGGTGCTGCGAGGAGGCGGCCGAGTCCAGGTACACGAGGCGCTGCCCGTGGGCGCTCTGGGCCAGGACGGGGAAGTCCTTCTTGATCCGCTCCACGTCGAGCGGGTCGCTCAGCTTCGCCATGCCTCGTACCCCTCGCTCTCGAGCCGTGCCGCCAGCTCGGGCCCCCCGCTCTCCACCAGCTGGCCGTCCACGAGCACGTGCACGACGTCGGGGGCCAGCATCTCGAGGATCCTCGTGTAGTGGGTGACGAGGAGGACCCCGAGCCGGTCGCGGGCCTGGCGCACCGTCTGCACCCCCTTGGCCACGACGGCCAGGGCGTCCACGTCGAGCCCGGAGTCCGTCTCGTCCAGCACGGCCAGGTCGGGCTCGAGCAGGGCCATCTGCAGGATCTCGTTGCGCTTCTTCTCGCCTCCGGAGAAGCCCTCGTTCAAGTAGCGCTCGGCGAAGGCCGGGTCCATCCCCAGGCGCTCCATCCACTCGGTCATCGACAGGCGCACCTCGAGCACCGAGCGCTCCTCACCGGCGCGAGCCGACACCGCTTGGCGCAGGAACTGGGTCACCGAAACCCCCGAGATCTCCTCGGGGTACTGGAAGGCCAGGAACATGCCGGCCTTGGCCCGCACGTCGGGTGCCCAGGAGGTCACGTCCTCGCCCCGCAGGCGTATCGAGCCGGCGGTGACCCGGTAGGCGGGGTTGCCCATGAGGGTGTTGGCCAGGGTCGACTTGCCCGACCCGTTGGGGCCCATCAGGGCGTGCAGCTCGCCCTCGCCCACGACGAGGTCCACCCCGCGCAGGATCTCGGCGCCGTCCACGGCCACGTGCAGGCCGGAGATCTCGAGCAGGGGGGTCACCGTCCCCACTCTACCCGCCGGCTCGTATTTGCACTACGGCGGTAGTGGGAAATAGCCGGCCCCGGCGGGCGCCGTCACCGGCGCCACCAGGGTCTTCGCCTGCGCTCCTGGTGGCGCTCCCATGGAGGGGCCCCAGGAGGGGCGGGTAGGTTGCGGCCCGTGAGCGATCCATGGAGCTACGCCGGCCGGGTGGCGGTGCTGGGCGACGGCGGGGGAGCGGTGACCCTCGTCGACGAGTCCACCTTCACCATCTCGGGTGGGTCGGGCGACATGCTCGACGGCACCCCCCAGGGGCTCTTCGTCCGCGACACCCGCATCGTGTCGCGCTTCGAGCTGCTCGTGAACGGCCAGCACCCCGAGCCTCTGGCCGCCGTGGGCGACGAGCCCTTTTCGGCCACCTTCGTCACCCGCACCCAGCCCCGCCCCGGCCACGCCGACTCCACGCTCATGGTGTTCCGCAGCCGCTACGTGGGCCAAGGCATGCGCGAGGACGTCGTGGTGCGCAACTTCGCCGACGAGGCCACCTTCTGCGAGGTGGAGATCTTCTTCGACTCGGACTTCGCCGACCTCTTCGCCGTCAAGGAGGGCCGGCGCCCCGAGCTCGAAGGCGACATCACCCGCGAGCCGCACAAGGACAACCTCGAGATCTCCTACCGCCGCGGAACCGTGAGCCGCGGGGTGGTCCTGCACTTCTCGCCCACGCCGGCCAAGGTGGGCGAGGACGTGGTCGGCTTCGAGGCCATCGTGCCCGCCCGTGGCGAATGGCGGGCCTGCATCGAGGTGCACCCGGTCATCGAGGGCAAGGTGGTGGATCCCCGCTACCGCTGCGGCCAGCCCGTGGAGCGGGCCGCCCCCGCTGAGCGCCTGGCCAAGTGGCGCCGCCAGGTCCCCCAGGTGGACACCGACCACGAAGGGCTGGGCGGCATCCTGGCCCGCAGCGCCGAGGACCTGGGCGCGCTGCGCATCTTCGACCCCGATTATCCCGAGCGCGTGGTGCTGGCCGCCGGCGCACCCTGGTTCATGACCGTCTTCGGCAGGGACTCGCTCATCACCTCGTGGATGGCGCTCATGGTGGACCCCGACCTGGCTCTGGGCGTGCTCCAGACCCTGGCCCGCTTCCAGGGCACCGACATCGACCCCCGCAGCGAGGAGCAGCCCGGCCGCATCCTGCACGAGATGCGCTTCGGCGAGGCACCCTCGCTGTCGCTGGGCGGCGGGTCGATCTACTACGGCACGGCCGACGCCACGCCCTTGTTCGTCATGCTCCTGGGCGAGCTGCGACGCTGGGGACTGGCCCGGGAGGCGGTGGAGGAGCTGATGCCCAATGCCGAGCGGGCCCTCGAGTGGATCGAGCGCTTCGGCGACGCCGATGGCGACGGCTACGTCGAGTACCACCGGGCCACCGACCGGGGGCTCGCCAACCAGGGCTGGAAGGACTCCTGGGACGGCATCCGCTACGCCGATGGCACCGTGGCGCATGCCCCCATCGCCTTGTGCGAAGTGCAGGCCTACGTCTACAGCGCCTATTTGGCCCGGGCGCACTTCGCCTTCGAGGCGGGCGACACCGCCACCTACGATCGCTACCGGGCCAAGGCGGCCAAGCTGAAGGCCGATTTCAACCGCGACTTCTGGGTCGAGGACAAGGGCTGGTACGCCGTCGGCCTCGACGGCGACAAGCGCCAGATCGACTCGCTCACCTCCAACATGGGCCACTGCCTGTGGACCGGCATCGTGGAGCCGCAGAAAGCCGCCGTCATAGCCGACCGCCTGCTCGCCCCCGAGCTCTTCAGCGGGTGGGGGGTGCGCACGCTGGGCACGACCATGGGGGGTTACAACCCCATCAGCTACCACTGCGGCTCGGTGTGGCCGCACGACACCGCCATCGTGGCCTCCGGGCTCATGCGATACGGCTTCGAGGAGCACGCCCTGCGCCTGGTCGACGCCCTCCTCGACGCCGCCCTCGCCCAGGGTGGGCGCCTGCCCGAGCTCTTCAGCGGGCTCGACCGCCAGGATTTCCCGGCTCCCGTGGGCTACCCCACCTCCTGCTCGCCCCAGGCATGGGCGGCGGCGTCCCCGTTGTTGTGCCTGCGCACCCTGCTGCGCCTCGACCCCTGGGTGCCCTACGGCAAGGCGTGGCTGTCGCCGGTGCTGCTGCCCCGCATGCAGCGGCTCCAGGTGGAGGGCATCCCGCTGGGCGGTGCCCGCGTGAGCGTGTCGGTGGAGGACGGCAGCGTCGAGGTGACCGGCCTGCCGCCCGGGCTGGAGCTCGTGCAAGAGCCGCGTCATCCGGCAACGGCCGCTTAGCGTCACTTCATCACGCCGGGCGGCGCGATTAGGCTGCCGCCGCGATGACGGCGGCCACCTCGCCCGAGGAGTCCTTCGTCGTCGCCGTCGACCTGGGCACCGGCGGTCCCAAGGTTGCCCTGGTGAGCCGCCGGGGCAGCGTGGCCGCCCACGCGGCGCGACCGGTGGGACTGCGGCTTCTTCCTGGCGGCGGTGCCGAGCAGGACCCCGGCGAGTGGTGGCAGGCGGTGGTGGACGCCGTCCACGAGGTGCTCGACGCCCGGTCGGTGCCGCCCGAGGCCCTGGCCGGGGTGGGGTGCACCGCCCAGTGGTCGGGGACGGTGGCCTGCGCCGCCGACGGCTCGCCCCTGCGCCCGGCGCTCATCTGGATGGACTCGAGGGGCGCGCCGTGCATCGGCCGCCGGCTGTCGGGCCCGCTCAGCGTCCTGGGCTACGACGTGCGCAAAGTGCTGCGCTGGGTCCGGCTCACCGGCGGGGCGCCCGGCCACTCGGGCAAGGACCCCGTGGCCCACATCCTGTGGA
>JBJKRZ010000286.1:0-20910 GCA_046704365.1 Acidimicrobiales bacterium | reverse complement strand
GGCCAGCGCCACCCCGCCGCCCGTCAGGACGGCGGCGGCCGAAACCAAGGTGACCAACCAGCGACGGATCCCCAAGGTGTCCCCCCTTCACTTGACGGGTGCGCGGTGACGACAGGATCAGTCGCTGCCTGGCGAGCTCGAGCCGGTCACCGATGCGTCAGAGGTACCTGTTGATCCCGAGGGCCGTGAACCGTCGCCCGAACCGGTGCTGGCGTCCGAGGTCCCCGACGGTGACGGACTCTCGCTGATCGTGGAGCTTGGCGTCTCGGTGGTTGGTGTTTCCGCCGGCTCGGTGGTTGGCGTTTCCGCCGGCTCGGTGGTTGGCGTTTCCGTCGGCTCCGTGGTGGGCGCCTCCGTGGTGGGCGCCTCCGTGGTGGGCGTTTCCGCCGGCTCGGTGGTGTGGCTCTCCGTGGACGAGCCGATGACCGACGGGGCCAGTATCTGCGGCTGCGCAGCGCCGGACCCGCTCGAGGAGCCTTGGGTCGAAGCAGCGGGCGCCGGAACCTGCGTCTCGGAGGCCGACGGGGCAGCCGTCAAGGCAACCGCAGTCGTGCCGGCGACGGCAGCCCCAGCCACTGCCGCTGCCACCGCGAGCTTGGCGGTGAAGAGTCTGGCCAACATGTGTCCCCCTTGCCCTTGCGATGGTCGTGGCCCCGGCTGCGGGGTCACAGAGGGGTATCGCCGATGCCGGCGTCGCGTCACGGCCGACGAGACCTTTTCCGCCAGCCACGGTGGCCACAGCACACGAGGTCCTGGTGGTGGGAGCGGAATTGTGGAGCCGGAGTGCTCAGCCGCCCGAGCCCGACGAGGAGGCACTGTCGCCGGAGTCAGAGGTGGCGCCGTCGCTGCTCACGGTTGTCGAGGGCGTTTCGGACGGCGCCGTCCCGTCCGAGCTCGCAGCGGGCGCGCTCGTCTCGGACTCCGGCGGCTGTGTGGTGCTCGATTCCGGCTGAGCGGCCCCCGAATCGGAGCCCCCGGTTCCGTTGGGCTCGGGCTGCTCGGTGGTACCCGATCCTGGCGGCTTCTCGGACGGGGGGCCGGTCGTGGCGAGGAATGCATCAGCCTCGGCGAGCAACGACTCGGCTCCCGGCTCGGCCTGGGTGCTGTCTCCCGGGTCGAGGGCAGCCAGCCGGTGCTGCAACAGACCCACGTCGGCAACAACCGCCGCCCTTGCACGCGCCTGCAGATCGCTTCGAAGTTCGGTTTCGGTGGACTGGACGGCAACGAGGGCCGGGGACGACACGGGCAAGCCGATGTCGTAGGCAGCGCTGCGCAGCGGCCCCGGAAGAGAATTGGCTGCCACCCCTCCGCCGAAGGCACCGAGGACCCCCACGAGGAGCGTGCCCACCCCGATCAGGACCGGTGGAACCCGCGCAGAGCGCCAGGCAACCGAACGCCTCCCCGCCGAACTGCTCCGCCCGGCGGCCAGCGCCTGGTAGAAGCGGGCCAGCTCGGAATTCCCCGGTGACACCTCGGGTGGCACCAGCGCGTCACGTACTGCCTTGAGCAGCTCGTCGTCCGAGCGCGTCACGGCGACTGATCCTCTGGCACGAGAGCCTCGAGCTCGCTGCGCATGCGTCGCAAGGCGCGGTGTTGGGCGTTGCGCACGGCGCCTTCACGTAAGCCGAGGATCCGCCCGGCGTCCTCGGCGCTCAATCCAGCCACTACCCGGAGCTCGAGTACCTCCTGGTCGCGCCGCGACAGCCCAGCAAACACCGTTCGGATCTCGGCATGCTCCTCCGCCGATACAAGGCCCTGGCCAGGGTCGGCGGTGTCGGAGACAGGCAACGGCGTCCGGCGCAGTGCCCGGAGCGCCCGGAAGGAGCGGCGCTGCACGTCGAGCACCACGTGGCGGAGGATGCCGAAGATCCAGGCCTCGGGACTGGTGGGTGGAGATGGCATTCGATCTGGGCGGGCCAGGGCGCGTGCCATTGCCTCGGACACCGCGTCCCGAGCTTCCTCGGCTGGCAGGCGACGGCGCGCGTAGCTCACCATGGCCGGGTACATCGCTTCGTACAGCTCCTCCCACGCGGCAGGATCGCGCGAGCGCAGCCTCTGGTCATGCTCGGACAACCCTGTCTCTCTCACTCACCCCTCTTGTATGTCGTCTGGGTGGGCCCGGTGTCCCGCGACGATGCACCGACGGCCGATCTCCGCCGTGGGCAGCCTGGTCCGGGTCCAGGGCGGCCCGCTGACCTCCCCCGGCGGGCACCGGCCGGCGAAGGACCGGGGCGTGCCTGGAGGTGCCGAGCGAGGGGCCGCAGCGGGAACGGGCTCAGGAACGGGCTCAGCTGGAAGCAACGGTGCAGTGTGCGGCCACCGCCCACCCACGGTCCAACCGAGACTGCCGCAGGGAGAGCCATGGGGCTCTGAGCAGCCAGGAGGAGCCACGGCTCCGGACCCGCCGGGGTCACGCCTCGGGCGCCCCCGGAGCCTGATTCCTCGGATGGGTGACGCGGCGGTCCTGGCCCACGGTCCCATCCGGGAACCAGCCCCGAGGAGCGCCAGTGGCGAAGGTCAGGCGAGCAGTTCGCCCATCTTGCCGACTGCCTCGATCGGCTCCCGACCGCCGCCGGCGGCGGCGGCGGGGCTCAGGCTGTGACCGCCTTGGGCGCGAGCTCGGGCTGCCCCGGCCATCTGACCCTGCTCACCCAGCCGAGGCACTCGAAGATACGGATGATCCGGGCCGATGGGTCGACCATCCCCCGCCGGGCGCCATGGCGGGCCCAGCTGGGGTGGGCGTGGTGGATGTTGTGCCAGCTCTCGCCCAGAGAGACCAGAGCCAGTACCCAGACGTTGGTGCTCCGGTCCTTGCTCTGGGCGGCTCGTCGGCCGAAGACGTGGCATATCGAATTCACGCTCCACGTGACGTGGTGCAGGAGCGTCATCCGGACGAGCCCGGCCCAGACCAGGGCACTGACCGCGCCCGCCCAGGTGCCGGCCAACCCGTAACCGATCCAGAAGGGCAGGGCCAGCGACGCAAGAGCGAAAAGGGGAAAGAGCCTCCCTATCCTCCGCAAATCCCGATCGCGCAGCATGTCGGGCGCGTACCGCTGGGCGCACGACGCATCAGAGACGAACAGCCATCCGACGTGGGAGAAGGCAAGGCCTCTGATGAGGTCTACACCTCGATCGCCGTAGCGGTGAGGGGAGTGTGGGTCGCCCGGACCGTCGCTGTACATGTGGTGGCGGCGGTGGGTGGCAACCCAGCTCGTCAAGGAGCCCTCCACGGCCATGGACCCGAACGCACCGAGGACGATCTTGAGAAGGCGCCCCGACCTGAAGCCGCCGTGGGTGAAGAGGCGGTGGAAGCCGATCGTCACCCCGAAGCCGGTGACGAGGTAGAAGACGACGCCCATCACCACGTCAGTGAGATCGACGGCGCGGCCCCAGAGCAGGGGCACCACCGCTGCGAGGACCAGGGCCGGCCCGACCACGATGGCCAGGGTGATCAACTTCTGGGTCCAGCGGACGACTGTCGGACCGGTTCCACTCCCGGCGAAGGGGTCACCCGCAGCCAGAGGTGCCGGACGGACGATTTCCTTGGGCATGAGGTCTCCATGCCTTGCGGCACTGGACCAGGTGCTCGAGAAGGCGGGTTTCGACGCAGCTGGTGCGGGCGTCCTGTGGGTCAGCTTACTCAGCGGAATTCCGAAGAGGTAGTCGGTCCCGGCCCTAAATACCCGACTGCTCTTGTCCACAAGCCGACGGCGGCCGCCCCGCCGCGGGAGGTCAGTATCGACGCCTGGCGCCGCCTGGCCGGTCCCCCTGCCGGTCCGCCTGGTGATCGCCCTGGTGGCACGCCATCAACTTTTGGGCCACTCCTGTCGATATCCGGTCCGTGGGTGCACAGCAGCTCGAGGCGGAGGGGCGCGTGGCGGGAGCCGGCCTGTCGGGTGCCCGCCCCCTGGCCATCACCCTCCACACCGACGAGCACCAGGGGCCCCTGCTCAGGATGCCGGCGCCCTGGGCGGCCATCCGCCACGCCATCCCCATCGTGGTCGAGGCCGTCGTAGGCCCGGTGGCCCTCTTCTACGTCGTTCTGCTCGTAGCCGGCTTCCGGGGCGCCCTCATCGCCGCTCTCGGTTGGTCGTACGTGGCCTTCGCTCGCCGTCTGTACAAGGGCGAGCGTGTCTCGATGCTGCTTCTGTTCGGGATCGTTCTGATCAGCTTGCGCACCGTCATCGCCTTTGTCACCGGGAGCACGTTCGCCTACTTTGCCCAACCGGCGGCTGGAACCGTCGCCATCGCACTGCTCCTCTTCGGATCAGCGATGCTGGGGCGACCCTTCACCCAACGCTTCGCCCACGACTTCTGTCCCATCGACCTCGAGATCATGGAGCGACCACCGGTACGACGGTTCTTCATCCGCATCTCCGTGCTGTGGGGGAGCGTGCTGCTTCTCAATACCGGGCTCGTCCTGTGGCTGCTCGCTCGCACCTCCCTACAGACATTCGTGCTCGAGCGCGTTGTCGTCACGTACGGGCTCACGGCGACAGCGATCTTCTTTTCGATCACCCGCTTCGTCGCCATGATGCGCCAGGACGGCATCACCGTGGAATGGGCCCGCACCGAGCGGGCACCCCTTCCAATACCCCCACCGTCGATTTCCTGATCGAGCCTCACCGCCGCCAGCGTCGGCGCCAACCGATTCGGTGATCCCGTGGTAACCTTCTAGACGCCGTGCAAACAGCTCGGTGTGGCCCGTTCGAGCCTCCGGATCGAGTGGCCTCCCCCGATGGAACGGAAGCAATTCATTTCTGGCCTACTCCAGATCAGGGCGGGAGCGCCCTTTGCCCAACGGTCCGATGCTCCGGGCATGATCGCCCGCCGGCGCGCCGGATCAGCCCGGTGACCCGACCGCGAACTACAGCGGGCAAGCGCAACGTCCAGCAGCAGAAGCGGGAGAAGGCTCAGGCGAAGCGTGAGCGCCGAGCCGCCCGAAAGGACGCCGACACGGGCTCGGTCGAGGTACCGGCCGAGGTCACCGAGGTCGAGCTGATGGAGAAGCTGGCCCGGCTGCACGGCGACCTCGAAGCTGGTCGGATCTCGCCCCACGCCTTCGAAGAGGGACGGGAGCAGATCGGAGCTCAGCTCGAACAGATCGGGCGTCTCGGTCGATGAGGACCGTCCGGTAGGGCACGCTCAGCTTCCCCTCACGACGGTTTGGCGGGATCGCACCCGACGTGAGCGGGCCATGGCGAGAGCGGGCCATGGCGAGAGCGGGCGGAGTCAGCCGAGCACGAGGCCGGTTCCTAGCCCTTCACAGCCCCCATGGTGAAGCCGGTGATGAACCTGTTGAGGAGGAAGTTGAAGGCAAGGGCGATCGGCACTGCCGTGACCACTGCGGCACCCTCGAGGGCCTGCCAGTAGAACACGTCACCGCGAATGAGCTCGGTCGGAACCCCGATGCTGATCGTCTTCTGGCTCGAGGAGGATATGAAGGCGAGCGCATATATGAATTCGCTTGCCGACAAAGTGAACGCGAATACGACGACGGCCACGATGCCCGGATAGGCAAGCGGCAAAAGAATCCGCACGAAGGCAGAGAGTGGCGTATAGCCGTCGACCATGGCCTGGTCTTCGATGTCCCTAGGGATCGATCGGAAGAACCCCATCAACATCCAGATGGACACCGGGATCGTGATGGTCGGATAGATGACGACCAAGGACCACATCGAGTTCTGAAGATGGAGGTAGACGACAACACGCGTCATCGAGATGAACAGTAGCGAGGGCGGAATGAGGTACACGAGGAAGATGGCGATGCCCAGCGTCCCGCCGAACCGCAGTCGGAGCCGGGCCAGACTGTAAGCAGCGGGGAGGCCGAGGACGAGCGTGATGGCGACCACGCACACGCCAACGATCAGGGTGTTGAGAGCAAAATGGTCGAACGGCGTCTGAGTGAACAAAAACAACCACTGGCTCGTGGTCGGATTCAAGTTGAAGATGAAGGGGTCGTTCGTCACCCGATAGAGATCGGGGCTCTGTTTGAACGACATGATCAACGCGATGTAGAAGGGCAAAGCTGCAAACAACGAGAACAGCACGACGAGCGTGTAGAGCGCGATGCGTCCCCATACGTGGCGCGCCCTGCCAGACAGCCCTCGGCGCGCGGCCCGAACGGTAGCTGGGGTCGTTAGCTCAGATGCCGGGTGGTCCATGCTCACTCAGGTGACCTCCGTGCGTTTCACGGCCACGAGGATCAGCACCGCAAAGGCCAACAGAACGGGGAACAGGAACAGCGCTATCGCCGCACCCCCGGCGAGGTCTCCTCCTTCGATTCCCTTGAAGAACGACCAGGTGGGCACGATCTGGGTGGCGTTGATCGGTCCCCCCCGAGTCAGCACGTAGACGACCGTCAGATCCGTGAAGATGAAGATGCCGGCGAACAGCACCGCCACGGCGATCAGGGGCAGCGTGAGGGGCAGCGTGACCTCGAACATCTTGCGCCAGAAGCCGGCTCCGTCCACATCGGCCTGCTCGGTGACCTCATGGGGCACCGACAACAGGCCCGCCATCGTGATCACGGCGGCCAGGGGGGTGATCCTCCACACCTGCACCGCGATGACCGCTCCCAGCGCAAGGTGCCCGTGCCCCAGCCAGTCCATGTTGGTGCTGATCAGCCCCAGCTGTCTCAGCACCCAGTCGATCGGGCTGTAGATGCTGTCGAACATCCACAGCATGACCACCGCCGTGAGTGAGACCGGCGTCGTCCACGGGAGCAGCACGAGGAAACGGACCAGCCACTTGCCATGGAAGTCCTTCGAGAGGACCATGGCCAGGACCGTGGAGAGGACCACGATGAAGACTAGCGAGACGCCGGTGATGATTGCACTGTTGAGTAAAGAGTGCCTGAATGTCGGATCGTGGACAGCAGCCGAGAAATTCGACAGGCCGGACCAGCGAATGGCCGGGTTGCCCACCGTGGCCGTAGAGAGGCTATATGCGATCGACAGCCCGAACGGTATTGCGACCAAGCCGATGATGTAGACGATGGAAGGCAGGAGCATGAACGCGGCGAGTGGGCCCTCTCTTTCCAGGAGGCTGACCCGCCCGCTCCTTGCCGGAACCCGCCCGGGGGCGACGGTGCGGGGTCGGGGTCTTCTCACTGGGCCGCCACCACTCGCCGGCGCTCGGTGCGCACGCCCGACTCCTTGTCGAAGAAGCGCAGGTCGCGTTCGTTGACCACGAACGGGTACGACCTCCCCGCCTCCACATCGGTGATGATGTTGGAGGGAATGACCGAGCGCACTTTGTCCTCGGAAAACCCTTCGACGGTCCCCACCAAGTGGTGAGCCGTTCCCAGATACTCCACTCGCTGCACGTGGAAGGCGAGGTTGAGGCTGCCCTGAGCGGTGCCCACAACCCCGGCGGGCAGGAAGCTCTCTGGCCGGAAGCCTACCAGGATGTCGCCCTGGCCCAGAAGGTTCATGGGCGGCGTTCCCACGAATGTGGCCACGAAGGTGTCTGCGGGGTGGTCGTAGATCTCCTGCGGGCTACCGAGCTGACGCAGCCGACCCTCGGACAGGACGGCGATCCTGTCCCCCATCCCCATGGCCTCTACCTGGTCGTGGGTCACGTAGATCGTGGTCGTCCTCACGCGTTGCTGGAACTCACGGAGGTCGTCGCGAGCTGTCGCCCTCAGCTTGGCATCGAGGTTGGAGAGCGGCTCGTCGAGGAGGAACACGCTCGGTTCCCTCACCAAAGCCCTGGCCAGGGCGACTCGCTGGCGCTCCCCGCCGGAGAGCGCACGCGGCTTGCGGTCGAGGAGCTGGTCGATACCGAGGAGCTTGGCCGCCCACCCCGTTCTCTCGACCCGGTCTTGGCGCGGCAGTCGCTCCGCCTTCAGCGGGAACTCGATGTTCTGCCGCACCGTCTTGTGGGGGTAGAGCGCGTAGCTCTGGAAGACCATGGCGATGCCGCGCGCTCGCGGGGGGAGTCCGGCCATCGCCTGGTCGCCGATCAGCACCTCGCCCGACGTGGGGCGTTCGAGTCCAGCGATCATGCGCAACAAGGTCGTCTTGCCGCATCCCGAGGGACCGAGGAGCACGAGGAACTCCCCTTCCTCTGTGGCGAAGTCGATGCCGTCGACAGCGTTGGCCTGGGAACCCTCGTAGCGCTTGGCCAGGCCTCGGACCTCGACGATGGCCACCGTCAGCTGACCAGGCCCATGGACCGCCACTTGGAGAAGATGGCCTTGACCTGCCCTTCGGCCTCAGCCACCGATTCCTGGGCTGTCTGCTTCTTTTGGGCGACGCGCGCCATCATCTGGGGGAGCACGAACGTGTCGAACACCTCTGCGATGGCGGCGTTGGCGGGGCCGGGATAGCCGATGTTGGTGGTCCAAGAGGCCGAGGTCTGCAGCAGCTTGAGCTTGTTGGCGGGTTTTGATCCGAAGGGGTCGTTGGTCAGCCATCCGTCGAGCTGCGGGACGTTGTTCACGAAGGCGGGGAAGTCGTAGAGCTCCGACTGGTACGTTCCGCTCGGGTCGTTGGCCGACAGGTTGAGGAGGAACTCCTTGGCTGCGTCGACGTTGGCCGAGAACTTCGGGACGACGTAGACGAGGACCACGTGCTGGCTGGCCAGGCCCTTTCCGTTCGGACCCGTGAGCGCCGGGGTGAAGAACACGTCGTTTGCCACCTGCGGATTGTCGGTCTGCGCGCTTCTGTAGGCCGAGATCGAGTTGAGGATGTAAGACAGCACCCCGGCGATGAGCCCTTGGTTGTTGGAAGCGGCGTTCCAGCCGAACACCTCGGCGGTCATCGTCTGGTCGTACAGCTTGGCCATGTAATTCACGGCATCGATCGTCTCGGGTGAGTTGAGCACGACCTTCTCGTTCTTGTCCTGCACCGATCCGCCATAGGACCAGATGAGGGCCCGCGCCGCCATGTTCGAGTCGATCTCGTTCGACATGCCGATGCCCATGCGCACTCCGAGCCTGTCGTTGATCTCCTTGCCGCCCTTCAGCAGATCGTCGTATGTGGCCGGACCGTTGGGCATTCCCACTTTCTCCCACAAGCTCTTCCGGTAGTCGCCCGGGTCGGGAACCCACGCGTGGCAGTAGCCGAAGTATTTGTTGGTGGTGGGGTTGTAGCTCGAAGCCCGGGCAAAGGACTGTTCGCTCCCGAAGCGCCGCACCGCCTCTTGGTGGACGTCGGCCAGGTCGACCACGCTCGGCTCCAGTGACGACGGAGGGCTCACCCATCCGATGAGGTCGTGGCCCGAGCCCGCAGCGATCTCCGCCGCGGTGTGAGAAGGGATGTCGGCCAAGCCGATGTGGTCCACCGTCACGTCCACGCCCACGTGGCTGCCCCATTCCTTTGCAAAGGGATCGAACCAGGTGTCGTAGCGAGGGACGAAGTGGCTCCACTGCAGGATCTTCAGGCTGCCGGACAGTTTGCTGCTCGGCGTGAGAAAGGTGGCTGCTGGCGCCCCCGAGGCAACGGTGGTGGTGCTGGCGCTGGGCCCTGAGCCGCACGCCGCACCAATGGCGCCAAGCCCTGCCAAACCGCCCGCCAGCTCCAGAAACTCCCGACGTGAAACTGCCCTTGGCCTGCCCATCTGTCCCTCCCCTGTTGTGTGGTTGTTGTTCTTTCGCTCCCATCAGTACCGCTGTGTCGTGTGTCACGGCGAGCTTAGGGTGAGCCTCCGAGCCGTGCTCGGGAACCCTTCGACCGGCTGGCGGAGAAGGTCGGGCCCGCCATGGGCCGGCGGGTATCGGCACGCTGGGCGGGGAGCCGTGCATCGGGCATTGCCAGCGACGAGTCGAGGTGACAGCGACTTGGGATGGAGCGAGCGTCTCCCCCTCCCACGGCCCGCTCGGGCCACACGGATGGAGCCAGCGCTCAGGAGCATCGGGTCGTGCGTCGAAGTGGCGCCTCCGAGCAACTCGGCTCGTCTTGGGACGAAGATACCCTCTGCTCATGTTGGACGTCATCGACCGCTATGTCGGGGACCGCTTTCTGCGGCGTTTCTATGACGATCCCGGTACTTGGCGCGAGACCTACTGGCACGGAGTGCCCGTGCGGAAGTGCCCAATGGATCTCTGGGTCTTCCAAGAGATCATCGTCAACACCCGCCCGGAGCTCATCATCGAAGCGGGAACCTACAGAGGGGGAAGCGCCCTGTTCATGGCGTCCATCTGCGACATGCTCGATCAGGGCCGGATAGTGACGATCGACACCGCCGAGGAGCCAGACAGACCCGGGCATGCTCGGATCCAGTACGTGACGGGCTCGTCGACCGACCCGGAGGTCGTCTCCCACTTGCGTGACGAGGCCGGCGCCGTACAGCGGGTGATGGTCGTGCTCGACTCCGACCACTCTGGACAACACGTCCTCGAAGAGCTCCGCTCCCTGGGACCACTCGTCACGGCTGGCTGCTATCTGATCGTCGAGGACACCATCGTGAACGGCCACCCCATCCTGCGGGACTTCGGGCCCGGACCTACCGAGGCGGTCGGGCAGTTCCTCGCCGAGCGGCCCGGCTGCTTCGTCGTCGACCGGTCCTGCGAGAAATTCCACATCAGCTTCAACCCCGGGGGATACCTCCGACGCCTCCCGTCCGGTATCTGACGGTCGCTCCGGCACCCGCTCTCGACGCTACGTCGACGTGGCCCGCAGCGAGCCGGGGGATCAATAGTGGTTGAGGCCGCCCGAGGTGCAGTCATAGGTGTTCACCTGCTGCGGGTACAGGCGCGTGTAGCCGTCGCCGCTCGAATCGACCTTGAAGTAGGAGAAGCAGGCGTTGGGCAGGCGCGACCCGATGTCGACCGGAGGTGTCACGCCACCGCCGTCCCACTGGTGGATGTGAGCCAGCTGGCTGAGCAGGGCGGAGCGGGTGAGGTGCGGCCCGACGGCCTTTGCCGCCTGCTCGAAGGCGAGGCCGGCCGACCAGGCGTACTCGGCGAAGATGTCATGGGTGAATCCGGGCGCCACCCGGTTCATCCACGACAGGAACAGCTGCATTCCGGGGTTGGAGGATGCTTCTTCGTAGGGGGCGCTGGCCATGAGCACCAGATCGCCGGCAGCCTGGCCGTCCGTCTCCTGGAGAAAGACCGGGGTGTACATCTCTGCGTTCCAGTCCACGACCTGCGGCGTGAAGTTGGCCTGTGCCATGGCCTGGACCAGCCGGGCGGCGGAATTGTCGTCGGACCACTCGGTCACGTATTCGACGTGGCGGCTCTCCATCGCCTGCACGTAGGGCGCATAGTTGGGCTCGGTGGGCGACACAGACACGGTGTAGAGGTACCTGAACCCTTCCTTTTCGAAGGTGCTCATCTGCGCTTGCGCTTCCTGTTCGGTGGCCGGCACATTGAGGTAGATCATGGCGGCGGCCTGCACCGCGGCCGGGTAGGTCTTGGCCAGGTACACCGCCGGGCCCGTGGGCCAGTAATGGGCGTTCCCCGGACTGGCCGCGAAGATCTCCGGGGCGTTGCCCGCTGCCTGAGTCGAGTTCTCGGCCGCCACGTCGGGCATGTTGCACTTCGACACGGCCGATGCCGTGCCGTCGTCGAAGCCCGAGGCACCCCCCACCAATGCGAAGTCCTTGGCGCAGGCCGCCTCGGCGGCGGCGTAGTTCCCGCTGGAGGTGTTGCCGTCGTCGTAGGTGTCGACCTTGACGACCCGGCCGCAGATACCGCCCTGGCTGTTCACGTAGGCGGCCCATGCTTCGGTGGCCTGCTGCGCGCTCTTCGTCAGGCCCGGAGCAACCCCCGTGATGCTCGTGATGTTGCCCACGGTGATCTGGGTGGCGGTGACCCCGGTATCGGTCGCCCCGCCATTGTCGGCCGCTGTGCACGAGCTGGATCCGGCCGAAGCGGAAGCGGCCACGGGTGCGGCGACGCCCGGGACCGTGCTCGGCCCGGGTCCGGACGACGGCGGCGGCGCGCCTGTGCCCGAGCCGCTGAGCGGTGGCCCCGTGTCGGTGGCCCCGACATGATGTCCGGAGACCTGTGCTGAGGCACCAGCGCCTTCGGCCACCCGCAGCGCCTGGCCACCGAGACGCGACCCGCAGCCGCTCACGGCGCCCACCACGGTGGCTGCCACCACGGTCACCATGGCGCGCCTGAGCTTCGCCCCGGTCGTCCTCCCGCCCATAGCTTCTCTTCGCACTGCGCACTCCTCGCCATGTGCACCCGCCGGTGTGGCTTCAGCCGCCGGTTGGGCGACGCCCTTTCACTGGGGTCGGCCCCCGCCGGCACTCGTGGGAGCGGGGGTGAAGGAGACCGGCATCGACTCGTAGCCGCTCACGAAGTTGGCTGGGCGCCGTGGCGGCTCACGGGGCGAACCGAGGGCAAGGTCGGGCAGCCGGTCCAGGAGCCTGTCGAGGAAGGTGGTGATCTCCAAGCGGGCCAGGCTGTTGCCCAGGCAGACGTGGGACCCGAATCCAAAGGCCAGATGGTCGTTGGGGCTGCGGTGGATGTCGAAGGTGTCCGGATCGGTGAAGTGGCTCTCGTCCCGGTTGGCCGATGGGTAGAGCAGCAGAAGCTTGTGGCCTGCAGCGATCTCTCTTCCGCCCAACGTCGTGTCGGCCGTCGCCGTCCGGGCCATGTTCTTGATGGGGCTCACCCACCGGAGCATCTCTTCGGTGGCCGAGGGCAGGAGGCTGCGATCGGCACGCAGCTCCTCCCACTGCTGGCGGTGGACCAGCAGTTGATAGATGCCCCCGGAGATCACATGGCGGGTGGTCTCGTCGCCGCCGATCAGGATGAGCAGTGAGTCGAACAGCAGCGCAGCGTCGTCGAGCCTGTCCCCGTCGACCTCGGCGTGCACCAGGACGCTCATGAGGTCGTCACGTGGCTTTTGGCGGCGACTCTCGATGACGCGCTTGGCGTAGGCCTCGTACTGGAGGAAGACCTCTGTCATGCGCGCTACCGACTCCTCCTTGCCGTCGAGGCCGCTCAGGAGTGCGTCCGACCATTCGAGCAGCGTGGGGAAGTCGGCCTCGTCGACCCCGAGCGACTCACCGATCACGATGAGAGGCAGCCAGGCGGCCAGGTCCCAGACGAGATCGCACGAGCCCCTCTCGCACACCCGGTCGATGAGCTCGTCGGAGATCGCCCTGATCCGCTCGGCTCGAGATCGGACCTGGGCGGGGGTGAATGCCCGGTTGATCAGCTTCCGCCGCTTGGCGTGGGCGGGGTTGTCCATGTCGATGAGCATCGGGGTGGCGCCCTGGTTGGGGCGGATGCCCTGGGCGTTCGAGAAGCGCTCGGGGTTCTTCGACACCTCGAGCACGTCGTCATAGCGGGTCACCCCCCAGACGGCTCCCGTTTCGTCCCAGTGCACGGGGTCGTTGCGCCGCGCCCAGGCCAGCTCCGCCAGGGGGTCCCCGGCCCAAAAGGCGCCCGATGTGAGCGACACGCTGCCATCACGAGCGTCGAGGGCCTTGGTCAGCCGTCTCCTGAGAAGTGGCGGCGGTAGGCGTCGTCGTCACGCGCCCGGGCGGCGGCGTCGAGGTCGCGCTGGGCCGAGCGCATGAGAGCCTTGATCGTGCGCGTCGAGCGCCGCTCGTGGGCGGCGATCTCCTGAGCGGCAGCCAGTGCCTGGGCCAGGAGGCACTCGGACTGGCAGACGGCGGTGGCGAGCCCGGCCGCCTGCGCCTCGGCAGCGGAGATCCACACCGAGCCGAGCATGGCCCTCGCCGCCCGCTGCCAGCCCATGCGCAGCGGGAAGAGCAGGCTGCTGCCTGCTTCGGGGGGGACGCCCATGGCGGCGAAGGGTGCCCGTAGGCGGGCAGAGTCGGCCATGAAGACGAGGTCGAAGTACGACAGCATGGTGGCCCCGAGCCCCACCCCGGGCCCGTTGACGGCGGCAACCAGGGGGACGTCCACCTCCGACAGGGCGTCGACGAGGGCGGGAAAGGCAGCGCCGGCCCCGTCGGGCGCCTCCCCGGCGGCGATGGCCGACAACTCCTCGAGGTCCGTCCCGGCGCTGAAGGCCGACCCGGCACCCGTCAGCACCACGGCGCGCACCGCTTCGTCGCCATCGGCGGCGAGCAACGCGGTGGTGAGCCCCCGGTAGAGCGCCACATCGAAGGCGTTGCGCCGATCGGGCCGGTCGAGGGTGAGGATGCGCACAGCCCCCTCGTCCTCGGCTCGGACCTGTGACTTCATTCCCACAGCCCGACCGGGGCCTCGCCCAGGCGGTAGTGGCCCGGAAGCCGGTCTCCGCCGGCGCGCTCGATTCGGCGCTTCATGCCCTCGCTCAGCACGCCGGCTTTGATCATCTCGACGAACAGTGCCGTGGCGTTGCCCACGTCGAAGAAGTCGCGCTGCCACGACCACTGCCAGTTCCCGCCGTAACGGAACCAGCTGCCACCCATCCCGGCCACCTCGTACGGGCTCCCGTCGGGGCGGCAGCCGTCGGCCACCTGCTTCCAGAGGCCGATGACCTCCCCCTGGTGAGGGTCGATGACGACCTTCTGGTACGGATAGGCCCAGCCGTCCAGCCCGCCCATCTCCAGGCCGAGGGCCACGTCGCGGATCTGCTCCCGGCCCACGGCCATGAACTCCTCGTTGGGACCGAGGTTCCAGCCGTAGGTGGCGTCCTCGGTGTAGAGCTCGGCCATGGGCTTCCAGTCGCCCGCTGCCTCAGCCCCGCGGTTGGCGGCCAGCCAGCGCTCGACCATCTCGGCCAGCTCCTCGTAGGGGTAGGCGGGCACCCTCAGTCTTCCTCGATCCGAAGTGCTCCGGTCGGGCAGTAGCGGACGGCGGCCTCCACCTGGAGCCGGACGGTGTCGGGCGGCAACGGGTCCACGACGTCGAGGACACCCTGCTTGGACACGGCGAACACCTCGGGGGCCTCGTTCTCGCACACGCCGTGACCTTGGCACAGGTCCCGGTCGACCAGGACCCTCACGACCCGGCTCTTCGGACTGCCGGCCAGCGCCGGCGGTAGCGCACGGCGCAGGGCCGGGCCAGCTGCACGACCATCTTGGAGTGGTCGTTGCGATACGTCTCGGGCGCCTGAGCCAGCTCGAACTCCCATCCGCGTAGGAGCACCGAGAAGATGGCCTTGAGCTGCATCATGGCGAACGGTGCGCCGACGCAGCGGTGCCGGCCGGCGCCGAAGGGGATCCACGTCCAGGGATTGGCCCGGTCCTCGCTGCGAGGGTCCAGATAGCGCGCCGGCACGAAGGCGTCGGGCTCGGGGAAGTCCCCGGGCAGACGGTTCGACACCGCCGGGGACGCCCCCACCATCTTGCCTGCCGCCACGCAGAACCCTTCGACCTCGAGGTCCTCCTTGGCCACCCGGAGCACCAGGATCAAAGGCGGATGGAGGCGGAGCGCCTCCTTGATGGCAGCTTCGAGGCGAGGCATGTCCCTGAGCGCCTGGTAGCTGACCTGCTCGCCGCTGGCATAGAGCTCGTCGAGCTCGGCGGTCACCGGGGCCAGCTCCTCGGGATGGCGCAGCAGCTCGATGAGGGTCCACGCCGCTGTCCCCGACGTGGTGTGATGGCCGGCGAACATCATCGAGATGAACATGCCGGTGATCTCGTCCGTGGAGAAGCGAGGGGAACCGTCCTCGTTGTGCACGGATATGAGCACGTCCAGCAGGTCCCGTGCGTCGTCGGCGGGGGCGGGAGCCGCCTGCCGCCGGTCGATGATCTCCTGGACCAGCCCCACGAGCCCCCGACGCGCCGTGTCACGGCGGGCGAAGCTCTCGATCTCGGCGTACGGGTCGACATAGGCGAGGGCGTCGGTGCCCCGCTCCAGGTCGTGATAGAGCTCGGCGAAGCGTCGATCGAGCTCGTTGCGGAACCGCTTGCCGATGAGGCAGGCCGAGGAGGTGTAGATGGTGAGCTCGGCGAACCAGTCGAGCAGGTCGATCGTGCCCGTGTCGCCGTCCTCCGACCAGCGGTCCACCATCGCCTCCACCTCGCCGGCGATGGTCGAAGCGTGGCCCCGCATGAACTTGTCGCGCAGGGCCTGGTTGTGCAGCATCTCGCGGCGCCGTTCGGGCGGAGCGTCGAAGACGACGCCTCGGCCGAAGATGGGGGTCATGAAGGGATAGGCCTCGGCCTGGTCGAGGATCTCCTCGGGGGCCCGGAAGAAGAACTCGTTGGCTTCGGCCCCGGTGAGCAACACGACGTCCTTGTCGGCCAGGCGGAACTCGCCGACGTCGCCACACTCGGCCCGGACCCGCTGCATGAGCCCGATGGGGTCGTGACGGAGCTCCTCCAGGTGGCCGTGCTCGCCGCCGCCACCGGAGACCTTGGGTGGCTCGCGCAGCTGGGTGGCGGTGTCAGGTGTCATCGGTCCCCTCGTCGGTGGGCGGGAGCGTGGTGGCGGCGGCCCGGGTTACTTTGGGCGCCTCGGGCTGTATCTCTATCAAGGTGAGGTGCGTGCCGGGGGGCGTCTGCAACGCGGCACGCACGGCGCCGGCCACGGCGTCGGGGTGCAGGAGATGGTGGTGCCGGGCCTGGCCCCAGCGGATCCACTCCTTCAGCACCGCCGTGGTCACCTCTGGGTCCCAGTCGCTGCCCATCTCGCTCCAGGTCTGGCCGGGCTGGACGATCGAGGCGCGCACCCCGGTGCCCTCGAGCTCCATCTGCAGCGATCGGGCGTAGCCCGTGAGCCCCCACTTGGAGGCCACGTAGGAGCCCGCTCTCGCCCGCGGCGAGCGGACGACCTCGGAGGTGACGAAGACGATGTCGCCGTGGTGGCGCTCCACCATGGGCGGCGCCAGCGCCGCCACCAGGCGTTGCACCCCCAGCAGGTTCGTGCCCACGATGTCGGCGAAGAGGTCCGGATTGGGGTCGACGACCGAGTCAGGTGCCGACTGGCCGGCCGCCGCCACGAGCACGTCGATCGGAGCGAGCACCTCGTTCGCCGCCTTGACGAAGGCGTCGACGGAGACGGGATCGGCCAGGTCGAGGTGCAGGGCGTGCGCCTCCCCCCCGTCCTGGCGGATGGAGGCGGCCGTGTCCTCCAGGCGGTCCAGGCGCCGTGCCCCGAGCACGACGGGATGGCCGCCCGATGCCAGCAGCCGGGCGGTGGCCCGGCCGATGCCGGAGGAGGCGCCGGTGACGACGGTGGGACGGCGCTCGGGATGCGGCGCGAAGCGGGCCATCAGCGGGCGGGCGCCCCGCCAGCGCGCAAGGTGACCTTGGTCGGCAACCTGGCGAAGCCGCGCACGTTGATGGAGTGGATCCGGGTCGCCCCCGACTCGTCGATGTCGTAGTCGCCCACCCTTGTCAGCAGCTCGTGGAGCCCCACGCGCGCCTCGAGGCGGGCCAAAGCGGCTCCCAGGCAGACGTGGCGGCCGCTGCCGAAGCTCACCAGCTTCTGGGTGTCGCGGTCGAAGTCGTAGGTGTCGGGGTGCTCGAACACCGCCGCGTCGCGGTTGGCCGAGCCGACGAGCAGCAGCACCCGGGAGCTCTCGGGAAGCACGGTGCCGTGCAGCTGTACCTCGCCGGTGGTGACCCGCAGCAGCATCTGGGTGGAGGTGTCGAAGCGCAGCGTCTCCTCCACCCAGTCCGCCACGCGGCCGGGGTCGGCCAGCGCCTTGGCCCGCTCGTCGGGGAACCGCCAGGCCCAGTACCAGGCGTTGGCCAGGAGCTTGGTGGTGGTCTCGTTGCCGGCCACGGTCATGAGGAAGAGGAAGGAGACGACCTCCTCGTCGCTCAGGCTGTCGCCGTCGACGTCGGCACCAACCAGGCCGGAGGTGAGGTCGTTGGCCGGCCGGCGTCGGCGGGTACCGACCATCTCCTGGAAGTACCCGGCCATGGCGAGCGCCGCCTCGACGCCGGCCGGTGGGATGTCGTTGAGCCCCTGTTGGCGGTCGACGAGCAGGTCCGCCAGGCGGCGCAGTTCGCCGCGGTCGGAGCGGGGGACGCCGATCAGCTCCGAGATCACGTCCATGGGCATGCGGCCGGCGAAGTCAGCCACGAAGTCGAAGCTGCCCCGCTCCAGCGCCGCCTCGATGTGTTCCAGGGCGACGGCGCGCACCTGGCGCTCGAGCTCTGCCACCCGCCGGGGCGTGAAGGCCCGGCTCACGAGCGACCGCATCCGGGTGTGCTCGGGCGGGTCCATGGCCAGAAAGGACATGGTCCGACGGGCGGCTGGCCCGTAGGCGCTGGGGTCCAGGCTCACGCCGAAGCGGTTGGAGAGCTGGGCGGGGTTGCGGAACCCGGCCAACACGTCCTCGTGACGCGACAGGGCCCAGAAGTCGAGCTCGTCGTTGCGGTAAAGCGGCGCCTCGAGGCGCATCCTGGCGTAGAGCGGGTAGGGATCCTCGTGGACGGCGTAGTCGTAGGGGTCGTAGCGCAGCGGGGTCTCGCCGGGTGCCGGGGCGCTGAGCGTCACGGCCCCTCCCCCGTGAGCAGGCGGGCGGTGTCGATGAGCACACCGGGGACCTCGGCGAAGGCCATGTGCCCCATGCCGGCCCAGAGCATGGCCCCCGACCACGACAGCTCCAGCCCCCGCAGCACCCTGGCGTCGGCCGCCTCGCCCAGGGCGCCGGCGATACGGCGGTGGAGGGTGGCGCCGAAGCGG
Source organism: Acidimicrobiales bacterium (assembly GCA_046704365.1). Lineage (GTDB taxonomy): Bacteria > Actinomycetota > Acidimicrobiia > Acidimicrobiales > UBA8190 > UBA8190. Next base: position 2,408 of record JBJKRZ010000286.1, on the reverse strand, counting down.
GCTCGGATGGCAAAGACCTCCCGCCCGCTGCCGAGCAGGGCCGTGGTACAGGCGGCAGCCAGCTGCGGGTCGTCGGCCATGAACAGGGCGACGGCCTCGAGCTCGGCGGACAGCCGCTCCATGGGCGAGCTCCCCGGATGGTGCTCCACGGGCGCGATGGCGTCCATGCGCCGCCACAGCACCTCGGCCAGCAGGTGGTCCTTGGAGGCGAAGTACGTGTAGGCGGTGGCGGGGGCCACCCCGGCCCGCTTGGCCGCCGAGCGCACCGTCGTACCGTCGTACCCGGCCTGGCGCGCCTCGTCGGCGGCCGCCGTCACCAGGCGCTCGACCAGCGCCGCCTGGCGGGGGGTGAGCCGTCGTCGCGTGGCCTCCGCCGCGTCGGTGACAAGGGCCACCACGTTGGCGTCGGGCATGGGATCAGACTACAGTCCAGACAACTGTCTGCAAAGCCCAGCGACGAGCCCGGAGGCCGACGACCCCATGGACAGCACTGGACCGACGGTCGGGGTGATCGGCCTGGGGCAGATCGGCGGCGGGGTGGCCGGGGCGCTGGCCCGGGCCGGGCTGGCGCTCACGGTCAGCGACGTCGTGCCCGCCGCCACCGAGCCCTTCTCCGCCTCGGCCCGTATCGCCCGCAGCCCGGCGGAGCTGGCGGCTTCGAGCGAGGTCGTGGTGGTGGCGGTGGTCGACGACGCCCAGGTCCTGGCCGTGCTCGAGGGGCCGCAGGGGATCCGGGGCGGGGCGGCAGCGGGGACGACGGTGGTGGTGCTGTCCACGGTGTCGCTCGACACCCTTCAGCGGGCAGCGTCGGCGTGCGCTGGCGGCGGGATGCGCCTCGTGGACTGCGCGGTGAGCGGCGGCCCGGTGGCGGCGGCGGACGGCGAGCTCGTGTCCATGCTCGGCGGGGACAAGACTGACGTCGAGCGCGTCCGCCCTGTGCTCGACTGCTTCAGCTCGCTCGTGGTGCACATGGGGCCCCTGGGGGCGGGGCTCCAGGCCAAGCTGGCCCGCAACCTCATGCAGTACGGCTGCTGGCTGGCCGCCTACGAGGCCCAGGTCCTGGCCGAGGCGGCGGGGATCGAGCTGGCCAAACTGGCCCAGGTGGTGCGCGCCAGTGACGAGAAGATCGGGGGTCCCACCCGGCTCATGTTCCGACCCACCGTGGCGCCCCTGGCGCCCGACAGCGACGCCCGGGTCCTCGACGCCTTCGAGCGCGGCGCCCGCCTGGCGCACAAGGATCTGCAGGCGGCCCTGGCCCTGGGCCGGCGCCTGGGCGTGACGCTGCCCCTGGCGGCCATGACCGAGGCCCGGGCCGACGCCGTGTTCGGCCTGGGGGCCGACCCCATGGGAGGAGCACCGTGACCGAGCGACGACCGCCACGACCCGACCGAGCCGCCGGGCTCGAGAAGATGCGGGCCGTCTACAACTTCGACGTCGACCCGGAAGTCGTCGAAGGCGACTTCGCCGCTTACACGGTGGACCACCTCTTCGGCGACGTGTGGTGTCGGCCCGGCCTCGACGACTCCCTGAGACGGTTGCTCACCATCGGCGTCCTGGCCGCCCTGGACAAGAAGGACCTGCTCGAGGTGCAGTTCCAGAGCGCCCTCCACAACGGCGAACTGACCGAGGACCAGCTCCGCGAGGTCGTGATCCACCTCACCCACTACATCGGCTGGCCGCTCGCCACCGGTCTCAACGACGCCGCGGAGCGCGTCGTCGCACGCCACCGGTCGCACGAGCCGTGAGCGCCTGCACCGCCGGGGCGGCTGTGGTGAGCGGCCACGTCCTCGACGTCGTGGGCGGCCGGGTCCCGGACGCCTGATGGGAGCCGTGCGGACAGCAGACGAGCTCGGCCACGAGGAGCTGGCCGTGCTGGTTCGCGAGGACCTGTTGGCGGGACATCTCATCGACCGGGCGGGCATGCCGGTGGTGGTGGCACACGGCCTCGACGTCATGCGCGACGTGGCTATCGACGAGTGGATGGGAGCGAGCCCCCTCTACACCCGGCGCACCCAGCAGCTGCTGGGCTTCGAGGGCGACACCGTGGAGGCCGCCCTGAAGGCCATGCAGATCGACATCGGTGCTCCGCCGGGGTTCATGGACTTCCGCTTCGCCGTCCACGACGACCACCACGGCGAGTTCCACCTTGACCACTGCGGCGCCCTCATGGACGTGGAGCCCCTGGGCGAGGACTTCGTGGTGGCCATGTGCCACCACATCGAGGACCCCACCTTCGACGCCACCGGCTGGGCGACCAACCACCGGCTGCGCATGCGGCCGGTCCACCGCCCGCCGCGCCGCCCTGCCCAGCGTCACCCCCACTGCGCCTGGACCGTCGAGATCGACCCCCAGGCGCCCGAGACCCCCACCCCCCGGCAGGCGCTGCGGCTGGCGGCGAGCAAGGCCGC
>JBJKRZ010000285.1:0-14310 GCA_046704365.1 Acidimicrobiales bacterium | reverse complement strand
CCTGGCTTGGAGGTTCCGCTGAAACGTTAAATCGGCGATCTGTAGGGACAGCGGCCGTCGTCGAGGTAGCGCATATTCGCGGGCACGGCGACGCTATTTAGTCGATCAGCCCGAGCGAACATGCCGGGTGTGCGCTACCCAGGGAGCCATCGCGGGGGAGGGGGACCAGTGGCCAACCCGACCCAGTATCCCGGGAGGCGTCGATACGGCCCAGGGCGCGGTACCGGGATCGGCCCGTGAGCTGGCCCTTGGTTAGTACTGGGAATCACGGGGCCAGGCAATAACGCGCCGGCCGTCGGCGCCCGCCGGCGGTCGTAAACTGGATGTCGGGCTCGCCGCCTCCCTGCCTTCTCAGGGCGGCCTTTCTCTTGTCTCAACGCGTCGAAGAGGGAGGTCGAGGGTGCGGGCGCCAACGCTTGTTCTTAGCGAACAGAGCCGCCGACTTCATCGTGACCTCGGCGCGCTGGCATGGGTCGCCTTCGAGCAGCTCGTCCTCTCCGCCTCGTGGCGGGGTGACGGATGGGTTGCCTTGGGCGGCGTGCGATCGCTGGCGGAGCAGATGGGGATCGCAAAGAACACCGCCGCCCGGATCCTCGCGTCGCTGGTGACTGCCGGACTGGTCACTCGCGAACGTCTCGAGGACCCCGATCCGGCCAGGCGGTCGGGGTACCGGCTGCGTCCCCCCGCCGGCGTCCGGTTGTGTTTCGTCGATGAGGACGACGAGCGCTGTACCAACAAAGGGGACACCGGGCGCTGTACCAACACAGGCGACACCTCGTGCTGTATCAACAGCTGCGACACCAACGAGCGCCCGGTCGATTCGGATCCGGGTTGCGGCGTGTTCCCCCAGCAAGCGGCGGGCAGCTTCGACCGGACGAAAGCTCATTCGGGTCCTGTAAAGCGTCGAGACGGCCGGAGGTCCATCCGGGTTCGGCTCCCTCGTTCGAAGGCTCAGAACGAAGCACAGGGCCGTCTGTTCGATGTCGGTGTCACTGCCGAGGTGCAGGATCACCGCCCATGAGGTCGTCCATGACAGGTGGTGAAGAAGTGGGCAGGACCAGTCGTGGCGTCGGCGGTCGTCGTTTTGGTGGAAGTGGAAGTGGAAGTGGTGTTGGTAGAAGTGATGGATGTGATGTTGATGGAAGGGGTGGATGTGATGTTGATGGAAGGGGTGGATGTGGTGTTGGTGGAAGTGGAGTTGGTGGAAATGGTGTTGGCGTTGGTGGTTGTTTTAGGGGCGTAGACACCCCTGCACCGCCTGGTGCCTTAATGGGAGGTGCTGTTCTGTCGTGATGGGTCTGGTGAAGATGGCCCGCGACGGCTGGCGGTATTACGCCACCGAGATCGCCCTCGGCCGGGAGGACTACTTCGCCCGGCACGAGCTCGGTCTCTGGGTCGGACTCGGCGCCGAGCACATGGGCCTCGTTGGCGAGGTGACGCCCGAGCACCTCGAGCGGCTCTTTGCTGAGGCCCGCCACCCTGAGACCGCAGCGTCCCTCGGTCGGCCCTTCGGCAGCGGCAAGGCGGCGGTGGCCGGCTACGCCCTCAGCTTCTCGCCGCCCAAGTCCGTGAGCGTGCTGTGGGCCCTGGGCGACGAGGAGGTGGCCGCCTCGGTCCGAGCCGGCCACGATGCGGCGGTCCGGGCGGCGCTGTCGCACTTGGAGAGACACGCCGCCTTCACCCGCCGGGGGAGGGGAGGCCTCTTCCAGGCCGACACCCGAGGGCTTGTCGGCGCGGCCTTTGTCCATCGGACCTCGAGGGCCCTCGATCCGCAGCTGCATACCCACGTGCTCCTCGCCAACAAGGTCCAGGCGGCGTCAGACGGCAGGTGGCTCTCGATCGACGGCACCGAGCTGTACGGCTCCCAGAAGGCGGCCGGGATGCTCTACAAGGGGGCGCTGCGCAGCGAGCTCAGCACCCGGCTCGGGGTCTCCTGGGGCGAGGTCGATCAAAACGGGGCGGCAGAGATCGAGGGCGTGCCGCCCGAGCTTCTCGAGCACTGGTCGACCAGGCGCAAGGAGGTGAAGGCCGAAGCCGCTCGCCTCGTGGCGGCCCGGGAGGCCGACCTCGGCCGGAGCCTGTCCAACGACGAACGGGCCGAGGCCCACCAGCTCGCCGCCTACCGCACCCGAGGGGCCAAAGCCGAGGAGGCCTTGTCGCTCACCGAGCTGCGCGACGGGTGGCGCCAAGAGGCTGAGGAGCTGGGCCACGGACCCAAGCGGTGGGTGAAGGAGGCGCTTGATCACCGTGCGCTGGACCACGGGCTGTCGCGAGACGAGGCCGTGACGCGTGCCATCGAGGTGCTCGAGGAATCGGCCTCGACCTGGAGCAGGGCGGAGGCCACCGAGGTGCTCTCCACGCTCCTCGACCACCGGGCCTTCGCCGGCGCCGCCGCCCTGCAGGCCGAGCTCGAGGTGGCCGTCGATGCCCTCGTCTCTGACCGCCAGGTGCTCGTTCTCTCGACGCCGAGCCTCGTCGAGTTCCCCGAGGAGCTCGTCCGCTCCGACGGGCTGGCGGCGCATCTGCGCCACGGGGGCCTGCGCTACAGCACGGCGCGCACCTTGGCCCGGGAGGCAGAAGTGCTTGAGGCCGCGGCCGCCGGGGCGAGCGCCGGGCTGGCCATGGTCCACCCCGCTCGCATCGAGCAGCGCGCCCGAGCCGCCGGACTGGGACCCGACCAGCTCGCCGGCCTGCGACGGGTGTGCGGCTCCGGGGAGGCCATCTGCTGTGTGGTGGGGCCGGCGGGAGCCGGAAAGAGCCGGATGCTCGGCGTCGCCCGGGCCGCCTTCGAAGAAGCCGGGCATCGCGTCATCGGGGTCGCACCCTCGGCCATGGCGGCCGAGGTCCTCCAAGCCGAAGCCGGCATCGCATGCGAGACCCTGGCGCGCCTGCTCCTCGAGCTGCAGATGGGTTCCCGGCAACTACGCGCCAGAGACGTCGTCGTCTTGGACGAGGCGAGCATGACCAGAAGCGCCGATCTGGCCGAGCTGGTGCGCTACAGCACAGGCGCCGGGGCCAAGCTCGTGTTGGTGGGCGACCCCGCCCAGCTCGGGGCGGTGGGGGCAGGGGGGCTGTTTCGCACCCTGGCCCACGACACCCGGGCGGTAGAGCTCGACACCCTGCGCCGCTTCCGAGAACCTTGGGAGGCCCACGCCCTCCTTCGCCTGCGGGCCAAAGACAGCGCCGTCATCGCCACCTACGACGAGCGCGGCCGGATCACCCATGCCGGTGCCGAGGATGCCGTCGAGGCGGCTTTGGCCCGCTGGGCGGAATGCCGAGCCCAGGGCAAAGCGGTGCTCGTCATGGCGGGGGATCACGACACCGTCGACGCCCTGGTCCTCCGTGCCCGGGCCGCTCTCGTGGCCCTGGGCCAGGTGGAGTCCGGTGGTGTGCGGGCCGGGCGACACCTCGTGGGGGTGGGCGACGAGGTGGTCACGCTCCGAAACGACAGGCACCTGCGCACCGACAGCGGCGAGTGGGTGCGAAACGGCGACCGCTGGCGGGTGGTGGCCCGATTCGAGGACGGCTCGCTCGAGCTCGCCCACTGCTTGGACCATGGGTCGTTACGGCTGCCAGCGCCCTACGTGAGAGAGCACGTGGCGCTCGGCTACGCCCTTACGGTCCACAAGGCCCAAGGTGTGACCGTCGATAAGGCGGTGGTGGTCGTCAACTCCAAGATGAGCGCCGAGCAGCTCTATGTGGCCATGAGCCGCGGGCGCGAGCACAACCAGGCGATCGTGATCTGCGAGGCGCCCGACACCGGACATGGGCGTTTCGCCACCCCGAGCCCGGTCGAGTTCCTCGCCCGGGTCCTTCGCCGCGACGGCGCGGAGCGTTCGGCCACCGAGGTCATCCGCCAGGCCTTGGACCGGGCTGGCGACCCGGGTCTGCTGCGTGCGCTGCTCGAGGAAGCCGATGGCCGCGTGGAGCGAGCAGCGGGGCCCGATCAGAGCACGGAGATCGCCGCCCTCGCCCAGCGTGCCCATGTCCAGGCGTCCGCCAGGCGGCTTCGAGAGGCAGAAGAGGAATGCCGGCGAGCCGCTGTCGAGCGACAGCGCCTGGAAGCAGAGGGCGATCACTCCGTTGCTGAGGCACGCAAGAACGAGCGCGAGGCCATGGCCAGCTACGACCGTGCCCGTCACGAGCTGTTCGGGGCCAAGGAGGCCATGGCCGAGCTCGATCGCCTCGAGTCCCAACAAGCACGACGCGAGCGATGGCTCGCCTCGCATCCGGAGCACATGCAGTGGATCGAACGGTTTCGGATCGAGCTGGTCCGTCGGGATGCCGCACAAAAGATCGTCCGGGACCACGGCGACGGAACGTCAGAGGACGTAAGCAACAGCCGAGCTGTCGACCTGGCCAAATGTCCCAAGGCGGTTCCGCCGGCCGTGTCGGACTCTCGGAGGCGCGCAGAGGATCGGCGTCGTCGGGAAGCGCGGAGCCGACGAGAGGGACGGTGGCGAGGTAGGTAATACGCAGACGTAGCGCTCAGAATGCCCTGTTATGGAGATCATGGGCGGGCTCGTACCCGATCCCGAGCCGTCGATCTGCTCGGGTTGCCTCGCGTCAGCGGGATTCCGGTCGTAAAGCCCCGAAGTTTCGTTATGCACTTCGAAGACGAGGACGTTTTGCATCTCTGGGAAGGCGCCGGCCTTTCCAGAGGCCGTCACGCCGTCGATGGCCACTCGGACGGGATGGCCGAGGTGCACGTCACAAATCAAGCCCACCACCTGGGCTTGAAGCTCATGCTGAGCGCCGGCACGTTACGAAGATGTCCTCTCGGGTTTGGCCCAGTCATCTTCGATGACGGCATAAAGGAGGGAGTCCCGCCAGCCGTCTGGCATCTGGAAGGTCTCCCGCAGGTGCCCTTCGTAGCTGAAGCCAGCCTTCTCCAAGACACGGATCGAGGGCGTGTTCTGGGGAGGGACGGTCGCCCAGATGCGGTGGAGCCCGAGCTGGTCGAATCCGAGCCGCAGAAGGAGAGAGGCCACTTCGGTCCCGTAACCCTTGCCCCAATGATCTCGCCAAATGACATATCCGATGTCCCCGCTTCGGTTCGGCTGGTCCCGGCACTCGATTCGTCCTGCTCCTATGAGTTGGCCGTTGACGGTGGCGGCTAACTCATACCTCACGCGTGGCTTGACAGAAGACGCCTCGATGGCACCGTGGAGGTAAGACGCTGTCGATTCGGGGCTGATCGACTCTTGGAGGCGCTCGGGAAGTACATACGTACATCGGAACTCAGCCAGTAGTCGCGCACTGCGGGGAGATCGGACATAGCGAAGTCCCGAAGTACGACCCTTGGGCCGGTGATCACGTCCATTGCTCGTCGTCAACTTCCTTACTAGCTACCTGGCTTGTCCAGACCGAGACGTCAATGTGGCTCTCCGCTGGGACAATCAAGAATGAGCAGCCGATCGGGTGCCTGGCTCGAGCTCGAGCGTCATGCAGATACTGTGAGGGTTTGCCGTGTACTCGCCGAAGGGCACGCACGGCGCGAATCCGGCACTGACGTATAGGGCCCGGGCTGGGGCAAACGCCTCCATCGTTCCGGTTTCGAGGCTGACCCGCCGGTACCCCCTGGACATGGCCACAGCGAGCAGGTGCTCGACCATGGCCCGCCCCACCCCCTGTCGGCGTGCGTCGTCGGCGATGTGCATCGACTTGATCTCACCATGGGTCTCGTCGAGATGGCGAAGTGCGCCGACACCGACCAGGCGTCCGGCGCGTCGCGCACTGTAGAGGGTCACGGCAGGATCGAGTAGACCTTCGATCTCCAGAGCGTGGACGTGTCCGTGGGGCGTCACTTCGTGGGAGAAGGCGAGATGCCGCGCCAACAGGATGGCGATGTCCTTGGAACGAGGTTCATCGATGGAGATGACCAGGTCCTCTGATTCAACCTCGATCGCACTGGCCAAAAGCGCCCTCACAAGCGGATGGGGACACCCCGGTCGACTGGACGCCTGCGGCACGAACAAGGTGCCCAAGAAGAAGCGGAGCTCAGCGATCTCCATCACCCGCACCTCGCCGTCGTGGTCCACCCCGCTCACGAGCATCCCAGCCTCCTCCAGCTCGACTCGACGGTCGGGGTTGATCCCGAAGTCGCAGTAGTAGCGCTCCGTGGTGGTGGTACCTCCATAGGCCTCGGCGGCCCTGCTCCCTGGATAGAGCTTCACCTCCGTCGACTGGCCGGCCAGCGAACAGCTGAGTGGGGTGATGAAGAGACTCGAGGCGTATGGGTCGTACTCAGCATGCTGGGCTTCGGGAGCACCGAGCACCTCCCTGGCGTACTCGATCACCATGTGCTGGAACCCGCCGCAGGTTCCGAGGAGCGGGATGTCCCGGGTGCGGGCGAACGTGATAGCCGCCAGGGCCCCCTCTACGCTCCGATATGGGCTTCCTGGGGCGATGAGAAGTCCCTGAAACTCATTGAGCGCTGTCACCTGGGCAGGAGAGGAGAGGTCCTCGGTCCCTACCCAGGAGATCGACAGATCTTCGTCAAGGATGGCGGCGGCGTGGTCCAGCCCAGCGTTCGTCGCCCGATGCGTTTCGTTGTCCGCCGAAAAGTCGCCCACCACTCCTATGTGCAGCACGGCTCTAGTCTCGCAGAGAAGACGCTCAGCTCGCCGACCCTGTCAAGAAGAGATCAAGTAGACGAACCACGGCCTCTTGTCGAAGATCGGGACCTGCAAAGCTTCGCTGTCGGGAGGCGAGCACATTATGGCGCGCCTCGCCCGGGGCGGAAGGAACACACTCCCGTCGTTACGCGCTCTCCGGCAGGGCTGGCTGAGCCGAAAGGCACCGCCCAGATCGGATCTTTCGGCGCTGTGAACCTCCCGTTGGTCCAGGTGGGTGCTAAGTACCTAGCCGTGGATCATGCGGGCGACCCGGTACGGATCGGAGAGGGCGTGCAGGCGGAGGTGTTCCTGCAATCAGACGACTCGGTCCTCAAGTTGTGGCGGAGTCCGAACGACCATCGGGCGGCGGATCGGGAGGCCAGCGCTCTCAAGGCGTTGGCCGACTCTGTGGGCGTGGCGCCCGTTCTCCTCTCCGTTGTTGAAGTGGACGGGCGCCCGGACTGGTCATGGAACGGGTCGAGGGAGGCGGGCTGGCTGCCTTCCTTCGGTCCCGGCCCTGGTCAGTCGGCAGTACGGCGAGGGCGCTCGCCCAGTGCCACGCGAATATTCATGCGATCTCTGCCCCCACCACCCTGCCGGCGCTAAAGGATGACCTCCGCGAGCAGATCGAGTCCACCGATGCGCTGCCACCAGGCCTCGCCGAGTTCGCTCTGGAGATCCTCGATGGTCTGCCGGAGGGCGATCGGGTCTGCCACGGTGATTTCCACATCGCCAACGTTCTCGGCACCCGCGATCGGCTCGTAGTCATTGATTGGCCGAACGCCGCCCGCGGCGACCCCGAAGCCGACGTCGCTCATACGAACATCCTGCACCGATTCGGTCGGCCCAGAGAAGGCACCAATCACCTGGAGCGAGTCATGGTTGGCGTTGGCCGAAGGTCGTTCGGAGCTCACTATTTCTCTGCTTACCAGAGGCTGCACCCGGTAGACGAAGCGCGATTCCAGCGATGGGAGATCGTGCGAGCGGCGTCTCGACTGAGTACCAACGTCCCCGGTGAAGCGAAGAACCTTCTGCATTTCCTTGAACAGCGACGGGCCGCCCGTAGACTCTGAGTCCGCCGGCTTGGGACATTCTGTGGTGAACGGTCGAGCACCGACCCGTCGTTCGCCTGCAACTTTTCCCCGCCGGCCGATCCAGCACGCAGATGGATTGTTCGGCTCTAACCAGTCCCCTCCCGAAGCTCGTGCTCGACGGCCCGCCTGATCCAGCTCGACACTGATCGGTCATCCTCTCCTGCCCGCCGGCGGATCTCCTTGAGCGTTTCGGGCGGAAAGCGAACCGGGACCAGCTCGATGAGCTTCGACCGGCGTCGCCGGGGCGGCCCCTGTGGCTCCTGAATCTCGGGCTTGGCGTAGAACTCGTACTCTTCTTGTCGGGTCATCTGCTTCTTCGCCGTCATCAGTCCTCCCGGTATTGCCTCGCAAGCTGCTCGGCGGCGTCGTGGCAGCCGACGGGCCGACGCTTCGTGGTATCGCCTGAGTCGGTCGGTGCTTGGTACGACCAGAACCCGTCCGGCCACTTCGCTCACCATGAGCCGGTGCGCCGGCGGCTTGGCCAGGTAGAAGCGGGTCGGAGCGCCACACGTCGTAGATGTCGTCGATGCCGAGGCCAGGGTGCTTGAACAGGTCGGCAGCCTGTTCGTCGATCTCGAAGGGATCGTCCTCATGCAGCAGGTCGAGGTCGAGCAGGTCGGCCACACGACTCATTGTAATACAAACGGATACGTTGGATCCGTCACCTGCCGTGGTCTTGGAGGCCGGGTGATATCGACGGTGATCCACCCGCCTCCCCTAGCTGTGGCCCGACACCCAGAGGCCACTGAATGGGCCATCGTGGTATCTGGGGCGCGCGGTTTTGATGCGCCGAGGCTCACATTCGTGGCGAACTCCGCCTGGGCGATGGAGCATCTACTCCAGCGAGCTATGCCCGGTGATGGCCATTCGGCTCGGTTGATTGGAGTCGAGGTCCGCCACAGACTGGGTGAATGAAGCGTCGACTGATCCAATTTGTGCCTGCTGTGGCGGCCGTAGCGGTGATCTGTGCTGGCTGCTCGGCAAGGGCACCCACCTCGGCCGTTGGGAGCTCATCGCGAGAAGGGAAGCTACTTGTCAGCGTCTCCTCAGGATGCCCGAGATCGGTATTGGATTACGAGGACGTGGTGAGTACGGTCGATAGTCCTCTACTTGTTCCCGCCAATCCGACAGCTGCGATTGTCTGTTGGTACAGCCCAATCAATGTCAGTAATCCTCGTCGACTTGCCCGACAGGTCCGTCTTGACGGTGACGCTGCGAACAGGCTTGCGGAGACAATCGGACACATCAGTCTGGAAGCTCCTGCTGGTGCTGGAGCTTGTCCAATGGACGTTGGACTCGTCGTGATCTTAGGCTTTTCCTATCCATCGGGGACGGATGTTGGCCTCTGGTATGCGGCGAGTGGCTGCCAGACTCTCGACAACGGGAGGATCCGCGCCTACGAACTAGGAAACCCGAGTTTCTATATTGGCTTCGTGCAGGCGATCGACAGCGTTGCTGCCGGATCTTCCCCGCCGCAAGGCTGACCGATCGATCACGGCAATCATTGATCGATCGCCCTATTCGCAGACGGACAGACATACCGTGGGCAGCGAACGATGACCAGCCTGAGTTTGCCCTCTGGAACGGTTCGAGCAAATTCCCAATTCGCAAGACCTGAGCCGAAAACTACGTGATGCGGGCGCGCGAGGCCGGGGTGCGGGGCGGAGCCCCGCTTCGGGACGAAGTCCCGAAGTTCGGAAGTGTCAGGTCAGGCGGCTTCGGCTGGCTTGATGGTGACTCGGTATCCGAGCGCTTCGATCTGGCTGGCGAGGCGATGGGCGTGGGCCTCGGGGCGGCGCCTTTGGAACCAGTCGGCACCGAGGTCCTCGTAGGGGACGCCGCGGCGCAGCACGTGGAAGGCGGCGACGAGGATGGAGTGCTCGACGGCCTTTCGAGCCCGGGCGTGGCCCCGGCGTCCGCGCAGGCGCTGGAACTGGGCGGAGAGGTAGGTGTCCTTCGAACGGCCGGCTGCCTCGGCACACTGGGCCAAGGTGGCCGCCAGCCACTTCGATCCGTTTCGGGACTTGCCCGATTTGTGCTTTCCGGCCGACTCGTGGTTGCCAGGACACCTGCCGGCCCAGGAGGCGAGGCGGGCCGAGCTCACGAAGCGGACCATGTCGATGCCGATCTCGGCGACGATGCACTCCGCCGAACGCCGGTCGACGCCGGTGATGGTGTCCAGGAGCTCGACCTCAGGCTCGAAAGGGGCGATCAGCTTGTCGATCTCGGCCGACAGGTCGTCGATCGTCTCGTCCAGGAAGTCGAGCTCGGAGAGGATCTTCTCCACGATGAGCCGGTGATGGGAGGCGAAGCGGCCTTCGAGGGCACTGAATCGGCCTGGGATCCCCGGAGGCTCCAAACCTTGCATGCTATGATGGAGTCATGGAGCAGAAGCCGACGACGAAGCGGTATCCGCCTGAGCTGAGGGAGCGGGCGGTGCGCATGGTGCTGGACCTCCGGGCCCAGGACCCGCACGACAAGACCGTGATCTCGAGGGTGGGCCGCCAGCTCGGCGTGGGCGACGAGTCGCTGCGCAGCTGGGTGAAGCGAGTCGAGGTCGACGCCGGCAAGCGGCCGGGGCTCACCAGCGAGGAGCAGGCCGAGTTGAAGCGCCTGCGCAAGGAGAACTTCGAGCTGCGCCGGGCCAACGACATCTTGCAGGCGGCGGCGTCTTTCTTCGGGGCGGAGCTCGACCGCCGACACAAGAAGTAGTCACCTTCATCGATGCCCACCGGGAGCAGGAGACCGGTGGGCGTCGATGGGGGGTCGAGCCGATCTGCGAGGTCCTGCGGGTCGCCCCCTCCACCTACTACGACTCCAAGTCCCGGCCCCCCTCAGCCCGGGCCGTCCGCGACGCCGAGCTCGCCCCCGCGCTCGAGGCGCTATGGAGGCGCAACTACTCGGTCTACGGACGGCGCAAGCTCACGAAGGCGGCCCGGCGGGCCGGTCATCACCTCGGACGGGACCAGGTGGCCCGGCTCATGCGCCGCCAGGGCATCCGCGGCGCCAGCCGGGCCAAGAAGCGCTTCACGACCAAGTCCGACCCCGCTCACGTCCGCGCCCCGGACCTCGTGAAGCGCAACTTCACCGCCAGCCGCCCCGACCAGCTGTGGGTGTGTGACTTCACCTACTGCTCGACCTGGTCGGGCATCGTCTACGTGGCATTCGTCACCGACGTGTTCTCCCGGCGCATCGTCGGATGGAAGGCGGCGCGGTCGATGACCACGACCCTGGTGCTCGACGCGCTCAACATGGCGGCCTGGACCCGGCGCCACTCCGATCTCGCAGGTGTCACGTGTCACTCCGATGCGGGATCGCAATACACGGCCATCACCTACACCGAACGCCTCGAGGACATCGGCGCCGCCCCGTCCATCGGGACCATCGGCGACAGCTACGACAACGCCATGGCCGAGTCGGTCATCGGCCTCTACAAGACCGAGCTGCACCGCAACCCGGCCGCCCTGGCCGACAACGGCGGGCCCTGGAAGGGCCTCGACGACCTCGAGATCGCCACCTGTGGGTGGGTCTCGTGGTTCAACGAGGAGCGACTCCACGGGGAGCTCGACGACCGGACGCCGGCCGAAGTCGAAGACGACTACGGTCTCAGGTCTCGGCCCGCTGTGGCATGAGGAACCAAACCAACGAGCCTCCGTCAAACCCAGGCCGATTCACACGGCGCAGGTCGGGGATCTTCGTCCTGAGCCTGCCCCGGGCCAGCTCGGCCAGGACCGCGGGATCGGTGCCGCCCGAGATCAGCGCCAAGAGCATGTCGCGCCCGGATCTGCCCAAGATGTCGCTGGCCACCGACGAGAGCTTGATGCCGGCGTCCTGGAGCACCTTGTCCAGGCGCTGGGCTTCGCGCCCACGCTCGTCGATCTGGGTCTTGCGATAGCGGGTCAAGTCCCGAAGCTCCCGAATGGGCTTGGGGGGCACGAAGCTGGGCCGCACGAGGCCGTGCTCCACCAGCTGGCAGATCCACTCGGCGTCTTGGACATCTGTCTTTCTCCCGGGGACGTTGCGCAGGTGCCTGGCGTTCAAGAGCCAGCACCGGAGCCCGTCCTCGAGGACGTAGAACACCGGCTTCCAGTACACGCCGGTCGATTCCATGCCGACGAGGGTCACGCCCATAGCGACCAGCCAGTCCCGAAGCGCCAGGAGATCGAGCGTCATGGTGCCGAAGCTGCGGACCTGTTGCTGTCGTTTCCCTCCCTTCCCCGGCGTTCGCACGCAGGCGACGACGGTGTCCTTGTGGACGTCGAGACCGGCACAACGCTCGACGAGGACGTCCATGTGTTTCCTTCCCGGCCCCGCTGGCCGACGTCGGTCAATCAGGGCCGCCCGGGAGGAGCCTCATTTCCGTTGGATTCTGAACCTCGTGCTCGCAGCAACAGTTCGGTGCTCCCGAGGCTCCCGCGTCCGACTAAACGACGGGCTCGTGCACACCAAGGACATTCCGACGTCGCCCGGGCGACCCCGCCACAGTTTTCAGCCGTTGTGAGCAGGCCCGCCAGGGCCCCCGGGGACTAAATGCAATTTATCCAGTTCGTCAAGAACGAACCGTACGAATAGTTGTAACTCTGAGACCAGGCAAGGTCATCGGTGCCATTGATCATCTGGTCTACCCCGAGCGTCTCGGTAGGTTGGTCGCCGGCCGGTTCCCATAGTCCGGACGCTGTGTCATAGTCTGAAGACCAATCCCAGGAAAGGGGGTTGGCCCACTGGCTCAAGTCCGCATAGCAGCCTTGCCCGCAACCGGGGCGCTCGGCGATCCATTCGGCCTGGGCCGCTCCCGCGGGAGTTCCTACACAGATGTATCCAGCAGTCGATTGACCCCCAGTCGTCTCGTCGTACTCTGCCCACCACACTTCAGAGGTATTTATGCACGTCGGCGTGTTGGTCCAGGTCACCTCGACTTGATAAAGATGACCCGCTTGCAGGACGAGAGGCGTGCATTGAATCGCATTGGCTGGATAGAATTCCCACCAAAATTGGTTGTTGTAGCGGCAGCCGATGCCCGCCGTGTCGTTCAGGGAGAGACCCGCCTGCGCGAGGTACTGCGTGGCACCATCTCCGAGCCCAACCCAAATCACTCCTGAGGCCTGGGGACAATGCCCAGGAGCCCACGACTGAGGCTGAGTCCACTGTCCGTCGACTCCCAACGTTGCCGTCGAGGTATTGTTGGCCTGGTTGGCTTGGTAGCCACTCCAGTTGAGACTAGGCCCGGCTGGACCGGCAAAGCCTGAGCCGGGAAGGTGCCCCGACTGTTGTGGAGGCGTTCCTGCCACGCTCATATCCGGAATCGGTGTAGACGGCACGATGCGGCCCACCTGATTTTCCCACTGGGAAAGGGCGACTCCGGAGCTTGGACGAGTCGGATATCCGTATTCTTCAAGCTCACTCGATGGGGCGGTATCGGGATTGAACCCTTGCGGAGGGACAGGGTAATGCTCGGTCATTCCGTTCGGACCCGTAAATTCATAATCAGCGCCGCCATCCGGGAAATGAACGACCGAAGCGGACTGTTGCTGGTAGTCGCTTTGGGGTGCCGCCGCGGCGCCCGCACCGGCCGGCACCGGACTTGACGTGGTGGGTTGTGCCAATGTCGAGTCACAAAGTGCTAAGTGACCAGCCGCGTTGTTGACGGAAACCACAACCGACACAGGGACGACCGCTGCCAAGAGCGATATTGAAAGAGGAAACGCGCTAACCAAGCGTCCAACCCTTCGAACGGACGCCCGCACACCACAAATCAGATGCAAGAGGCTCCGCGAACCGCCGCGTTGATAAATCCTCATGGCGCCGCTCCCTCCTGCCGAGGGTCACCGTCGGCCCCCTCGGCCGTGGCCTCCAGCCCGTGTTCGTCCGAAGCAGGCACCGTACTCCAGGTCAGAACCTGTAGGAAGAGACTTTCGACCCCATTCGTCGGCGGATGCACCACTCAAACCCGCAAATCTGGAGATCAGCAATACGATCAAGCGAGCCGAGCGCCGAACGGTTCTTGGCGCGACCCGAAAGTCGAAAGAGCGCAAACACGCGGCTTCCGGTGATATCGAGCTAGCGCGGGGTGTGCCTGTTTGGTGTTCGGGCGGTCAGTCCGTGCGGCCAAACCGTACGGTATCGCGCTCGCTCTCCGCGGTCAGCGCCAGATTGACGAGAACCTGTTTCAGAGTCTCGCCACGGGCCGCCGCAAATATTCGGCGATCTCGCGCACCTTGTCGGTGGAGGCGTTGTGCGCGGAATATCTGTTACGCGTACGGAGGCAACCGAGCGCGCAGGCTTAGCCATCGTTGACAAGAGCGCTTCAACCGGCCGCCCGGTCATCGCATCTAGACCCGGGCGTGACCACGTTGAGTGACGGAAACCGAGGACGCCAGAGGGTCGAACGCGGGGGTCTGGCATGCGGAGGGGGATGGAACCGGTTCCCCCAAGAGCCGCCGACTTTGACGACGGATGACCGTTGTTGGCCACCTGTCAGTCTCCGGTACCCGGGCGTCCATTTGGCTCCGGTAGCTCCACGACAGGGGGTCGAGGGTTCTAGGCCGCATTGATCCGCTTGGGCCTGCCACCGGGATTAGCGAAGGCACCGTGCTCCTTTC
>JBJKRZ010000284.1:0-5693 GCA_046704365.1 Acidimicrobiales bacterium | reverse complement strand
GGTGCGCGCCGTTCGGGGCGCCGCTGCCTGCGCCGTGCTCGGCCTCCTCGTCGTGGCCGCAACGCGCTGCGGTCCCGGCCCCATGGCACCGGGGACGACGGCCGACACGGCGGCGACCATGTCGCTCTACGGCACGAGCTACAGCCTGCTCACGGCCACGGGGTCGTTGCTCGGCTTCGGTGCTGCGGTGAACGGCGCCGTACCCTCACCGCCGGCGACCGCCATGGTGGGCGTGGCGCCCACCCCCGACGGACGCGGGGCCTGGGGGGTCGCAGCCGACGGCGAGGTGTTCTCCTTCGGCGACGCCGTGGGACAGGGCTCCATGGGCGCCACCACGTCGACGGCCCCGGTGACCGGCATCGCCGCCGCGCCAGGCGGCCAGGGCTACTGGCTCGTGGCTTCCGACGGCGCCGTCTTCGCTTTCGGCGACGCCGCCTCCTACGGGTCCATGGGGGGCAGGCCCCTCAACGAGCCCATCGTGGGGCTGGCGGCCACCCCCGACGGCAAGGGCTACTGGCTCGTGGCCTCCGACGGCGGCATCTTCTCTTTCGGCGACGCCGCCTTCTACGGGTCCATGGGGGGCAGGCCCCTCAACAAGCCCATCGTGGGGCTGGCGACCAGCCCCGACGGCCAGGGCTACTGGGAGGTGGCCTCCGACGGCGGCATCTTCTCCTTCGGCGACGCCGGCTACTTCGGCTCGGCGGCCTCGCTGGGCCAGCGCGTGGTGGGAATCGCCCCCGAGCTCGGCGGCTACCAGAACCCCTTGCGGGCCGTGAGCGGGCTCGTTCCCCAGCGCGTCGACCAGGGCGTCGACTATGCCGGCGGCGGGCCGATCTACGCCCTGGGTGACGGGACCGTCCTCAACACCACCAACTCGGGCTGGCCCGGGGGAGGCTTCATCACCTACCAGCTCACCGACGGCCCGGCTGCCGGCAACATCGTGTACGTGGCCGAGAACGTGACCCCCGAGGTGCAGGTGGGCCAGCACGTGAGCTGGGACACCGTCGTCGGCGTCCTCGTGAACGCCTCTCCCAACCTGGAAACGGGCTGGGCCGATCCCCCAGGCGACGGGGAATCCCTGGCCAGGGCCTCGGGGCAGTGGAGCAGCTACGACGATGCGAACTCGGTCCCAACCGCCTTCGGCGAGAACTTCTCCGAGCTCCTCGCCGTGCTGGGGGCGCCGGCGGGGATCAGCCACGGCACGCCCCAGGGGTCGCTCCCCGCCGGGTGGCCCACCTGGTGAGCGCTTTCCGCAATATGTGACATTGGTCCCTAGGCGTGCACGCATTGGGACGGCATTGTCACTATCTGTGCTGTTTCGACTCCATGGGGTGAGGGGCCCCGGGGCCGCCGCCGCCAGCGGCCTGGCGCGCCACAGCTGGTCCGACGAAATCTGGTCGACGGCCACATGGCGATAACCGAGCGCCGCGGTCGGCCCATCTGGTTGCTCGACGTCCTGGTGGCGTGCGGGGCGGCTGCCGTCTACCTCACCTGGGTCCGGCCCCTGCACCGCTTCGCCGGCCAGCCACACGTGTCCTGGCCCGTCCTGGCGCTGTTCTTCGCCTTGGCCGAGATCGCCGTCGTGCACCTGGAGTTCCGCAGCGAGGCGCACTCCATCTCGGTGAGCGAGCTGCCCCTGGTGGTCGGCCTCTTCTTCGCCGGCCCGTCGCAGCTGTTGCTGGCCCAGGTGGTGGGTGCCGGCGCCGCCCTGGTGGTCGCCAGGAGGCAGAAGAGCGCCAAGCTGGTGTTCAGCCTCACCAACCTGGCCCTGCAGTGCGCTGTGGCCATCGTGGTCTTCCGTGCCCTGGTGGGGACGCACTCGCCCATGAGCCTTCTCGGGTGGTGCGCGGCGCTCGTGGCCACCACGGCCTCGGCGGCAGTGGGGATCACCGGCATCGTGGTGGCCCTCGTCATGTCCCAGAGCCAGGTGCCCGTGGGACGGACCCTGCGCAGCTTCGCCTTGGGCCTCACTGCCACGCTGACCACGACCAACATGGGCGTCGTGGCCACCGTGGTCGTGTCGGGGCGCTCGTACCTCCTCGCCCCCTTGCTGGTGGTGGCCTCGGTCCTGGTCGTCGCCTACCGGGCCTTGGCCTCCGAGCGGGCCCGGCGCGACAGCCTCGAGTTGCTCTACCGGGCCTCGCAGGTCACCCAGGGGACCGGCGACCTCGACCAGATCCTCGTGGACCTCCTCGACCACGTCCGGGCCATGTTCAACGCCCGGGCAGCCGAGCTGGTGATGTTCGGAGACGAGCACGGTGGCACCATGCTCCGCACGACCGTGGGGCTGAGCTCCTCGCCCGACGTCATGGCCCACGGCGAGTCGGTCCTGACGGCACCCGCCATCGCCGCCGCATCGTCGTCGCCCTCGGCCAGCATCACCACCTTCGAGGACGAGGGCCAGAGCGGGCCGCCGGCCCCCGGTCGCATGATGGTGGCCCAGCTCTCCGACGACAACCGAGTGCTCGGTGCCCTGGTGGCCGCCAGCCCGCAGGACGCCATCCGGGGGTTCACCAAGGAGCAGCGCCGGCTCTTCGAGACGCTGGCCAATCAGGTGACCATGACGCTGGTCAACGGCAGGCTGGAGCGCTCCATCACCCAGCTTCGTGAGCTGCAACTGCAACTCAGCCACAAAGCGTTCCACGACCCTCTCACCGGGTTGGCCAACCGGGCGCTGTTCCGGTCACGGCTGAACGAGTCCCTGGAGGCATCACCGAGCCGTCTCGGCGTGTTGTTCGTCGACCTCGACGACTTCAAGACGGTCAACGACACCTTGGGCCATGGTGCCGGTGACCACCTCTTGTCGCAGGTGGGGTCCCAGATCGAGCGCTGCGCCCGGACCGGCGACGTGGCCGCCCGACTGGGCGGTGACGAATTCGCCATCCTCCTCCACGATGTGGGCGCCGAGGAGGCGGCGGGCGTGGCCGGTCGAGTGTTGGAGGCACTGCGCGTGCCTTCGCTCATCGAAGGGCGAGAGGTGTCGACGCGGGCCAGCATCGGCATCGCTCTTGCCGACCAAGCCGTCGACGCCGACATCCTCATGCGCGACGCCGACATCGCCATGTACTCGGCCAAGCGCTCTGGCAAGGGACGCTACGAGTTCTTCGCCAGCGAGATGGGCGCCGCCGTGATGACGCGCCACGCCCTTAAGGAGGCACTGGAGGCGGGCCTGCGGCACCACGAATTCGAGAACTACTACCAGACCATTGTCGACGTCTCCACCGGTGCCGTGACCGGGGTCGAGAGCCTGGTGCGCTGGCATCACCCCCGGGTGGGGACGATCGAGCCCAGTGCCTTCATCCCCCTGGCCGAAGAGACGGGCGCCGTGGTGGAGATCGGCCGGCAGGTGCTGGAAGCGGCCTGTCGCGACGCCGCCCGTTGGCGGGTGGACCACCCCGACCTGCGCCTGAGCGTGAACATCTCGGCCCGGCAGTTGCTGGACGAGAGCTTCGTGGACGACATGCGCAGCGTGCTCACCGCCTGCCGCCTCCCGCCCGAGTCCCTCACCATCGAGATCACCGAGTCGATGACCGCCGGCGAGGTGACAGCTCTCATCGACCGGCTGCGCGACGTGCGGTCCCTCGGAGTGCGGGTGGCCCTGGACGACTTCGGCACCGGGTATTCGTCGTTGTCGCAGATCCGCAAGCTGCCCATCACCTCCCTCAAGGTCCCCAAGCCGTTCGTCGACGCCATGGACGAGGAGGCCGACGGGGCGTCGGGACTGGCGCTGATGCATGCCATCGTCCGGCTGGCCGGCGCGCTCGGCCTCGAGGTCGTGGTGGAGGGGATCGAGCGGGCGGAGCAGGTCGAGCAGCTGAAGATGGTCCCGGTGAGCGCCGGACAGGGCTTCTACTTCTGTCGCCCCGTCCCCGCCCGGAAGATGACCGCCATCCTCGCCGCTACCGCAGAACCTGGCAGCACCGCAGAGCCTGGCAGCACCGCAGAGCCCGGCAGCACCGCCGAGCCCGGCAGCACCGCCGAGCCCGAGAGTGGCAGGGAGCCCCGAACGAGGCGCGTCCTCATCGGGTGAGCCCGCCCGCTCGTCACCGGCTCGCTCAGGGGTGCGACGGTGCCGCCGGAGCCCCCTCCACCTCGAAGAAGAGCTGGTCGGGGTAGCACCACCACCAGTCCTCCCCGGGCTCGTAGGAGCGGATGAGGGGGTGGTCGCCGTGCGAATTCCAATGGGCCGTGGCGTGGCGGTTCGGCGAGTTGTCGCAGCATCCGACGTGCCCGCAGGACATGCACAGCCGGAGGTGTACCCAGCGGCCGCCGATTCGCAGGCAGTCCTCGCAGCCCTCGCTCGAAGGTGCCACGTCGGCCACGCTGTCCAGGTGGCTGCAGCTCTGGGCCATCGCTCGGCCTCCTTCGCTCGGGAAGAGATCCCGGGCGAGGTTAGCGGGGCCCACCCCCGTACCACCCCTTCGCTCCGGTGTTCGATGCTGCGGCCGTCAACGTGACGGCCACCACCTAGGGCCCGAGGGAGGAGAGGCGCCCGGCTGTCGACCACAACCCCAGAGCCGGATGCGCCACGTGGTGGAAGGGCCGTCCACGGCGGTCCTGGTAGGACCCGCTCACGCTCACGCTCACGCTCACGCTCTCGGCCGACAGCCCCAGACGCTCGAGCTCGGCCGCAAGGGGCCGCCACTGGTAGCCCACGCCCTCGACCTCCTCCCGGCTGAGGCCGCCCGCGGAGGGATCGGTGCAGTACACGACGCTGAAGCGTCCCTCGCTGCTGCCGTGGATGAGATGGGCGGCTGCTCCCAGGTTGGCCGCCAGCTCCGGGTCCGAGTCGATGGCGGCCAAGGTGGCAGGCGTGCCCCGGTAGCCGTGGCGCCGGACGAGCGAGTCCACCACCGGGTCCTCGCCGAAGCGCGCCACCCCCGGCGCCAGCACGACCAGCTCGGCGTCGTCGGCCAGCGCCATGCGGGTGCGGTAGACGGCCTTGTTGGCCAGCCAGGTGCTACGGAACTCCTCGGGGTCCATCCAGCACGACAGGCGCGCCAGGGGCTCGGGCACGACTTCGATGTTGCAGCGCGCCGACAGCTCCGCCGCCTCCCGGTAGGCCGCTCCGCCTGTCTGCCCGCTCGTCCCCTCGCCGGCGAAGAACCCTCGCACCGCCACCCCGGTCGCCGTGGCCTCGACCACGGTGAGCATCCACAGCACGTCCAGCCGGGGGGCGAGGAAGCGGTCGAAGGCGGCGTCCACCACGTCGCGCACCGGGGTCTGGGGGCGGCCCATGACCTGCTCGATCCCGCACAGTGCGCCCAGAAGATGGGTGCCGTCGATGGTGGCGGCACCGCCCAGGCCGATCACCAGGTTCTTGGTGAAGTTGGCCATGCCGGTGACCTCGTGCGGCACCACCTGGCCCACCGACACCACGAGGTCCCAGGCACCGAGCAGCGTCTCGCTCACGTCCACGGGGATGGGACTGTCCATGGCGCCCGCCGACAGGGCCGAGACCTCGGCGCCGCCCACGTCGCCCAGGCGCACCAGGTTCTGGCGCCACCGGTGCTCGAGGAGATGGCCGAAGGGGACCTCGTCCCCGAACAGCGTCGCCGACTGCTGCGCCGTGAGCGGGGCGTGGGTGCCCAGCGCCGGGAGCACGCCCACCTCGCAGCCCGCCCGCCGCAGCCGGCTGTGCACGGCGGCGGTGATGCCACCAGCGCGTGACTGGCGCCTGGTGAGGTCGGGCG
>JBJKRZ010000283.1:0-4274 GCA_046704365.1 Acidimicrobiales bacterium | reverse complement strand
GCTCCAGGCCCAGCGGGCCCGCCGAGGGCACGGCCAACTGGGCCAGCAACGGCCCCGGGTCGGCCGCCAGCGCGCGGTCACCGGCTGCCAGGGCCCGGAGGTAGGCGCTGTCGATGTAGTCGTAGCTCTGGCTCTGGGCCACGTCGACCTGCTCGTCGAGCCGCCCGTAGAGGTAGGAGCGCAACGACGAGCGGGTGACGAGGTCGGTCACCACCACGGCCAGCACGAGCAGCAGCAGCATCCCCGCCACGAGCCGGCGGCGCAGGGACACGAGGGACCTGCTAGCCCGTCTCGCCCACAGGGAGGCGGAGGCTGTAGCCCACACCGCGCACGGTGTGCAGCAGCGGCGGTTCGAAGCAGTCGATCTTCTTGCGCAGGTAGCTCATGTACGTCTCGACGATGTTGGGATCACCGTCGAAGTCGTAGGGCCACACGTGGTCCACGATGTCGGACTTGGAGAGCACCCGGCGGGCGTTGGACAACAGGTAGTGCAGGAGGTTGAACTCGGTGGCCGTCAGGTCGACGAGCTTGCCCTGACGCCACACCTCGTGGGTGTCGTCGTCGAGGACCAGATCGGCGTAGGACAACCTTCCCTCGTCGGGCACGTTGTGGGTGACCGTCCGGCGCAGCACGGCATGGATGCGCGCCACCAGCTCGTCCAGGCTGAAGGGCTTGGTGACGTAGTCGTCGCCGCCCAGGGAGAGGCCCAGCACCTTGTCCTCGGTGGCGTCGCGGGCCGTGAGGAACAACACGGGAACGGACAACCCGTCGGCCCGCAGGCGCCGGCACACCTCGGTGCCTTCCACGTCGGGCAACATCACGTCGAGCAGGACGAGATCGGGGGCGGGACCGGCCGAGGTGGCTGACAGCGCCTCGGCACCGGTGGCGGCCACCTCCACGTCGAAACCCTCGTGGCGGAGGGCGGCGGCCAGGAGGTCGGTGATGAACGGTTCGTCGTCCACGACCAAGATGCGCGGGGCCCGCATCCTTCCATGATCGCAGACGGCGCCCCCGGCGGACGGCGCCCCGAGCCCGGCGGGCGCCTCAGCGCCGAGAGGCGAGGAGGCGGCCGGCAACTCGTGCCAGGCGCACGATGCCCCACCACGTGACCAGCAGCAAGGCCTCGACCACGATGGCACCCGACATCTTGGACTTCCCCTCGACCCGGTCCACGAAGCGGATGGGCACCTCCACCACCCTCCCGCCGTGCAACAGCACCTGGTGCACCATCTCGATCTGGAAGCCGTAGCCGTCGGCGCGGATCCCACGGAGGTCGAGGCGCTCGAGCATGTCGGCCCGGTAGGCGCGAAAGCCCGAGGTCGAGTCGGTCACGTGCAGCCCGAGCAGAGCCGAGGCATAACGGTTGCCCCCCTCGGACAGCAGCCGCCGGTGCCACGACCAGTTGGGGATGGAGCCGCCCGGGACGTAACGCGAGCCCAGCGACAGGTCGACGCCGTCCTCGAGAGGGGCGACCAGAGCCGGCAGGGCGGCGGGGTCGTGGGAGAAGTCGGAGTCCATCTCCACCATGGCCTCGTAGCCGTGCTCGAGTCCCCAGGCGAAGCCCGCCCGGTAGGCGCTGCCCAGGCCGGCCTTGGCCGGGCGCCGCAAGACGTCGATCCCCCCCAGTTCCTTGCCCACCCGTTCGGCGATGTCGGCCGTGCCGTCCGGGCTCCCGTCGTCGACGAGAAGCACGCCACCGTCGGGCAGCGCCCGACGGACGGCGGCGAGCACACGCTCGATGTTCTCGGCCTCGTTGTAGGTCGGCAGGACCACCAGGACGCGCATCTACTCAGGCTAGGAGAGGTCAGGCCACGGGGGGTAACGGGGGAACGCCCCTCTCGCCACGCCCGGCGGTGTCAGCGTGGCCCAGGGTGTCGATGCCGGCGCTGGGCGCTGACGCCTGCCACAACTCGCGCACCACGACCTGGATCGAGCCGGCCACCGGGATGGCGAGCAGCGTGCCCACGAAGCCGCCGAACAACCCACCCACCACATTGCCCACCTCGGCACCCACCAAGATGGCGAAGAGCACGAGCAGCGGGTTGATGCGCACCGTCCGGCTCATGACAACGGGGTTGAGGACGTGGTTCTCGACCTGTGTGTAGACGACGAAGACCGCCAGCGTCACGATGCCCCCGACGAGGCCGGCGGTGGCGGCGGCGAACAGCACGGTGGGGATACCGGCCAGCGCCCCGCCGATCATGGGCAAGAAGTCGACGAGGGCCACCCACAGGGCCCAGAGCACGGCGAAGGGCACGCCCAAGGCCACCAGCGTGACGAGCACCACGACGCCGGCGATCACCGAAGTGATGAAGTTGCCCACCATGTAGCCCGACACCGAGCGCGACACCTCACCGGCCACGCGGTTCATGGTGGCGGCGCGCTCGGGGCCCACGAAGCCGAGCACGCCGCGGCGCATCTTGGGGGCCTCGAGGAGCATGAGCAGCACCATCATGAAGATGGCGAACAAGGCGACGACCAGTGACAGAGCGCCTTTGCCCAGCGACAGGGCGGGCTTGGAGAGGTTCTTGGCGAAACTGGTCAGCTTGGGAGCGTTCTGCTGGACCCAGTGCTGCACGTGGTACTTGCGCACCAACGACCCGATCCAACCCTTGCCGTGCTCGGCCTGATGGACGTACTTGGGCAGGTTGTCGGCGAGATGGGTGAGCCCGTTGACGAGAGGGTAACCGAAGGCGAAGGCCAGGGCGCTGAACACGAGCAGGGCGGCGACGGTGACGAGGGCCACGGCGGACCCCCGCCGGCGGACGACCCGGTGCTCGAGGAAGGCCACGAAGGGGTCCAGGATGAGAGCCACGAAGCCTGCCACCACCACGAGCAGGACGATGTCGCGCAGCTTGTAGACGAGCTTGCCCGCCAGGTAGACGGCCACCACGACCCCGACCGTGGTGAGGATGGTCCCCAAGGGGATACCGCGTCTGTCGGCCATGTCCCACAGGCGCTCCCGGCGGCTCTCGGGCGCCCTGGGGTGGTCGGACACGTGTCCAGCATGGCAGGTCCACCCAGTCGGCACGCGCGAGCATGAACGGGTGTCAGGGCCTCCCAGCCAGGCGCGTCCGCCGGGCACCAAGCGCAGGCGCGTGCCCAAGCAGGTGCGCTGGACCGTCACCGCCCTGCTCGTGGCGCTGGTGGCGGAGTTCCTGGTCCTGCCCCAGCTCGAAGGAGCCCGCAAGTCGCTCTACCTGCTGGGAAAGGTCAACGTGGCCCTGCTCATCGTGGGGGTGGGCCTGGAGTTCGCCGCCCTGCTGGCCTACGCGCAGCTGACCCACACCGTGTTGCCGGCCGGCGCCCCGTCGCGTTGGCGGTTGCTGCGCATCAACACCTCGAGCCTGGCCGTCAGCCACGTCGTCCCCGGAGGCACGGCCCCCGGCACGGGCCTCTCCTACCGCCTGCTCACCGAATCGGGCGTCCAGGGCGCCGACGCCGCTTTCGGCCTGGCCATGCAGGGGGTGGGCTCGGCGGTGGTGCTCAACCTGGTCTTCTGGGTGGCACTGGTGGTGTCGATCTTCCTCCACGGCTACAACCCGTTGTACGGCTTGGCGGCCGGCGTGGGCGTGCTCATGATGGCCGCCTTCGCCGGCGTCGTGATCCTGCTCCTGCGGGGCCGGCACCACGCCGTGGAGGTGGTGCGCAAGCTCGGCAACCACGTCCCCTTGGTGGACGGCGACGCTCTCGCCGGCGCCGTGGAACGCATCGCCGAGCGCCTGCGGGCGCTGCTCGACGACCGGCTGGTGCTGAGGCGAGCCATCGTGTGGGCGGCAGCCAACTGGCTCCTCGACGCCGCCTCGCTGTGGGTCTTCCTGGTGGCGTTCCACGAGATCATCGAGCCCGACGAGCTGCTCGTGGCCTACGGCTTGGCCAACGTCCTCGCCGTCATCCCCATCACCCCCGGAGGGCTCGGGATCGTCGAAGGCGTCCTCATCCCCACCCTCGTCGGCTTCGGCGCCACCAAGAACGTGGCCACCCTGGGCGTGCTCAGCTACCGGCTGGTGAACTTGTGGCTGCCGATCCCGGCCGGCTTCGGGTCCTACCTGTCAGTGCGGGTCTCGGGCGAGAGCCGCTGGCGGCGGCGCCTGCGCAGCGCCGAGCAGGGGCACGCTCTCCGGCCCGCCTCCGACGAGGGCCAGGCCGCCGACAGGCGCAAGCACGTGGGGTAGGGCAGGCTGGAGGGCGGATCGGGGGGCATGAAGACGACGAGCACCTGCGGGCGGCCACTGCCCGCCCCGGCGGCCCGGGGCCACGGCCGTCTCCCCGCC
>JBJKRZ010000282.1:0-8088 GCA_046704365.1 Acidimicrobiales bacterium | reverse complement strand
CAATGATGGGACGTCGCCGTTGTTGGGGTGAGCGATCGGGGGTGGGCGGGCGGGGGGGGGGGGGGTGTTGGTGGGGGGGGTCTTGGTGGGGGCGGTATTGGAGGGGGGGGTGTTGGCGGGGGCGGTCTTGGCGGCGGGGCCAGAACCGGCCAACCGGGGGTGCAGAGGGACGGCGCGTTAGCCTGGAGCGGCCCACCGCAGACCCACGAGAGGATCCCCGTTGGACAGCGACGCCGGGACGAAGAGCACGAGGCCCAGCGCTCCGCGCTCGCAGAAGGGGGCCAGGACCAGGGAGCGGCTGCTGGCGGCGGCCAAGGAGATCTTCGAGGAGGACGGCTTCCTCGAAGCCCGCATCTCGGACATCGCCGAGCGCGCCGGGCTGTCCCACGGTTCCTTCTACCACTACTTCGACTCCAAGGAGGAGGCCTTCCGGGAGATCGCCGAATCGGTCGAGGAGCAGCTGAGCGCTCCCATGGAGGGAGTCATCCTCGACCCCGAGTCGCGCGCTGCGCCCCCCGAGCGCATTCGCGAGGCGCTGCGGCGGCACCTGGAGAGCTACCGGCGCGAAGCAAAGATCATCGGCGTCATCGAGCAGATGTCGCGTTACGACAAGCACGTCAACGAGCTCCGCATGGCGCGCCAGGAGCGCTACTCCAAGCAGGTGGCCGATTCCATCCGCGCCCTGCAGGACCACGGTCTGGCCGATCCCGAGCTCGACCCCAGGATCGCGGCCGCCGCCCTGGGGGCCATGACGAGCCGCTTCCCCGAGATGTGGCTGGTGCAAGGTGCCATCACCACCAGCTTCGAGAAAGCCGTCGACCAGCTGGCCAAGATCTTCGTGAACGCCCTGGGCCTCACCGAGGAGCGCGCCGGGACCGCTGAGAAGCTGGGCTAGCGTCGTCCTCGACGTCGACGTCGACGTCGAAGGCAAGAGGGAGGTACCGGCGTGCGGACGGTGGTGGTAGGCGCCTCGAGCGGGCTCGGTCGCTGCATCGCCACCGGCCTGGCACGGCGCGGCGACCAGGTGGCCGTGCTGGCCCGGCGCTACGACATGCTCGTAGAGGCGGCCAAGGAAGCAGGCCCCGGCACGCTGGCCGTGGCCTGCGACGTGACCGACGAAGCCTCCTGCGCCGGCGCCCTGGAACAGGCCGCCTCCGGGCTGGGCGGGATCGACGCCGTGGTGTACACGCCGGCGGTGGGCCCACTGGCGCGCCTGGTGGACACCGACGCCGCCACCTGGCGCCGGGTGCTCGACACCAACGTGGTGGGCGCGGCGATCTTCACCACCGCCGCCATCGCCTACTTGAACGAGTCGCGTGGCACCGCCGCCTACCTGTCGTCGGTCATGGGCTCGATGACCCCGCCGTGGCCGGGGCTGGGTGCCTACGGCGTGAGCAAGGCCGCCCTGGACAAGCTCATCGAGGCGTGGCGCATCGAGCATCCCCAGCTCGGCTTCACGCGCGTCATCGTGGGCGACTGCGCCGGCGGCGAGGGTGCCTCCATGTCGCAGTTCCCCAAGGACTGGGACTGGAACCTGGCCGGCGAGCTGCACCCCATCTGGTCGGCCCGCAACTACATGGCCGGGTCGTTGCTCGAGGTGGAAAGCCTGGTCGACGTGGTGCACAACGTGCTGCGCTGGGGGGCGGGCGCCAGCGTCCCCTCGGTGACCGTCGTGCCGCGCCCGCCGGCCTAGGTCCTGGCTCACAGAGGCTTCCGGCTCACAGCGCGGCGCCCGTGCCGCCGCCCATGGGCCTGATCATGGCGTCCTGGACGAAGGAGGCCACGAGCTCGCCCCCGGGGCCGAAGACGTCTGCCCTGCCGTAGCTCCGCCCATGGCCGGCATAGGGGCTGCGGTGCGACAGCAGCATCCAGCTCGCCGCCGAGAAGGGCTCGTGGAAGGTGATGGTGTGGCTGAGCACACCCGTGGAGAGGCTGACGTGCGCCTGGGCCTGGCCCACGCCCGGATGCGGGCGCATGGCCGTGCCGATGAGAAAGCCGTCGGTGGCGAAGGCCAGCAGGGCCTGGCTCACGGCGGTGGCCTCGGGTGCCCCCGGAAAGGCAGTCCACACATCGAGCTCGGCCGGCCCCACCTGGTCGGGGTCGGCCAGGTCGACGCCGCCCACCACCTGCACCACCCAGTCCCGGCCCGAGGGGGGCGCGTCGGGCGGGGACAGCGCCGGCGCCTTGTCGGCGTGGCGGATGAGATCGGGCTCCTCGGCGCTCATGAGCACCATGGCCCGGGTGCAGATGCGCTCTCCCTGGGAGATGGTGACCGTGCTGCTCGACAGCGAGCGCCCGGCGTGCACGGGGTCGACGACGATCTCGAGGCCGGCATCGGGTGAAGCGGCGCGGGCGAAGACGACGTGCAGCGTCTTGGCGGTCTTGGCGGTCTTTTCGGTCTCGGGCCGCTGTCCCTCGGTGGCGGGGCCCTGCAGGGCGGCCACGATGGACTGGGCCATGAGCTGTCCGCCGAAGACCACCGGGTGCCCGGTGTCGACGTTGACGGCCCGGTAACGGCCCTCGCCCATGGGCTCGAGGCGCAGCGCGTCGACGATGGACTCGACGGCGATCATGGCGCCCTGAGATTAACGGCGCCGTTGGGCCAGCTCAGGCGGCGACGCTGTTGTCGACGCCCATGATCCGGGCCAGATTGCCGCCCATGATGGCGGCGATGTCGTCGTCGGGGAGCCCGGCGGGGAGGTGCTCGACGTAGCTGCACGGCTCGGCCAGCCCTTCGGGATGCGGCCAGTCCGAACCGAAGAGCAGGTGGTCGGCTCCGAGCTCCTCCACCAGGAGCCCGAGGTCGTCCTCGTGGAAGGGGCTGATCCAGATGTTGCGCTTGAAGGCCTCGACGGGGTCCTCCTCGAATGCCTGGGGCATCTTCGAGTAGCTGTCGTGGAGGTGGCCCAAAAAGGGCAGCACCCAGCTGGCGCCGTTCTCGATGAGGGCGATGCGCAGCTTGGGAAAGCGCGTGAGCAGGCCGTGGCAGGTCATCGCTGCGCATGCGTCCTCGATGGCACGGTGGGCCATGGTGAGCATCCGGAAGGCGTCGAGACGGAAAGGCAGCATCTCGGTGGGGCCGGTCCAGTCGCTCTGGTAGCGGGCGTAGCCGCTGTCCGAGGCGTGCATGGACACGAGCACGTCGGCCTCCACCACCTTGCGCCAGAAGGGGTCGAACTCGGGGTAGGCGAACGATCGCGACCCCCGGTAGCCGGGCACGGGTGCGGGACGGATGAGCACGCTCTTGGCACCGCGCTCCACCACCCACTCGAGCTCCTCGATGGCCCGCTCCACGATGGGCAAGGTGATGACGGGGGTGGCGAAGATCCGGTTCTCGTAGTCGAAGGTCCATGTCTCGTGCATCCACTGGTTGAAAGCGTGGATGGCGGCATGGGTCAGCTCGGGGTCGTCGCGCATGCGCTCCTCGAGGAGGCTAGCCAGGGTGGGGAACATGAGAGTGCGGTCCACGCCCAGCTCGTCCATGACCAGGGCCCTGGGCCCCGGCTCGCGAAAGGCGGCGATGGCCTTCATGGGATCGCCGATGAGCTCCCGGTACGACTTGCCCTCGGGGTTGCCGTTGCGGAAGTACTCCTCCTGGGCGCCGGGGCGGGCCACCACGTCGAAGGTGGGGTTGGGGATGTACTCGCTCACCACCCCCCGGATCATGATCTTGGTCCGGCCCTCGATCTCCACGTACTTGATGGCCCCCCGGTAGCGCTCGGGCAGGTGCCGGGTGAAGGCGTCGCGCGCCTCGTACATGTGGTTGTCCGAGTCGAACACCGCGAAATCCACCTTGCGCTCCATAGCGCTCACCTCCACCTCAGCCTAACCCGCCGGGCAAATAATCGACCGTGACGTCAGAATCAAATACTCTGCTCGATTGTAGGATACGGTGTTATTGACGTCGACGTCAAAGTGCTCGGGTGGGAGCCCGGCGGCCGGCAACCGGCGCCGACAGGGGGACAGGGAGGTCGGGACAGGTGACGCTCAGCGCTGGCAGCGAGGTCTACTACGACCCTTACGACTTCGACATCGACACCGACCCCTACCCGGTGTGGAGGCGGCTGCGTGACGAGGCGCCGCTGTATTACAACGAGAAGTACGACTTCTTCGCCCTGAGCCGCCACCAGGACGTCGAGAAGGGGCTCCTCGACTGGGAGACCTACCGCTCGGGCAAGGGCTCGATCCTCGAGCTCATCCGTTCGGGCATGGAGATGCCCTCGGGCCTCATCCTCTTCGAGGACCCCCCCGAGCACCACGTGCACCGGGCGCTCATGTCCAGGGTGTTCACCCCCCGCCGCATGAACGACCTCGAGCCCCAGGTGCGCGAGTACTGCCGGCGCACCTTGGAGCCGCTCGAGGGCTCGGGCCGATTCGACTTCATCGCCGATCTGGGCGCCGAGATGCCCATGCGCGTCATCGGGTACCTGCTCGGCATCCCCGAAGGCGACCAGCGCGCCATCAAGGAGCACCTGGACGAGGGACTTCGCCTGTCCGAGGGCGACGACGTCGCCCGACGCGCCAGCGAGCTCGGCAGCCCCGAGATGTTCGGCGAGTACATCGACTGGCGGGCCGAGCACCCCTCGGACGACCTCATGACCCAGCTGCTCAACGCCGAGTTCGAGGACGAGCACGGCGTCACCCGCAGGCTGTCGCGCGAGGAGGTGCTCACCTACGTGGGGATGCTGGCCGGAGCCGGCAACGAGACGACCACCCGGCTCATCGGCTGGATGGGCAAGCTCCTGGCCGAGCACCCCGACCAGCGCCGGGAGCTGGCCGCCGACCGCTCGCTCATCCCGGGCGCCATCGAGGAGATCCTGCGCTACGAGGCCCCCTCCCCGGTGCAGGCCCGCTACGTGGCCCGCGACGTGGAGCACCACGGCCAACGGGTGGCAGAAGGCAGCGTCGTGGTCCTCTTGAACGGATCGGCCAACCGCGACGAGCGCCATTTCGAAGACCCCGACCGCTTCGACGTCCACCGCAAGCTGCGCCGGCACTTGAGCTTCGGCTACGGAATCCACCTGTGCCTGGGGGCGGCGCTGGCCCGCCTCGAAGGCAGGGTGGCCCTCGACGAGGTGCTCGACCGGTTTCCCGACTGGGAGGTCGACTACGACAAGGCCGTCCAGGCCCGCACCTCGACGGTGCGCGGCTGGGAGAGCCTGCCCGTCGTGGTTGGCTGAGCGCCGGCGCGGTGGCCGCTACCTGGGCCACAGCCTCGGTGCGGCTCCAGAGCATCCACTACAGGGTATTCCCGGCAGCATTGCGAGAGGTGCCAGCGACAGCGCATCCGACCTGGTGCTGACCACCGATACGCACGCCTGGCAGTTATCCTGGTATTTTGCGCAACCCCCCTGGCCTCCCGAACCGTGCCCACAGCCCATTGCACTGCCGGATATCTCCTGGTACAGTACAGGGCATGGTAGGTAGGGAAGTCCCACCAAGCCCCGTAGTGGCAACCCACGGCGACGTCGAGTTGCGCTTCCATGCCCGGGAGTTGCGGGGCGAGCGGACCCTGGCTGAGACAGCCCGCCTAGTCGGGATGAACCGGGACGAGCTCGCTCGGATCGAACGGGGACAGACCGTGCAGATCCGCTTCGAGACCCTGGCCAAGCTGATGAGCGGCCTTCGCTGCGAACTGACCGACTTGATCGAGGTGGTACCGACGGCAGCGGCGGAGGAAGGGGCACCCTGGATGGGTCCCTTGGCCGCGCTGCGAGCCGGTCGGGTGCGCCCAGGGCTTCCAGGCCGACGCGACCCGGACGCCGTGGTCGAAAAGACACTGCCACCAGGGTTGGCGACGGCCTTCGGTGAAGACGTGTCCAGCGAAGGCACCGACGAGCTGGTGCGTCGTCCGGCGTTC
Organism: Acidimicrobiales bacterium; assembly: GCA_046704365.1. Classification (GTDB taxonomy): domain Bacteria; phylum Actinomycetota; class Acidimicrobiia; order Acidimicrobiales; family UBA8190; genus UBA8190. Next base: position 2,228 of record JBJKRZ010000282.1, on the reverse strand, counting down.
CAGCCTGCGATTCGGCGGTGACGGACCAGCCAAGTCCGCTCTACCGCCACGACGACGAAGCGCCGCTCCAGCAGGGTGACATCTTGCTGGCTCCCCTAGTCAAAGTCGTGGCGGCCGGAGCCCCGTCTGACACGGACGCAGGTCGGCTCTTCGAGCAGGCGAGGGCGGTGGTCTCGCCGCCGGACCCGGGCCTGGGCGAGGCGGAGGTCCGTGTGGGGTGGGGGCCAGTCGTTCTCACCACCCACGACTGCCATCTGGAAAAGGAGTTCCAGCGCCGCTACCGGCAGCTACGACGAGCAGGCCGGTCAAAGGCAGATGCCATTGCCGTCGCTGAAGAGGACCCGTCGCTCGACCGGTGGCTCGTGGTGGCGCCGATCTACGACCCCTTCATCGACGCGGCAGCGGGCGACCGGGCCGCTCGGCAGGCCGCCGAGGCCGCTGTAAACGGTGAGGTCATCGGGTTGTGTCCGATTCCGGCGTTCGCAGAGCGAGGTATCAGTGGCGGTGTGGCCGACCTCACGTGGTTGTCGACCATCGAAAGGACGACCATCGTGGCTCGCTTGGCGTCGCTGAGCGAGGAGGGCCGCAGCCGTCTCCGCATGGCCCTTGCCCGCAGTAGCGCCTTGCGGACGCCAGAACTCGGGTTCTTGCTGGAGGACATCATCGGAGACCGCATCGACGACGCCCGTGCGAGTTCAGCCGATCCTCTCGTGATCGAGCTCGAGCTTCGTAGAAGCGGCACCGTGCGTCTGCTCGCCCAACCCGGGGAGCCGGCCACGGGTGGGCCCGAGCGCACCCGGGCATCGGCCCCGCAAGGCGGAGCGACCCCTATGACCAAGTCGGCCACCGAGAGACGGCGTCGGTAACGCCCGGACCCGGAGGCCTCTTGGCGCCCGCCTCTGTCGTGGGGCCAAGCCTCGGCTTGGGGAAGAAGCCCTCTGGGCGCAACAGAATCAGCTGCTGGCGTAATAGAAGTTGGGCGCGTCGGTGCAGTTGAAGCCGCTCGGGTTGGCGGCGTCGCGCACGAACTTCTGGTTGGTGATGTCGATCACCACGTAGCACGGCGGCGGCTTCTTGGCCGCCGGGTCGGCGGCGGACTGGAGCCCGCCGGCGTCGAAGCTCGTGACGTGCTGCAAGCCGTTCAACAGGTTGGCCCGGGTGAGCCCGCCGCCGGCGTTGAGCCCGTCCACGAACAACATGCCCGACATCCAGCCCCAGATGGCGAAGTCGTCGGGCAGGTGCCCCCCCGAGATGGCCTTGTACCACTTGTCGAACAGGGCGACGGCGGGCGAGCTCCCGGCGTCCTCGCCCTGGTACAGGGCGTCCTCGCTGTAGAGCACGGACCCGTTGGCGGCCGAACCGGCCTGGGCCAGGAAGGTGGGGTCGTAAGCGTTGGAGGAGTAGTCGGCGAAGGGCATCTGCAGCCCCGCCGCCTGCATGGCCCGTGCCACATCGGCGTAGTACGAGCCGATGGCGAGGAACAGTAGGCCCTGGGCGCCGGCCGACTTCATGGCCTGGGCGTCGGCGCTGAAGTCGGTCTGAGTGGTCTCGATGTTCAGGTCCTGGTAGACGAACTTGTAACCGATGGACTGCAACCCGGCCATGGCGTCCTGGGTCTCCGACAGTGCCGTGGACTGGTTGAGCGCCAGCACCGCCATGTGGGTGGCGGCCTGGGGGAAGCGCGACTTGAAGTAAAGATAGGGCGCCAGGTTCACACCGGGCGGCTGCGGTTGGGGCGAGAAGTTGTTGGGGAGGTCGAAGCGCTGGGAGCTGAGCGCCTCGCCGATGTCGGGTACCCCTGTCTGCTTGAGCACCGAGGCGCCGCCCTGGTCGACGCCGGAGTCCGAGCCCACGAAGGCGAACACGGAGTTGGCGAGGGACTGCGTCGCCGTGGCGTTCTGACTGGCATCGAGGTTGTCGTCGGCGATCTTCAAGACCACCTTGCGCCCGCAGATGCCCCCCACGCTGTTCAGGTAGGCGACGAAGGCGTTCATGGAGTCGATCGATCCCGTCTCGAGCCCGGGCACGGGCCCCGTCTCGGTGGTCACCATGCCCAGGTCGACCTCCGAGGTGCTGATGCCGGGCCCGCTGGCGGGCCCGCTGCACACCGAGCTGGCCACGGCGAGCCCGGGGATGGCCGAGGAGCCCCCGGCGCCGCCGCCCGAGCCACCGCCCCCCGAACCCGAGGTGCTGGCACCCGAGGTGCCCGACGCCGGCCCGGTCGAGGT
>JBJKRZ010000281.1:0-9389 GCA_046704365.1 Acidimicrobiales bacterium | reverse complement strand
CCCTCTGGTGCATGCCAGCACCCGTTTACGATCCGGACCGCCTCGGCAGCCACCTCCCTGGACGCCGACATCCCCTAGGCTGACGCCATGGCCCATCCTGCCGAACAGGTGCTCATCTTGGCGGCCGATCTGTTCGAAGACATGGAGCTTCTGTACCCTCTCTACAGGCTCCGGGAGGAGAGCATCGAGGTCACCGTCGCCGGTCTCGCCCCGGGTGCTGTAACGGGGAAGAAGGGCTACGGTCCCCTGGTCGTGGACACCACGGTCGAGGAGGTCGCCGAACCCGGATTCGATGCCCTTGTCATCCCTGGCGGCTTCGCCCCCGACAAGCTGCGACGGTCTCAAGCCGTCCTCGACCTCGTGCGGTCGTTCGACCGCACCATGAAGCCGATCGCCTTCATCTGCCACGCCGGATGGGTGCCCATCTCCGCCGGGATCCTGAAGGGGCGCCGGGCGACCAGCGTCAACGCCATCCGCGACGACATGGTCAACGCCGGCGTCGACTGGTCCGACGAGGAAGTGGTCGTCGACGGGAATCTCATCTCTGCCCGCACCCCCGCCGATCTGGGCCCATGGATGAAGGCCTTGCTCTCGGCCCTCCAAAGCCACGAATAGGCGTCTCGCCGCGCCCTGGGGAGCCCAGGACTCCGCCGGTGGAGCCTTGGCACCCTGCAACAGTTTCGAGGACCGACCTGCTGAAAGAAACCCGTTGCACCTGGCGCGGCCTGGGACAAGAATCGCGGCGGTGGGCGGCCGTGGAGGGGAGGACCGTGTGGCAGAGAAGGGTGCGATCGTAACGAGTTGGGGGGTGGGCCGGCCAGGGATCCCACCCACCAAGGGAATGGAGGTCTTCGCCAAGGCTCTCGGTTGGTACGACGAGCTGGCCAAGGAAGGCCGCATCTCCGGCTACCGGGTGTACGCCAGCACGGCACGCGATTGCGGGATGCTGGTCATCGAGGGTGACGTCGCCGAGCTGGCCCGTCTCACCACCGAATCCGAGTCCACGACTCTGCTGGCGATGGCAGCCGCCGTGGTGGAGGACGTCCGCAGCGAGGTGTACATCGGTGGCGGACCCGATGACGTGGTCGGCTTCTACACACGTGCCATCGAGGCCATCACCGAGGCGGGCATCACGCCGTAAGAGCTCTACCCCGTCGAGAACCGGCTGCCACAAAGGACCGCGGTCGAAAGAGGGCCGCCGTCCACAGACGGCCGCGAGGTCGTCGCCGCCCTTGGGCGACGTCCTCCGGCTCAGCTGGTTGCACGAAGAGCGCGTTCATCAGCGAGCGCTATGGCAAGCTGCCCACTCACGGTGGGGTGGAATGGCGCGGCATCGCCGATGCCCTGGACGTACGGCTGCCCTGTACACAGCTGGTGACCGGAGAAATCAGGCTTCACCGATGTGAAGCTCGAGGCCGTGGCGCCCTTGGCGAGCACGGCGTTCAGTGCATCGAGGCGCTGGACGAGGATGAGCTCCTTGGGAGCGGTGAGCCCCACGTGGTCCAGGCATCGCAGCTTTGGATCGAAAGGGTCGTAGTACTCGTTGATCAAGACCTGAGGGTGACCCGGCAGCGACCCGAGTTGTGCGAGCAGGGCGTAGTAGTCCTTGGTGAACAGGTGCAGCTTGCTCTGGAAATACGCAGTCGACGCCGAATCGTCGCACGACGGAGACGCCGCGCACAGTCGCACCATCACGTCCCAATCGAGGTCGTCGGCACCTACGCTGATCACGATGGCTTTCACGTTCGCGTAGCGCTTGGCAACCGAGAGCTGAGCTGGCGCGCTCGAAGTGCCTCCCAAGCCCTGGAGGCCGAGGATGCCGGCCGGGATCGTCGCCCCGCTGCAGGAGAGGTTCTCCACGTTCCACGAGTTGACCGACGCGAGATCGGCAGCGTAGGCGTCGGCGCTCCTGCCACAGGCCTTGTCGAGTGAGCTCGGCTGGCTGACAGATGGCAGGCCCACTCCCGCAGCAGTCGAGTCCCCGAGCACGAGCGCCTGTACCCCATGTACCTCGGGGCCCGGAGCGGCGGGGATGGGCGGCTGCTCGCTCTGGCCCACGAGCTCGCTGAGCGAGTGAACCCTGGCAAGGATCCTCGGAGCGCTGTAGGCGGTGAGCATGATCCAGCCGAGATTGACCCCCTCCACCACCGCCATGGACAAGCACAACGTCACGAGCGTGCGCCTCCAACTCAGGCGCCTGATCCCGGCGTAGGCCATCACGAGGACGATGGCTCCGATGGCGACGAAGATCACCTCCCAGATGAAGTAACGCGTCCAACCGCCCGCCAGCTTCTTGCCGAGCGTTCTTTCGCTCGTTGGCCGACCCTTGGGACCGACGAAGTTCGCCACCTGCTGGTTGATGGTGATCTTGGTGAGCACGAGGCGAGGGCGCACAGGGCCGGCGAATTGGAACTTGGTCGGGAACGACTGCCCGAAGAGGTCGAGCACGCCCGGCCCCGAGGTGCTCAACGTCGGGTTGGCCGCCCCTACTTGGACGGTTTGTCCGAGGGCGGAGACGTCCTGCGCAGGCGTGACCCGGAGCGAGAAGGCAACCGAGGCAGCGGCCAACGCCAGAAGCCCCACCAGGCTCAGGGCGGGACCGGCCAGCCGCCGGCCCCGAAGCAGGCGGTGGCTCACGGCGACAGGTCCTCCCGGAGCGGATCCCAGGGCCCGCTCACGGCTTCGCCGGGGGGACGCCACGCTGGCTCGAGGGCCCCCTCGCCTGACCGGTCGTGATGCACAGGGCCACCATTTGAGCGCACAATCACTTCCTCGAACCGCGGCCAGCCCTCCGGGCAGCCCGGTCGATCTCGGTGCTGTGCAAGCTTGACTACTACGTCCCACGTAGTATCATGGAAGCGTGGCACGCAGGGACGGAGGGCTCGGTCGCCCCAACGAGCCGATGGTCCTGATCCTCACGAGCCTGGCAGCAGGCGCCAAGCACGGCTACGCGCTGAGCAAGGACATCGAGGAGTTCGCCGGCGTCGTGCTCGGCCCGGGCACGCTCTACGGCGCCATCACCCGCCTCGATGAACGCGGCCTCATCGAAGCAGTCGGGAAGGACGAGCGCCGCCGGCCTTATCGCATCACCGCTGCCGGGCGGCGTGCTCTTGCAGGCGCAGTCGTCGACATGCAGGCACTGGCCGCTGTGGGCGCCTCACGCTTGGGCGTGGTGACTCCCTTCAGCGGAGCGTGGGCCTGATGGGCGCTCCCGGCCGATTCGACCACCTCGTCGGCCGCTACCCAGCCAGCTGGCGGGCGCGCTATGGCGGAGAGCTCGCAGCGCTCCTTGAGGACACCTACGGCGACGGATCAGTGCCGCTCCGTCAGCGTCTGTCGTTGCTCCGGGCTGCGCTCACCGAGCACGCCCGCGCGTCTGGCTTCGCTCCGGGCGCTGTTCCCGCACAACGGGCGCGAACGGGTGCCCTTGTCGTGCTGTGCGCCTGGTCCTTCTTCATGGTGAGCGGAAGCGTCTTCGCCAAATACGTCGAGCACTGGGATCTGGCCACCCCCGTCAATGAGCGGTGGCTCCCTGACCATGCCGTTACGGCGGTGATCTATGCCGCCACCCTTGGCGGCGCTCTGGTCGCACTGGGTGCGCTGGCTCTCGCCTTGCCCGTGGCGAGATCGGTGCGCGCCGAAGGCTGGGGAAGGCTCGGCCGGGCCATGCGCGACACCGCCGTCCTGGTGATGGTGGCCCTTCTCACCAGCGGCGCCGTCATCCTCTTTGCCCACAGCCAGGCCTCTGCCGAGCGCAACGGCGGAGCCTGGATCTTCAGCGTCGCGGGAGCCGTGTGGGGCATGACCCTTCTTGCTGCCCTCGTTGCCTGCACGCGGGCGGCTGTGGTCGCCGCCCTCCGCATCGAGCTCCGGGGCGCGCTCTTGCGAGCAGAAGCGGTCAGCGCGCTGGGTGTCTTCCTGTGCATGGGTGTCGTGTTGGCCGGCACCACCACTTGGTGGGTAGCCACCGCGCTGCACGCGCCGCGCTTTCTCCAGAGCTCACTCGGGCCGCTCGGCACGTGGGGCTCTGTCGTACCACCCGTCATGGTGGGAATCACCGCCGCCATGCTCGTGGCTGTGCTGACTGCTGGCATCGGAGCCTGGCGCGTTGTCGGCGCGCTTCGGTCGAGTGGATAGGGGGAGGAGCTTCTCGCTCAGACGGCCCCGCTGTTCTCGAGAGCCGCGCCCGGGGGTGTGGCTGGGCTGTTGACGCCTGGGTCTACCTGGCCCGGTAGCCGCAGCCGATGCCGCCATCACGGAGCTCCGCACCACGTGGTCAGCGCCTTGCGCAATCCGGCGCCGGCGCTGTCCCCCACCCAGGCGACATGTCCGTCGGGCCGGATCATTACGGCACGGGGGGCGGTGACCTCGCCGATCACCGGGAGGTGCCAGGGGCCGTCGTACGAGGCGTCGAGCAGTTCGACCCGGTTGGCCCACGGCCCGATATCGAAGCTCCCAGGCTTACCCAGGTTCAACACCACCGGCCGGGCCCGGTGCAGATGCGTGAACAGGCGCCCCGGCCCATCGGCCGTCACCAGGTCGAGATCTGGCATCCGGCGCCCGAGCAGCGGGTGCCCGTTCCCGAAGTCGTATCGGATGTCCAGGCCACTGAGCATGCCGGCCACCTGTTTGCGGGGCCCGTCCATGCTGAGCAACGTCGTCATGACGCCGCGCAATGCCTCGGACCGCTCGTCGGTGCGACTGAGGGCGACCTGCGCCATGGTGCTGCGGAGCACGCTGGCACCGACAGGGTGCCGCTCGGCCTGATAGGTGTCGAGGAGACAGGCTCGCGACGTGCCTTTCACCACCTGAGCCAGTTTCCAGCCTAGGTTCACGGCATCCTGAACACCGACATTGAGGCCCTGTCCGCCTTGCGGTGGATGCACGTGGGCGGCATCGCCGGCTAGCAATACACGTCCCTTTCGGTAGGAAGCGGCTTGCCGGGTTGCATCGGTGAACCGGGAGATCCAGCTCGGGCTGTGCAGTCCGAAATCGGTCCCGTAGACAGCGACAAGCGCGTCCCTCAGGTCCCCCAGGGTGGGCTCGCTGGGAGGCCCGAGGTGTTCCTCGGTCGTGACGACCCGGAACGTCCGCCCGTCCTCCAGCCTGTGGATGGCATGGACGCCCGCACCCTGGCGGCGGATGTCGCGCGGCGGCTGTTCGGTCACCTCGACCTCGGCGAGCAGCCAGCTGCTCGTCGCGTCCCAACCAGGGAACTCGATGCCGGCCGCCTTTCGGACCACGCTGCGTCCTCCGTCGCACCCGACGAGGTATCCCGCCCGCAGCGCCTGGCCGCCGGTGACCGTGACGTCGACACCGGTTTCGTCCTGGGTGCATCCCTGTACTTCGCATTGGCGGGCGACCGGCACACCCAGCTCGTCGACCCAGGCGGCCAGAATGCGCTCAAAGTCGCGCTGCCACAGCGCCAGCCCATAGTTGTGGCGCGTGGGAAAATCACTGATGTCCAAAGGAATCCCGGCGAATGCCTGGACCTGCATCGCACGTCCCTCGGACAGGAACCGCTCGGCCACGCCGCGTTGATCCAGCACCTCGATGGTACGTGAATGCAGGCCGCCGGCTCGCGAGCTCTCGACCTCCTGACTGGCACGCCGCTCGACGACAGCGATGTCGACGCCTGCCAACGCCAACTCGGCCGCCAGCATCATCCCGCTCGGACCTCCTCCGACGATCACCACCGCATGCTCAATCACGGCTCGCATTCTCAACACGATCGGGCTCCTTGCGGCAAGCCCCCCTCCCTGACGTATGATTGTCGTGGTAGGGCAAGGTCGCCGAGCGAGCAGGACCGATTCGACGTCTTCGGCGAGCCCCACCTCCCGTCGGAGGGGACGCGGACCTGCCCACGACAAGCAGTGGAGCACGCGTCGCTCCATACCTGACCCCCCTCCGCTCCCCATGGCGCGAGACGCGTCTCGCTCCGAACGCTCGTCGGAATTCGGCACACAGCTTGCTGGCTCGGTGCAACGCGCTAGTCTCGACACCGTTCCCGACCGGATCCGGTTGGAGCCCGGTCGTGGGCGAATGTGGCTGTGGCTCGGCTGTGCTGGTCGGTGGGCGACTCCGTGAAGTAAGGGGATCAGAACACCACCATGAGCGCTCAGTCCGATCTGTACGAAGCGAAGGCCGATTTCAGCAGCATCTACAACCGCACGGACCCGCGTGCCTATTTCGGCACCCTCGGTGACTTCGGTTACGAGATTCCCACCCACGGCGTGCCCGTCTTCGAGCGGCTTCTCGATCAGATGGGAGGGCGAGACCACAAGGCGGTGCTCGACGTGTGCTGCTCCTACGGTGTCAACGCCGCCTTGCTGAACCACGATGTCGACCTCGACGACCTCTACGGTCATTATGCTGATTACGACACGGCTGTCGATTCCTCTGCGTTGGAGGAGATCGACCGCCGATGGTTCTCCGCTCACCGTCGTGAGGACGCCGTCCACACCATCGGCCTTGACGTTGCTGAGAACGCCGTGCACTACGCCTCCAGCATCGGGTTGCTCGACGGCGCGGTGGTCGCCGACCTCGAGTCGGCACCACCCGACGACGATGATGCCAAGGTCTTGGGCTCCGCTGACCTCGTAACCGTCACCGGCGGGATCGGCTACATCGGGGAGAGGACCCTAAGGACGGTGGTGGAAGCGGCAGGCGACGCGCCTCCGTGGATCGCCGTGCTCAGTCTCCGATGGATCGATTTCGAGCCGATCGCGGAGAGCCTCGACCGCGTCGGTCTCGTGACGGAACGGTTTCCTGCCTACCGCGTCATGCAACGCCGCTTTGCCGACACCCACGAACGCGAGGCGGCCTTGAGCGGCCTTCGGGACCTCGGCGTGGACTGCAGCGCCGAAGTCGAGGCGGACGCCCACTTCGCTGAGCTCCTGGTGGCCCGACCGCCCGAAGCCGTACGCGACAGCCCGATCGACGAGATGCTGCAATCTCTCCCACCTGGCTTCGGCCAAGGAAGCTCAGAGCTCGGACCGACGGCGCCGACCATCGATGACCAGTCTTGAGCTAACTGGAGGGGGCGAGGTGTCGGCATCCCCAGCACCGCCACCACGGTGGCCTCTCCCTTCGTCGTGGACGTGAGCGCCCACAGCGAAGGACGCTCGAGGTCTCAACCCGTGCATTCCGGGGGGCCCTCGACAGGATCCCCGTCTTGGAGCGGAGGACGCTGGAGCGGCGGGCGGTATCTGGAGCGGCGGGCGGGATTCGAACCCGCGACCCCAACCTTGGCAAGGCGGATCGTAGCGAAACTCGCGGGTTGACGTGTGCCGCCACCTGCGGCGCTGTCCGGCGAGGTGTCCCGCTAGTGGTGCTAAATCCAGCCTGTTGTAGACCGGTCTACTTCGCCCGAGGGCCCTCGACCCGGTGGCCCGCGGTTCGACAAGCATAACGCTTGCCGTTAATAACGTTTACCGTTATACTCTCCCAGTGATCAGGTCGTTCGCCAACCGTGACACCGAGAAGGTCTGGCGACGGCAGCGAGTGCGGAAGCTCGACGAGGCTGTGCAGCGTGTCGCCCTGCGCAAGCTTCTCATCCTCGACGCCGCTGACGCTCTCGTGGACCTACGCATACCTCCGGGCAACAGGCTCGAGAAGCTCCGGGGGGACAGAGCCGGCCGGTACAGCATCCGGATCAACGACCAATGGCGGATCTGCTTTCGGTGGACCGAGTCGGGCCCCGAGGCCGTCGAGATCGTCGACTACCACTGAGGAGGAACGATGACGGGCAAGACAATGGCTCCCATCCACCCGGGAGAGGTGCTCCAGGAGGAGTACCTGTCGCCGCTTGGCGTCACCCAGCACAGGCTGGCCGTTGCCGTCGGTGTTCCCCCGCGTCGGATAAACGAGATCGTTCATGGGAAGCGTGGGATCTCCGCCGACACTGCATTGCGCTTGGCCCGGTACTTCGGTACCAGTGAGCGCTTCTGGCTCAATCTTCAATCTCGTTACGACATCGAACTCGAGCGCGACCGCCTGGCACCAGAGCTCGAGGAGATCGAGCCGCTTCGCAGTGCGTGAACAGTGAGACAACAGAACAGATATTCGGCGCACAACAACCCTCGGTCAAGTAGACGACAAATCGAATCGGGCGCGACTCGAAGTTTGCACGTGCCCTCACAAGCCCGCTCAAGATGACCTGTTAAGTGCCGTGATGCGCTACCCAGACGGCGGCAGGGGACGCTCATAACGTCTAGCCGACTTGATCCGGTCGGCCTGACACCTCGGACCTGGCCCGAAGCCCTAGCGGCTTCGAACTGCATCCGCTATTGCTGCCCGCCCACCTGAGCCTCATAGTGAAATACTCGAGCGTGCTTCGGAAGTTCGCTCTTGGGTTTCCCTTCTTCGGCCTCTCCCTCATTGTTGCCGCTTGTTCCGCTAGCTCCCCAACGGCGGGTCATGGCTCCTCAACGACGGCCTCGTCCTCGACAGTCCCGATCCCGGCTACGCCATGTTCGTCGGGGCAGCTCGCCGGGGAACTCGCAAGTATTCAGGGAGCTGCTGGTAACTGGGCAGCTTCGCTTGAAGTCGTTGACCGCAGTAGCACCCCCTGCACGCTTCAATCACCGGTGTCTGCCGAGCTGCTCACTAGCTCCGAGGTCGCGCGGCTGGTGGTGCCTTCGTATGCCTTCTCTCCAGTGCCCCTGCCGGCCCATGGAACCTTCCCGCCTGTACATACTTCGACGAACGGGCGGGTAGCTGGAGTGGACCTGTTCTGGCCGACGGATGCAACGGCGGCGGCGTCTATGGGCAGCGCCTCCGGCACATGTCCCATGCCGGATTTTGTCCCGTCAACGATCAGACTGCTCTTTGGCAACCACGCGACGGTGGACATCGCGAACCAAGCTGCCGACGGCGCTATGAATGTCAAGGTCTGCGGAAGCCACGTATCCATCCAGGGTGTCGGTGCTTCATAGGTCCGGTTAGCCAGGACTGGGGCCTCTGGGAAGTGCCGACACCTCGCTCCCCCGGCTGGGAGGGCATCACGCGTCGGACGGCTGGCCCACGACTGCCTCGTCCGAAGCCCTCGCCTGACCGAGCGCAGCCCGGCATTCTGCGCTGTCTGACCCCGGCAGGTTCTCAACCCGATCCAGGATCAGGTCGGTGACATCTCCAAGTGGCGTGGTGATGTCCAAAGTGAGGCCGTGCCGGCGTCGCCGCCCGACTGGAAGCGATCTTCGGCGCCCGAGAACACCCCGACGACGACACCAACGACGACATCGTCATGGACATCGTCATGGCATGTCAGTCTCCGGTACCCGGGCGTCCATTTGGCTCCGGTAGCTCCACGACAGGGGGTCGAGGGTTCTAGGCCGCATTGATCCGCTTGGGCCTGCCACCGGGATTAGCGAAGGCACCGTGCTCCTTTC
>JBJKRZ010000280.1:0-8181 GCA_046704365.1 Acidimicrobiales bacterium | reverse complement strand
CGCCTGAGCTCGCGGTGGTTGCGCCGGGGGCTCAGGGGAGAGCCGATGTGGCTGGCCCTGGGCGTCGCCGCCTGGATGGCCCGCCGAGCACGGCGGCGCCCGCCGTCGGTGGTGTGGAGCGGCCGGCTCGAGCCCGGGGAGAGCGTGATGGTGAGGGCGTGGGTGCCGGGCCAGGCCCAGCCGGCTCCGCCGGCCTCCTGACCAGCGGCGGTGGAGCAGGGCCCCGCCGACGACCAGCCGCTCGCCGCCGGTGAGCGCGTGCTGCTCGTCGACCCCCGGGGCAGGCGCTACCTGGTGCGCCTGGTGCCCGGGGCCGCCTTCCACACCCATGCCGGGATCCTCGACCACGCCGAGGTGATCGGCCGCCACCAGGGCGCCACGGTGGTGGCCTCCACGGGCCGGCGCTTCGTGGCCCTGCGTCCCACCTTGGCCGATGTGGTGCTCAAGATGCCGCGCGGCGCCCAGGTCATCTATCCCAAGGACCTCGGGGCCATCCTGCTCGCCGCCGACGTGGGGCCGGGGGTCCGGGTGCTCGAGGCCGGTGTGGGGTCAGGGGCGCTGTCCATGGCCATGCTGCGCAGCGGCGCCGAGGTGCTGGGCTACGAGCTGCGGCCGGACTTCGCCGAGCGCGCCCGCGCCAACGTGGCCGACTACCTGGGGCCGGGCGCCCGGTACCGGGTGGAGGAGCGCGACGTCTACGAGGGCATGGACGAGCGGGGCATGGACCGGGTGGTGCTGGACCTGCCCGAGCCCTGGCGGGTGCTGGCCCATGCCCGGGGCGCCCTTCGGCCCGGTGGGATCCTGGTCGCCTACCTGCCGTCGATCACGCAGGTGGCCGAGCTGCGCAGCCGCCTCGAGCACAGCGGGTTCGGCTTGGCCGAGACGGCCGAGCTCCTGCGGCGCACCTGGCACGTGGAGGCCCGCTCGGTGCGTCCCGACCACCGCATGGTGGCCCACACCGGTTTCCTCACCAGCGCCCGGCTGCTCAGCGGTTGACCGGTTCTGGCCGGCCGCCGCCGACCGGCCCTGCTGGCGCCGTCAGCCCTGCTCGATGAAGATGCACTCCCCGGGGCACTCCTCGGCCGCCTCGGTCACGGCGTCCTCCAGGTCCTCGGGGACGAGGGCCATGCCGGCCGAGCCACCGGGCTCGTTGCGGACGAGGTCGCCTTCCTTCACATAGGCCAGACCGTCGTCGAGCAGCGTGAACACAGCGGGGGCGATCTCCTCGCACAGCCCGTCACCGGTGCACAAATCCTGGTCGATCCAGACCTTCATCAGCTCGATCTCGCTCCTCGTGACCGGGGGAACGACGCCTCTCGGACGGTAAGACGCCCCGATCGGGGTGTCAACCCAAGGACTGGCGTGCCGCTGATCACCTCGGGCGCCCGGGGCGCCGGCGCCGACGCGCCATTCTACCGGTTGGCCGCCATGGTCCCGGTCGACGCCCGCCCCGCTCCGACACGGGGCGTGAACGCGCCGATTCGCGCCGAGGCCGGTGTATGGTCCGAAGCGAGGGCCCAGGCCCCGAGGGAGGTGGTTCCGACGGCACCGTCCGACGAGGAACGACGGCTCGAGCTGCTCGACGAGCTGAACCGCCTGAGAGAGCGCTCACGCCAAGCCGAGGAGGAGGTCGGCGCCCTGCGCCGGCGGCTGTCGGAGGGACCGGGGCGGGTGCAGTCCTTGGAGGAGCGCCTGCTCGAGACCAAGGGCCAGCTGGCTCAGGCCGTGTCGCAGAACGAGAAGCTCACCTACACCCTGCAGCAGGCCAAGGAGCACATCGCGGCGTTGCGCGAGGAGGTGGACAAGCTCACCCAGCCGCCCAGCGCCTACGGCACGTTCCTGGGCGCCAACGACGACGGTACCGCCGATGTGTTCTCCGGGGGCCGCAAGATGCGGGTGGCCGTGCACCCCGAGATCGACCCCTTCTCGTTGCACCGCGGCCAGGAAGTGGTCCTGAACGAGTCCCTCAACGTGATCTTGGCCCGCGAGGGCGAGGACTCCGGCGAGGTGGTCACGCTCAAGGAGGTCCTGGAGGACGGCAGGCGGGCCATCGTCTTCGCCCGGGCCGACGAGGAGCGGGTGGTGGAGATCGCCCACTCCCTCAGCGGCGTGCACATCCGCGCCGGTGACGCCCTGCTCATGGAGAGCCGCTCGCAGCTGGTGGTGGAGAAGCTGCCCCGTCCCGAGGTGGAGGAGCTCGTCCTCGAGGAGGTACCCGACGTCACCTACTCCGACGTGGGCGGCCTCGACGACCAGATCGAGGCCATCACCGACGCCGTGGAGCTGCCCTACCTGCACCGGGCGTTGTTCAACGAGTACCGGCTGCCCGCCCCCAAGGGCATCTTGCTCTACGGCCCACCGGGGTGCGGCAAGACGCTCATCGCCAAGGCCGTGGCCAATTCGCTGGCCAAAAAGGTGGCCGAGGCCACCGGTAACGCCAACATCCGCAGCTACTTCTTGAACATCAAGGGACCGGAGCTGCTCAACAAGTACGTGGGCGAGACCGAGCGCCAGATCCGCCTGGTCTTCCAGCGGGCCCGCGAGAAGGCGGAGGAAGGCGTCCCCGTCATCGTCTTCTTCGACGAGATGGACTCGCTGTTCCGCACGCGGGGGACCGGCATCAGCTCGGACATGGAGTCGACGATCGTTCCCCAGCTGCTGGCCGAGATCGACGGGGTGGAGACGCTGCGCGACGTGATCGTCATCGGCGCCTCCAACAGAGAGGACCTCATCGACCCTGCCATCCTGCGGCCCGGCCGCCTGGACGTGAAGATCAAGATCGAGCGCCCCGACAAGGAGGCCGCCTCCCAGATCTTCTCCCGCTACCTGAGCTCGGAGCTGCCCTTGCAGGACACCGAGGTGGAGCGCCTCGGTGGGGGGGACGCCGCCAAGGCGGTGCAGGCCATGATCGAGGAGACGGTGTCGGAGATGTACCGGGCCGACGAGGAGAACAAGTTCCTCGAGGTCACGTACCAGAACGGGGACAAGGAGGTCCTGTACTTCCGTGACTTCGCCTCGGGCGCCATGATCGAGAACATCGTGCGCCGGGCCAAGAAACTGGCTATCAAGCGGGCCATCGCCGGCGAGGGCAACGGCATCCGGACCACGGACCTGCTCGAGTCCATCCGTCGGGAGTACAAGGAGAACGAGGATCTGCCCAACACGACCAACCCCGACGACTGGGCGCGCATATCCGGGAAGAAAGGCGAGCGGATCGTCTATGTCCGGACGCTGCTGGCCGACAGCGAGGAGACCCGAGGTGGCCGCTCCATCGAGCGGGTGGGCACCGGCCAGTACCTCTGAGGACCCTGCCAGGCCGGGCCCCCTGTCCCGGAGCGCAGGGCGGTAGGGTCGGGCCATGTCGGTGGCCAAGGTCTGCGGGATCGAGACCGAGTACGGCATCCACCACAGCGGGGCCGAGGGCAACCCGGTGTCGTCGTCGTCGCTCTTGGTCAACGCCTACGTGGCCGACCTGGCGCGCGCCGGTTGGGACTTCGAGGACGAGACACCGGGCAACGACGCCCGGGGCTTCGCCCGGGAGGGGGCGCTGCCGCCGGAGGTGGAGACCCACCTGGTGAACGCCGTGCTGACCAACGGCGCCCGTTACTACGTCGACCACGCCCACCCCGAGTTCTCCACGCCCGAGTGCGCCGACGCCCTGGAGGTCGTCCGCTACGACAAGGCGGGCGAGGAGGTGCTGCGCCGCTCCATGGCGGCGGCGGCCAGGTTGCTCCCGCCCGGGCAGTCCATCGTCGTCTACAAGAACAACTCCGACGGCAAGGCCAACACCTACGGCACGCACGAGAACTACCTGATGGACCGGTCGGTTCCCTTCGCCCGGATCGCCCATCAGGTCACCCCCCATTTCGTGACCCGCCAGGTGTTCACCGGCGCCGGCAAGGTGGGCAGCGAGACGCCGGGCAGCTCCGGGCGCGACGTGTGGTTCCAGCTCTCCCAGCGGGCCGAGTTCTTCGAGGAGGAGATCGGCCTGGAGACGACCTTGAAGAGGCCCATCGTCAACACCCGCGACGAACCGCACGCCGACCCCCAGCGCTACCGGCGGCTGCACGTGATCGTGGGCGACGCCAACCTGGCCGAGGTGGCCACCTTCTTGAAGGTGGGGACCACCGCCCTCGTGCTGCTTCTCATCGAGGACGACGCCTTCGGCAGCCTCGACCTCACGCTGGCCAACCCCGTGAAGGCCATCCGCCAGGTGTCCTACGACCCCTCGCTGCGCCGGCCCGTCGAGCTGGCCGACGGTCGCAGCGCCACGGCCCTGTCCATCCAGTGGGAGCTCTACGGCCTGGCCCGCAAGTACGCCGAGGACAGGGGCCTGGCCCACATGGGCGACGAGGCGGTGGGCAAGGAGGTGCTGCGCCAGTGGGAGGAGGTCCTGAGCGGCCTCGAGACCGACCCGGCCACGGTGGTGGCCAAGGTGGACTGGGCGGCCAAGCTGCAGCTGCTCGAGGGCTACCGGGAGCGCCACGGGCTCGACTGGGACGACCACCGCATGGCGGCGGTGGACCTGCAGTACCACGACCTGCGCCCCGAGCGGTCCCTCTACGCCCGCCTGGCCACCGAGCACCTGGTGGAGGGGGCCGACGTGGCCCGGGCCGTCACCGAGCCCCCGCGACGGACCCGGGCCTACTTCCGGGGCCAGTGCCTGCGCCGCTGGGGCGGGTCCGTGGCCAGCGCCAACTGGGACTCCCTGGTCTTCGACCTGGGTGCCGATCCGCTGCGGCGCGTCCCTATGATGGACCCACTGCGCGGCACGGCCGACCACGTCGAGGCGCTGCTCTCCGAGAGCAGCTCCCCGGCCGACCTGTTGGCCCGGCTGAGCGGGTAGGAGAGGGTCGAGATGGCAGAACGGGAGTTGAAGCGCCGCCCACAGACGGCTCCTCGCGAGGAGACGCCGCCCGAGGAGACCGAGGCACCCTCGGGCCAGGGCGAGAAGCTCAAAGCCGAGCTCGACGACTTGCTGGACGAGATCGACGAGGTCCTCGAGGAGAACGCCGAGGAGTTCGTGCGTAACTACGTCCAGAAGGGCGGCGAGTAGCCGGGTGGGTCTCCCCCTCTTCCCGCCCGGGGAGGACCCGGGCCCCAGCTTCGCCGCCCTCGTCCGGCGCACCGACGCACCGCTGCCCCCCCCGCCGGCGTCGAGCGTCGGCGGCCTGGGCGTTGCGCACGGGACCACGGTGGCCGCCCTGCGTTACGCCGAGGGCGTGGTCATGGCCGGGGACCGCCGGGCCACCGAGGGCCACCTCATCGCCCATCGGGGCATCGAGAAGGTCTTCCCTGCCGACCGCCATTCGGCGGTGGCCATCGCCGGGGCGGCGGGGCCGGCCGTCGAGATGGTGAAGCTCTTCCAGACCCAGCTCGAGCACTACGAGAAGGTCGAGGGCGTGGCCCTGTCGCTCGAGGGCAAGGCCAACCAACTGGGACAGATGGTGCGCGAGCACCTGCCCATGGCCATGCAGGGCCTGGCCGTGGTCCCGCTGTTCGCCGGCTTCGACCTGCGCCGGGGCACGGGGCGCATCTTCACCTACGACGTCACCGGCGGGCACTACGAGGAGGCCGACCACGGCGCCACGGGTTCGGGCGGACGCGACGCCCGCACCACCATCAAGCTGGGCTGGCGTCCCGAGCTGGCCCGTGACGAGGCCATCGAGCTGGCCGTGCGGGCGCTGTACGAGGCGGCCGACGAGGACTCGGCCACCGGCGGCCCCGACCTGGTGCGCGGCATCTACCCGGTGGTGGCGACCGTCACGGCGGGGGGTTACGAGCGGGTGGCCGACGCCGAGGTGGCCGAGCGCTTCGCCAGCCTGGTGGGCCAGCGCGAGGAGGGCAGCCGCCCGTGACGATGCCCTTCTACGTGGCGCCCGAGCAGGTGATGAAGGACCGGGCCGAGTACGCCCAGAAGGGCATCGCCCGGGGCCGCTCCCTGGTGGCCAGCGTCTACGAGGGGGGCATCCTCATCGTGGCCGAGAACCCGTCGCGCACCTTGCACAAGGTGAGCGAGATCTACGACCGCATCGCCTTCGCCGGTGTGGGCAAGTACAACGAGTTCGACCAGCTGCGCGTGTCGGGGGTGCGCCACGCCGACTTGAAGGGCTTCGCCTACTCGCGCGAGGACGTCGACGCCCGCTCCCTGGCCAACCTGTACGCCCAGTACCTGGGCAACGTCTTCACCCACGAGATGAAGCCCCTCGAGGTGGAGATCCTCGTGGCCGAGCTGGGCGCCGGCGTGGCCGAGCTGGGGGCCGGCGGGGCCGGCGACGAGCTGTACCACATCTCCTACGACGGCACCGTCACCGACGAGGACCGTTTCGCCGTGCTGGGCGGCGAGACAGAGGCCATCTCGGAGCGCCTGGGCCGTGACTGGCAGGCGGGCTGGGACCTCGACCAGGCCCTGCGGGCGGCAGTGGCGGCCCTGGGGGGCCCCGAGCGCACCCTCGCTGCCGCCGACCTCGAGGTGGCGGTGCTGGCCCGGGCCAACGGCCGGCGCACCTTCCGGCGCCTCGAAGACGAGGAGCTGGCCCGCCGCCTCGAGGGCTGAGCGCCGCCGGCGCCCGGGAGCTCCTGCAGCTCCCACGCCCGGCGGACCACCGCATCGAGGGGTGGTGGCATTACCGTGGGAAGCGATGGACCGGCGCATCTTCGGCCTGGAGAACGAGTACGGCGTGACGTGCACGCTGCGGGGCCAACGCCGCCTCAGCCCCGACGAGGTGGCCCGCTACCTGTTCCGCCGGGTGGTGAGCTGGGGCCGCTCCTCCAACGTGTTCCTGGAGAACGGGGCCCGTCTGTACCTCGACGTGGGCAGCCATCCCGAGTACGCCACCCCCGAGTGCGACGTCATCGCCGACCTGGTGGCCCACGACAAGGCCGGTGAGCGCATCCTCGACCACCTGGTCAGCGGTGCCGAGGCCCGACTGCGGGAGGAGGGGATACGCGGCGTCATCTACCTGTTCAAGAACAACACGGACTCGGCGGGTAACTCCTACGGCTGCCACGAGAACTACCTCACCAGCCGCCGTGACGACTTCGCCCACTACACCGAGGTGCTCATCCCGTTCTTGGTGAGCCGCCAGATCTATGCCGGTGCCGGCAAGGTGCTGCAGACCGCCCGGGGAGCGGTGTTCTGCCTGTCGCAGCGGGCCGAGCACATCTGGGAGGGCGTGTCGTCGGCCACCACCAGGAGCCGGCCCATCATCAACACCCGTGACGAACCTCACGCCGACGCCGAGCGCTTCCGCCGCCTGCACGTCATCGTGGGCGACTCCAACATGAGCGAGTACGCCACCTATCTGAAGGTGGGAGCCACCAGCATCCTGCTGCGCATGCTCGAGGACCCCGGGACGGTCCTGCGCGACCTCACGTTGGAGAACCCCATCCGTGCCATCCGCGAGATCAGCCACGACCTGACCTGCCGGCGCAAGGTCCGCTTGGCCAACGGCCGAGAAGTGAGCGCGCTGGACATCCAGACGGAGTACCTCACCCGCGCCCTGCGCTATCGCGACACTCACGGCCTGTCCCCCCAGGAGGACCGCGCCCTCGACATGTGGGAGCACTGCCTGAAGGGTCTCGAGTCGGACCCCATGAGCCTCGAGCGGGAGTGTGACTGGGTCGCCAAGCACCAGCTCATCGACGCCTACCGCCAGCGTCACGGCCTGCCGTTGGGCCACCCCCGGGTGGCACTCGTGGACCTGCAGTACCACGACGTCAACCGTGAACGCGGCCTGTACTACCGGCTCGAAGCCAGGGACCGCATGGAGCGCGTCATCGACGAGACGGCCGTGGCCGAAGCCGTCAACCACGCCCCGGGCACCACCAGGGCGCGCTTGCGGGGGGAGTTCATCCGGCGTGCCAAAGAGCGCCGCCGCGACTTCACCGTGGACTGGGTGCACCTCAAGCTCAACGACCAAGCCCAGAGGACGGTGCTCTTGAAGGACCCCTTCCGTTCCCACGACGAGCGGGTCGAGAAGCTGATCGCCAGCCTGTGAAGCACCCGGCCCAGCGCTGCCGCTGGCCTCATGACGTCAGCTAGCGTGGTTCGTTCATGGACGCCGACGCCTCTCAGGCCGACGACCCCTGGGATCCCTGGCGCCGGAGGGGGGGCGAGGCCGGGAGCGGCGCCGCCGCCTCGGCGCCGTCGGCGACCGAGCCGGGACAAGGTGCGCCCTC
>JBJKRZ010000279.1:0-4146 GCA_046704365.1 Acidimicrobiales bacterium | reverse complement strand
TGGCAGGTGCGGTGGTGACACCCTTGGCAGGACCGGCCACCTCGCCATGGCTGTTCGCCGTGGCCTGCATGGCGGCACCGGCGTCGATCAAGCCCGAGCATTGGGACCCGCACGCCACGGCGTGGTTGGCGCTGGTCAGCATGGTCTGTACGGCCTGGCTGGCACTGAGCCCACGGCCGAGAAGATCGGCGAGGGTTCCGGTGACGAACGGCGTGGCCATCGAGGTGCCCTCGTCTGTGGCATAGCAGCCGGTGGCGTCGGCGCTCGTCCAGTACGTGGACAGGACCTCGTACTTGTCGTACTCCCCGCAGGTGGGAGACGTGGGGCCGCTCGGGTCGTCGCCGCCGGGTGCCGCCACCCCCCACTGGGCGTCGTTCACGTCGTTCGAGTACGACGCCAGGGAATCCTGCTCGCCGTTGGCGGTCGAGCCCGTGGCCGCCACCACCACCGCCGGTACCCCCGAGTAGTTGGCGTCACCCAGCCCGAAGAGCCCACCGCTGTTGTTGCCGGCGGCGATCACGGGGATAGCGCCGGCGTTCCACGCCGCTTGCAGGGCTTGGCCGAGAGGGCTGCCCTGGAAGTTGGAGGGGTCGACCAGCCCGCCGATGGAGGCGTCGCCCAGGCTCAAGTTGACCACCCGGGCACCGTGCTGCACCACCCAATTGATCCCCGTCACGACGTCCTGGTACTGACCGGAGCCAGTGCAGTCGAGGACCTTGGCCACGACCAGGGAGGCGCCGGGAGCCATGCCCGTCACGCCGTACTGTCCGCTCGCCGCCGCGATGCCGGCCACGTGGGTGCCGTGCCCGTTGTCGTCGGCGCCGCTCGGGTCCTGCTGGGCGCTGGCGCATCCCGGCGAGGGATTGCTCAGGAATGTGGCGCCCGCCACCACCTTGCCGGCGAGGTCCTGCTGGGCGCCGTCGACGCCCGTGTCGACGATGCCGATCTTCACGCCCGTGCCCGTCCCGTAGCGCCAAGCCGTGGGAGCGCCCACGACCTGCAGCGCCCACTGGTACCCGGAATAGGACGCAGCATCAGCAGGGGCGCTGGCCACGAGGGGCAGCGCCAGCCCGGCGGCGGCCACCACCGCCACGCCCACGCGACGCATGAGTGTCGTGGCGCTGGCCTTCGAACTCCGGGTCGTCCTCATCGCTTGAGCCTCCAACACCGCCCGGACGGCGCGATCCACTTGGCGCGGGGCCGCCACGAGGAGGAACGCCATGCCGGGCTCAGCCTTGCTGCCCACCTGTGCCAGCCCGAGGGGCGCTCAGGCTAGCGAGCGCCCTCGCCGCCGTGCGCTGGCCCAGGGGGCCCCGACGCTCTGTCGCCGGCCCCTGCGCTCCGCCGGGCCCTGTAGCCTATCGAACACATGTTCGCTACGCTGGATCGGGTGACCCGCAGCGGGCAAGGCCGTGACCAGGGATTTCGCTGGCGGCTCGCTGACGACGACTGCGGCCAGCCCACGTTGTTCAGCGACGAGGAGCTCTTCGAGCGTCACGTGGGGCGCGGGGAGTACCGCGGGCTGGAGTTCCTGCACGTGAACGCCAAACGGATCATCAACCCTGTGCCCGCTTCCTCGGCGATGGGGTTTCGCTTCACCATCAACGCCTACCGGGGGTGCAGCCATGCGTGCGCCTACTGCTTCGCCCGGCCCACGCACGCGTACTTGAACCTCGGGATGGGCGAGGACTTCGAACGGAAGATCGTCGTCAAGGTGAACGCCGTCGACAGGGTGCGAGCCGAGCTGCGCTCGCCCAAGTGGAAGGGCGATCTCGTCGCCATGGGGACCAACACCGACCCCTATCAACGAGCCGAAGGCCGCTACCACCTCACCCGAGGCATCGTGCAAGCCCTCGGCGAGGCCCGCAACCCCTTCTCCATCCTCACCAAGGGCACGCTCATCGTGCGAGACGTCGACGTGCTCGCCGCCGCCGCAGCCCGCACCGAGGTGCGCTGTGCCTTCTCCATCGGCACGCTCGACGACGAGGTGTGGAAGGCCACCGAGCCGGGCACGCCCCATCCGCGCCGTCGGGTCGAGGCGGTGCAGCGCCTCAACGAGGCAGGCATCCCCACCGCCGTGCTCGTGGCGCCGATCATCCCGGGCTGGTCGGACGGACCCGAGCAACTCCGGGCGCTCACGGCCGCCTGCCTCGAGGCAGGGGCCACGGCGGTCACACCTGTCGCCCTCCACCTTCGCCCGGGGGTGAAGGAGCACTTCCTCGCCTTTCTCGACGATCGCAAGCCGGCACTCGCCGCCGAGCTGCGTGCCCGCTACGGGGGGCGTGCCTACCTGTCCCAGCGCCAACAGCAGGGCATCACCGAGCCTGTGCGTCTCGGGCGCAGGCCTGGGGGCTGAAGGCGGGCCGGGGTGGCGGGCTCCTCTGCCAACATGGCCCCATGCCCGCTGCCCCCCTCGACGACGAGCGCGCCGAGAGTTCCTCTCTCACGGGTGACGGCCCCCCGCCCACCTGGGTCGTGGACCTCGACGGGGTGGTGTGGCTGGCCGAGCAACCCATCGCCGGCTCGGCCGACGCCGTGTCGCGCCTGCGACGCCACGGCGTGCGGGTGGTGTTCGCCACCAACAACGCCGCTCCTACCGTGGCGGAGCTGCTGACCCGCCTGTCCAGAGCCGGCATCGAGGCGGAGCCCGAAGACCTCGTGACCTCAGCCCAGGCGGCGGCCTCCATGCTCGTGCCCGGCTCCACCGCCTTCGCCTGTGCGGAAGGCGGGGTTGTGGAGGCGCTGACTCGCCGTGGCGTGGTCGTGGTGCAGAGCGGGCCTGCCGATGCCGTAGTGGTCGGCTGGACGAGGCGCTTCGACTTCGAGCTCCTGGCCGACGCCGCCACGCTGGTGCGCAGGGGCGCCCGCTTCATCGGCACCAACGAAGACCCCACCCATCCCACGCCCACCGGGCTGCTTCCCGGGTCGGGAGCGCTGCTCGCCGCCGTCGCCACCGCCGCCCAGGCCACCCCTGAGGTGGCGGGCAAGCCCCATGCCCCCATGGTGGATCTCATCCGCCAGCGCGCCCCCGAGGTGTCGTTGATCGTAGGGGACCGCCCTTCCACAGACGGCGCCTTGGCCCGTCGCCTCGGCGCGCCCTTCGCCTTGGTGCGCTCGGGGGTGACCAGCGACGGGCGTGAGCCCATCGTCGTCGAGCCCGACGAAGAAGCCGCCGACCTCGCCGCGCTGGTGGCCCGTCACCTGACGTGAGGGCCGGTCCCGAGGGCTGCCCGACCTTGCCGCGCCCGATCGCGGCGTCCTAGCGTGTCGTCCCATGGCGACCAACGATGGGCTCAAGCGGTACATCGACGCAGCAATGGCCTTGTCCCAGATCACCCGATCGCGAGCCGAGGAGGTCGTGCGCGATCTCATTCGCGCCGGAGAGGTGGAGTCGACCAAGGCCCAGGACTGGGTGGAGGACATGGTGCGCACCAGCAGGCAGCGGTCGGAGGCCTTCGCCTCCACGGTCCGCTCCGAGGTGCGTCGCCAGCTCTCGGACCTCGGGCTGGGCGACGTGAACGAGGTGGCCCGCAAGGTGTCCGACATCCTCGAGAAGGCGGGGACGGCTGCCCGCCGGGCCGGCGGCGGCTCCGGGCGCCGACCGACAGGGCGCGCCACCAAGAAGACTGCGGCCAAGAAGACTGCGGCCAAGAAGACTGCGGCGCGCAAGACCTCGGCAGTCAAGAAGACGGCGGCGCGCAAGACCTCGGCCACCAAGAAGACGGCGGCCAAGAAGACGGCGGCCAAGAAGACTGCGGCGCGCAAGACCTCTGCGGCCAAGAAGAGCGCCGCCAAGAAGACCTCGCGCACCTCGAGCGCCGCCCGCCGGCGCAGCTGACCGGCAAGAGGTGGTCCGCCGCCGGCTCGACAGCGAGCTGGTGCGGCGACGACTGGCCCAGTCACGCCGGCACGCCCGGTCCCTGGTGGAGGCCGGGGCGGTCCTCGTGTCCGGGGCCACCGCCGACAAGCCCGAGCGCCTGGTGGCGAGCGGCGAGCCGGTGGTGGTGCGCGGCCCCGGCCCCCGCTTCGTCTCCCGCGGAGGCGAGAAGCTCGACGCCGCTCTGAGCGGCTTCGGCGTCGACCCGGCGGGCCGGCGCGTCCTCGACGCCGGTGCCTCCACGGGCGGCTTCACCGACTGCCTGCTCC
>JBJKRZ010000278.1:0-2587 GCA_046704365.1 Acidimicrobiales bacterium | reverse complement strand
CGAGGGTCAGGGAGCGGCTGTACGACATCGCGGGCAGCCTGAACCACGTCGCACAGAGCGGCCCCGATGGCGCGGGCCAGCCGGTTGGTTTGCTCGAGCCGCGACGACTGCTTGACGCCTACGAAGGAACGGCTCCGGAACCGTTGACTCCCGACGAGCACCGATGGCTCCCCGGGGCTCTGGCCCTCATTCCCTTGCACTGGGCTGCCACCGCAGGACTCGTGGGTGATGGCATCCACGAGGCCGAGAGCGCAATGACCACCGCCGAGGCCTGGTGGTCGCGCCGGGCTGAACTGTCGTCGTAGTCCGGCGGCAGCGACCTCGGTTCAACGCACCTCGGGGACCATCCGTCGGCGGCAGCAGCCCGGACACGGGATCAGCCGGGATTAGCGTTGCTGGGTGATGAAGCCAAGAGGCCGTCAGAGGGTCAGGTGACAACCGGTGCGCCCCTCGAGCAAGGGGGAAATGCCTCCGGCCACCCCGGTCCTCTGGACGACGTAAGAATCTGCGACCTGTCCGGCCAGCTGGCGGGCGCCGGCGCCACCCGAGTGCTGGCGGCATTCGGCGCCCAGGTCATCCGCATAGAGGACCCCGTCCGACGGGGCCTGTGGGACATCGTCCGTCAGCTCCCGCCCCGCCTGCACGGAGACACCGGGCCCGAGGGGGGCTCCGGCTTCAACAACCACAACGTCGAGAAGTTTGGGGTCACCCTGAACCTGCGCACCGAGCGCGGACGGGAGCTGCTGGGCGAGTTGGTGCGTATCTCACACGCCGTGACCGAAAACTTCGCTGCCGGTGTCATGGACCGACTCGGCTTCGGCTATGAGCGCCTGCAAGAGCTCCGCCCGGGAGTCGTGTACGTGTCGAACTCGGGCTTCGGCTACGAAGGGCCCTACCACTCATTCAAGTCGTGGGGGCCGATCGCACAGGCGATGAGCGGTCTCACCCACACCTCGGCTCTCCCAGGAAATGAGCCGGCGGGCTGGGGTTACTCGTACATGGACCACTCCGGCGCCTATGTCATGGCCATCGCCTTGCTGGCCGCCCTTTACCACCAACGGCGCACCGAGGAGGGCCAGTGGGTGGACATTGCCTGCGCCGAGGCCGGCGTTACCCTGGCCGGACTGGCCGCTCTCGATGCCACTGTCAACGGACGAGCCGAGAGGGACCTCCCAGTCGCCTCCAACCGGGACACGGACTCCCCTATGGCCCCCCACGGCATCTTCCCCTGCAAGGACGAGGACTCGTG
Organism: Acidimicrobiales bacterium; assembly: GCA_046704365.1. Lineage (GTDB taxonomy): Bacteria > Actinomycetota > Acidimicrobiia > Acidimicrobiales > UBA8190 > UBA8190. The sequence continues at coordinate 1,338 of JBJKRZ010000278.1, read as the reverse complement.
GGTAGCCATCGCCTGCCGTCACGACCAGGACTGGTCCGCCCTGGCCCGGGTGGCGGATGAGCCGTGGGCCGGCGCCGAGGACTTCGCCCGTCTAGCCGGTCGCCTGGCTGACCAAGACGAGCTCGACGCCCGGCTGGGGTCCTGGACGTCGGTGCGGGCTCGGGACGACATCGTCGTGGCCCTTAGAGCCGTGGGCGTCCCATGCGCCCCAGTCCTGCGTCCAGCCGAGCGGTGCGACGCCAATCCCGACAACGACGCCTGGGGGCTGTGGCCGACCGTGACCCACGCCATCCACGGAGCTCTGCGGGTCGACGGCCTGCCCATCCACCTCTCCGCCACCGACTGGCGCATCGATCGTGGCGGTCCCGTCCTGGGCCAGGACAACGAGCGGGTGCTGGGCGAAATCCTGGGACTCTCCGCCCGGGAGATCGGCCAGCTAGCCGACGAAGGCGTGGTCTGATGGGACCGCTCCAGGGCGTCCGGGTCGTCGAACTGGCGGACGAGCGGGTGGCCTGGGCCGGGAAGCTCCTGGCGGACCTGGGAGCCGAGGTGGCGGTCATCGAACCGCCCGGGGGTGCCCGGCAACGGTTCCTGGGCCCGTTCCTGGAGGACGAGCCTGGCCTGGAGCGAAGCCTGGCCTGGTGGCACAACAACACCGGCAAACACAGCGTGGTGGCCGACCTGGAAGCGGACCGGGACCGAGTTGCCGACCTGGTGGGCCGGTCGGACGTGTTGTTGGAGGCCGAGATGCCGGGGTACCTCGACACCCTTGGGCTGGGGTGGAGTCAACTCTCCGAGAGCCATCCACACCTGATCATGGCTTCTGTAACGCCCTTCGGCCAGAACTCGGCACGCTCCGCCGAGCCGGCAACAGACCTGACGCTGATGGCCGAGTCCGGCCCCGTGTGGAGCTGCGGCTACGACGATCACCGGCTGCCTCCAGTGCGGGGCGGGGGAAACCAGGGCTACCAGACGGCCTGTCACTGGGCGGTGACCGGGCTGCTGGTCGCTCTGTTGGAGCGGGAGCGGTCCGGACGAGGCCAGTATGTCGACGTCAACATGAGCGCTGCCAACAACGTCACCACCGAGATGGCGTCTTACGGGTGGTAGGCCGCAGCGGAGGAGATGAGGCGCCCGACCGGCCGACACGCGTCTCCGACTCCCACCCTGCGGACCCAGGTTCGCTGCCGCGACGGTCGCTACGTCAACAGCGGGATGCCTCCGCGAGAACCAGCCACCTTTGCCCGCGTCCTCGAACTGCTCGACCAGCACGACCTGCGAACCGAGTTCCCCCTGGCCGCGCTGCTGGAGATGGGCGCCGAGCGCGAGACGCTGAAC
>JBJKRZ010000277.1:0-6063 GCA_046704365.1 Acidimicrobiales bacterium | reverse complement strand
GCGCGCACCAGGGGGGTGGTCGCCGTGCCGGGGGACAGCAGCGCCAGCGCCGCGGCGGCGTGGTCGGCCACGGCCTCGGCAGCGCCGTCGGCATCGATGGGAGCGACGTCGGTCTCGTCGGCTCCGGGGACCTCGAGCGCCTGGAACTGGCTCGCCACCATGGACCGGCCCATGAAATGTCCGTGGCGTGCCGCCACTCGTCGGGTGGCTTCGGCGGGGTCGATCACGAGGTGCACGAAGCGCACCTGCCCCGCCGCCCGCAGGGCGTCCCGGTACGAGCGCCTGAGGGCCGAGCAGGCTGCCACCACGTCGCTCTCGCCCCGCATGGCCTGGCGCAGGGCGGCCAGCCACGGCCAGCGGTCGTCGTCGGTGAGGGGGGTCCCGGCGGCCATCTTGGCCACGTTGGCGGCGGGATGGAAGTCGTCGCCTTCGAGGAAGCAGGCACCCCGGCGCTGAGCCAGGAGCCGGGCCACGGTGGACTTGCCCGAGCCCGCCACCCCCATCACCACGACGCGGCTCGGTGCCGGCACCGTCGTCACGGGAACCCGAAGTAGGCGACGGCGTTGCCGGCGCAGATGTCGCCCACGACGCCTGACAGCCATTCGTGGTCCGCCGGGATGCGCCCTGTCTCGGCGCCGGCCCCCAGCACGTCGCACAGCACGCGGCGGAACAGCTCGTGACGCGTGAAGGACAGAAGCGAACGCGAGTCGGTGACCATTCCCACGAAGCCGGCCAGCTGGCCGACGGCGCCCAGAAGGCGCAGGTGCTGGCGCATGCCGTCCTCGTGGTCGTTGAACCACCACGGTGGGCCCCACTGCACCGGGGAGGGCACACCGCTTCGGCTGAAGGTCCCGGCCATGGCGGCGAAAAGGGCGTTGTCGGCGGGATTCGAGTTGTAGAGCACCGTGCGCGCCAGGCGCCCGCTGGCGTCGAGGCCGCCCAGGAGCCGGGCCAGCCCCGGTGCTTGTCTCTCGTCGTCGATGGCGTCGCCACCGGCATCGCGTCCCAGGCCGGCGAGCAGGCGGGGCGAGAGGTCGCGGCGGGCGCCCAGGTGCAGCTGCTGCACCGAGTCGTCCTCGTGCGCCATCTCGGCGGCCAGTGCCAGCACCTCGGCCTCCACCGCCTGGCGTCCCGCCGGCGAGGGAGCGGCTCCCTGGCGGGCGCGGCGCACGGCGTCGTCGGCCAGATGCCGGTCGGGCTCCTGGCCGGGCAGGCAGGCCGAGCCGTGGTCGCTGGAGCGGGCGCCCAGCCCGGCGAAAGCCCGACGCGAGATGGCCAGGGCGCCGAGCAGTGAGTCCAGGTCCTCCACCGCGGTGCCTGCCACGTGGGACAGGCGCTCGGCCCAGGCGTTCCAGGCCCGGGGGTCCTCGAGCAGGCGGTGAGCGGCGTCGGGACGCCAGGTGGGGAGGACCCTGGGTGTGGCCTCGTCCCCGGCGGCCAGGCGCCGGTGGGCGTCGAGGTCGTCGCCGGGATCGTCGGTGGTGCACAGCAGCGCCACGTGGAAATGGGCGAGCAGCTGGCGGGCCGAGCACCCGGGCAGCTGGCGGTTGGCCTCCTCCCACACCTCCCCCGCCGTCGCCGGGGTGAGTACCAGGTCGATGCCGAACACCCGCCGCAGCTCGAGGTGCGTCCAGAGGTGCAGCGGGTTGCCCACCAGCCGCACCACGGTGGCGGCCCAGGCGAGGAACTTGTCCCAGGGGTCGGCGTCACCGCTCACGAGGTGCTCGTCCACCCCGGCCAGGCGCATGGCCCGCCACTTGTAATGGTCGTCCTCGAGCCACAGCTCCGTCAGGGTGGCAAAGACGCGGTCGGCGGCGATGTCACCGGCGGACAGGTGGGTGTGGAAGTCGACCACGGGCGCCCCTCGGGCGACACCGTGGTAGAGGGCGCGCGCCGTGTCGTTCGACAGCAGGACGTCGTCACCGAGGAAAGTGGCCACCTGGCGCCGATCCGCTCAGATGCTGGTGGCGCTGAACCCGCCGTCCACCACGAGCTCGGCACCGGTGATGAACCGCCCGGCGTCCCCGGCCAGGAGCAGCGTGGCGCCCACCAGGTCGTCAGGCTCGCCCAGGCGCCCGAGGGGGGTGTGGCCGACGATGGCCTCCACACGCTCGGGGCCGAGCAGGGCGCGGTTCTGCTCGGCGGGGAAGAAGCCGGGGACGAGCACGTTGCAGCGGATGCCCAGGGGGCCCCATTCGCGGGCCAGGCTCTTGGTGAGGTTGTGCACCGCTGCCTTGGCCATGGCATAGGTCACCACCAACGACAGCGGCACCAGCCCGGCCATGCTGCCGATGTTGATGATGCTCGCTCCTTGGCCCGACGAGTGGGCGCGGGCGGTGAAGTAGCGGCCGAATTCCTGGCACGCCCGCAGCACGGCGACCTGGTTGACGCCCACTACGGCGTCGATCTCCTCGTCGGAGATCTCGAGCAGCGGCGTGGCCGAGTTGAGGCCCGCCCCGTTGACGAGCACGTCGATGCGCCCGTGGGCGGCGAGCACGCGCTCCACAAGCTGGCGCAGCTCGGAACGGCGGACCGTGTCACAGCGCTCGAAGCTCACCTGCCCGCCCCCCAAGCGGGCGACGACGGCCTCGCCCCTGGACTCGTCGCGGCCCACCACCACGGTGCTGGCGCCGGCCCGGGCCAGGGCACCGGCCATGCGGCTGCCGAGCACACCTGTCCCGCCGATCACCACCGCCACCTTGCCGTCGAGCCCGTTGCCGTGGAGCCCGTTGCCGTGGAGCCCGCTCGGCGCCGTGGTCGGGGTCACCGGACCAGGATACGACCGGCCTTGCGTGCGGGGCCGGGTGCTCCCTCAGGCCACCTTGTGGGCCTTGTGAGCCTTGTCGCCGTGGAACAGCTCCTGCCAGCTCGACTGGTGGACTTCGACGTCGAAGCGTCGCGCGGCCGAGCGGATCCGCCGCCAGGCTTCGTCGCGCTCGGCGTCGCTCACCCCTTCCACCTGGTCGAAGCGGGCGATGGCGTTGCGGACGTGGGTGGCGTCGACGAGGGGCTCCTTGCGCTCCTTGGAGAAGGCGAACGCGCTGTCGGGCAGGCGGTTCGCCTCCCTCGTCGTCATCCCCGGTGTGCGACGGGGAACGTGGCGGCCCCTGCGTCGGGCTGCCTGTACCGCCCGCGCTTTCTCCAGGTTGCGTCGGGCTGCCGTTTTCTGTCGTTCCGTAGCCATGGAGGGAGAATTCCCGTTCCGGTCGTGGCGAAAACGGCACTGGACTGCACCTGCCCATTTGCGGCTTGCTCCGCCGGCGCCTTCCGGGAAAAAGGGGTTCTGGCAGAAGCGGCCCAGAAGCACTGCTGAGGGAATCAGCTCAGCTCCTCGCGCACCTCGGCGAAGGCGGCAGTGGCGCGCTCCACCTCTTCGGGACGGTGGGCGGCCGACAGCTGCACGCGGATGCGCTCGGTGCCACGGGGCACGACCGGGTAGCTGAAAGCGATGACGTAGATGCCCTTGTGGAGCAGGCGCTCGGCCATGGCAAGGGCCAGCGCGGCGTCGCCCACCATCACGGGCACGATGGGGTGGTCGCCGGGCAGGATCTCGAAGCCGAGCTCGCTCATCCGGCGCCGGAACAGCGACGTGTTCTCTTCGAGCCGAAGGCGCAGCTCGCCAGTGGACCCCAGGAGGTCGAGGACAGCCAGCGACGCCCCCACCGTGGCGGGGGAGAGGGCGTTGGAGAACAGGTAGGGGCGCGACCGTTGGCGCAACAGGTCGGCGATCTCCTGACGAGTCGCCGTGTACCCCCCGCTCGCCCCGCCCAGCGCCTTGCCGAGGGTCCCGGTGACGACGTCCACGGACTCTGTCACCCCGAACAGCTCGGGCGTCCCGGCGCCCGTCGGGCCCAGCACCCCCACGGCGTGCGAGTCGTCCACCATCACCATGGCGCCGTGCTCCTGGGCCAGCTGGCAGATGTCGTCCAAGGGGGCGACGTAGCCGTCCATGGAGAACACGCCGTCGGTGGCGACGATCGTGCGCCGGGCGCCGTCGGCCTCGACCAGCCTGGCCGCCAAGTCGTCCATGTCCCGGTTCCGGTATCGCAGGCGACGGGCCCGGCACAGCCGGATGCCGTCGATGATCGAGGCGTGGTTGAGCTCGTCGCTGATCACCACGTCGTCCTCGCCGAGCAGCGCCTCGAAGAGCCCGCCGTTGGCGTCGAAGCACGACGAGTAGAGCACGGCGTCGTCGGTGCCCACAAAGGAGGCCAGGCGTCCCTCCAGCTCCTTGTGGCCGTCCTGAGTCCCGCAGATGAAGCGGACGCTGGCCATGCCGAAGCCCCATCGGTCCAGGGCGCCCTTGGCTGCCTCGACCACGTCTGGATGGTCGGCGAGCCCCAGGTAATTGTTGGCGCAGAAGTTGAGGACCTCACCTCCGCCCGCCACGGCGATGCGCGGCTGCTGGGGCGAGGTGATCACCCGCTCGGTCTTGTACAGGCCGGCCGCCCGCATCTCCTCGAGCTCCCGGCGGATCTCCTCGATGGCAGCGGGCACGGGAAGCGGCACCTAGGCGGGGGAGCCGTCGTCCCATGACAGCACCACCTTGCCGCACTGCCCGGACTCGAGCACGGCGAAGGCGTCCTCGAAGCGCTGGGCGGGGAAGCGGTGGGTGATGACCGGGGAGATGTCGAGGCCGGACTCCACGAACACCGACATCCAATACCACGTCTCGAACATCTGGCGGCCGTAGATGCCCTTGATGGTGATCATGTTCGTGACCAGGTGCGCCCAGTCGATCCCGTAGCCCTCGGTGGGCAGGCCCAGCATGGCGATCTTGCCGCCATGGCACATGGCGCCCAACATGGCGGCCATGGCGCCAGGCTGCCCAGACATCTCGAAGCCGACGTCGAATCCCTCGACCATGTGCAGTTCGGCCATGGCCCCGGTGAGCGAGTCGTGGTCGGCGTGGAGGGCCAGGCTGACGCCCATCTTGCGGGCCAGCTGGAGGCGGTGGTCCGACACGTCGGTGACGACGACGTGGCGCGCCCCGGCGTGGCGGGCGACAGCGGCCGCCATGGTGCCGATGGGCCCCGCCCCGGTGACGAGCACGTCCTCGCCCAGCACCGAGAAGGTGAGAGCGGCGTGCACGGCGTTGCCGAAGGGATCGAAGATGGCCGCCACGTCGAGGTCGATGCCTGGCCGGTGCCGCCACACGTTGGTGACGGGCAAGGCGACGTACTCGGCGAAGGCCCCCGGGTGGCTGATGCCCACGCTGTCGGTTCGAGCGCACTGGACCCGGCGCCCGGCCATGCAGTTGCGGCACCGGCCGCACACGAGGTGGCCCTCGCCGCCCACCACGTCCCCGACAGCCAGGTCACGCACGCTTGAGCCGAGGCCGACGATCTCGCCCACGAACTCGTGTCCCACCACGAGCGGTACCGGGACGTTGGCGCTGGCCCAGGCGTCCCAGCGGTAGATGTGCAGGTCGGTCCCGCAGATGCCGGTGCGCAGGACGCGGATGAGGACCTCGTCGTCGCCGAATTCCGGCACGGGCACGTCTTGCATCCACAGGCCCGGCTCGGCCCGGGCCTTCACCAGCGCCTTCATCGCCACCTCACGAGCAGGACACGGAACCTCACGAGCAGGGCACGGAACCTCTCGGTCAGGGTACGGAACTCACGAGTGAGGGTATCTGCCCGCTCCGTCCTCGCCGGCGGCCGGGTTCCGTGCCGTTGTGCGGGCGGACTAGCGCCGCCCGGCGCCCCGGGACACGCTGGGGGCATGGCTCGTCGGTTCTCCGTCGCAACGATGCTCGTCGCGCTGTCCCTGGCCGCTGCCGCCTGCTCGGGCTCTCCGGGGGCGAGGCGCTCGACGACCACCACCACGACCAGGCCCGCCTCGTCGTCCACGACGGGGCCGCCCCGCCCGGCCCCCCCGGCCGGCTCGGCGCTCCCCGGTGGCTTCGAGCCCGCCTCGGTGAGCTTCGTGTCGTCGGCCACGGGGTTCGTGATCGGCGTCGACTCTTCGTGCCCCGCCCGCTCCTGCGTCGCTTTGGCCCGCACCACCGACGGCGGCTCCAGCTGGGTGGCGCTGCCGGCCCCGCCCGCCGGGTACGTGGCC
>JBJKRZ010000276.1:0-6500 GCA_046704365.1 Acidimicrobiales bacterium | reverse complement strand
CGAGCTCGGCGGCGGGGAAGATCCGGGGCAGCAGCTGGGCGAAGCGCGGCGTGAGCGAGTCGGTGCCGATGCGCCGTGCCGCCGCCAGCCCCTCGATGCCCGCCAGCCACCCGAGCAGGTTGCCCGGATTCCAGGTGATACCGAAGAGCTGCTCATGGGGGATGTCCTCGGGGATGCCCTCGTCCCAGGTGCTCACCAGGTGGACGGCACCGGTCGAGCCGACCACCACGCAGCCCGGGCCGTAGGGACGGGTGCCGGCCGTCCACAGCCGGGTGGCCCCGGCCACGTAGCGGGCGTTGGCCTCGCGCCCGAGGAGCAGTGCGTCGATGCCGTGCGCCTCCATGGCCTCGAGCGCCCGCCGTCGTCGGGCCAGGCGCAGGGCCGCCTCGTCGGCGAGGACCTCAGTCGCCATAGGGGTCGTAGGGATAGTCCGTGAGGGCGATATATCCGTCGTCGGTGACGGCCACGACCTCCTCGGAGCGGTATCCGCCTGCCCCGTCCTCCCAGACGAGCGGCTCGAGCACGAGGACGGTGCCGGCGGCCAGCACCTGGCGCTCGTCGTAGGCCGGGCCCAGGTCGGTGCCGATGAAGGGTGCCTCGGCGCTGTCGGTGCCGAGCCCGTGGCCGAGGTAGAAGTGCTCCATCCACGGGCGCCGCCCCGGGCCCGCCGCCGCCAGGGCGGCAGCGGTGAGATCGGCGCCCGTGGCCCCGGCGCGCGTCACGGCCAGCACTGCTTCGACGATGTCGCGCCAGCGCCGGAACTGGGCCCGCTGGCGGGGCGTGGGCTCGGCGCCCACGATCCAGGTGCGCCCGAAGTCGGAGGCGAAGCCCCCGTAACTGATCCCGGTGTCGACCCACAGCACGTCGCCTCGCTCCAGGCGGCGTTCGGTGGTGAGCAGCGGGCAGGCGATGTCGCCGTGGGTGGTCCAGGGCCCGTCGGCCAACCGCATGGGCATGACCTGCCAGATGGGGTCCAGGATGTTGGCGTCGGCCCCGAGCTCGAAGGCGGCGCTCAAGAACCGTGCCGTGAGCTCCGTCTGGCGTTCCCCGGGGGCCAGTCCCGCCTGCACGGGGGCGATGGCCTGCTCGGTGATGCGCAGGGCGCTGCGCAGCAGTGCCAGCTCGTCAGGGGTCTTCACGAGCTTGGCGGCGCCCACCACGTCGTCGGCATGGGTCGGCGTCGTGGCGGGGAACAGGTCACCGAGCGTCCTGCGCAGGGCTCCCGGGAGCTCGTCGACGGCCAGGGCGGCGCCCCGGGGGACGAGCTCGGCCAGCACGGTGCCGAATGCCCGGGCCCCCTCGTCGAACTCCAGGTACACCGGTCCGTGCACGTGGTCGTCGGGGAGGCCGAGCTCTCCACGGGCCAGCTCGGGGTCGGCACTGAACAGGTGCGGCCGCTCGTCCCCGGCAGCGACCACCGCCACCGGGCGCTCCACGTTGGCCCGGCCCGGGTCGGCCAGCGGCCAGCTGGCACCGGTGGCGTACGAAACGTTGCTGTTGCCCAGCAGGACCAGCACGTCCACGCCCTGGCCGTCCATGACCTCCTGCAGCCGGGCCATGCGCTGGCGCTGCATCCGGCCCAGATCGGGCTCCCCTATGAGGGTGGCCGTCAAGACGGCAGACCGAGGAAGTCGACCACGTTGCCCGCCACCACCCGGGCTGCCCGCTCGGGGCCCACGGCGTCGACGACAGCGGCCAGGGACCTCTCGGAGTACCCGAAGGTGCTCTCGTTGTGGGGGAAGTCCGACGACCACATGACGCGCTCGACACCGATCCGGTCGACGAGGTCGAGGCCGAGGGGGTCGTACATGAACGCCGAGCACATGTGGGTGTCCCAGTAGTGCTGGACGTCGTGCTCGAGCTCGGTGTCGAGCATGTGCCGGAACGAGGCGTACATGTGCTCGGCGTCCTGGATGGCGGCGGGCACCCAGTTGATCCCACCCTCGAACCAACCCACCCGCAGCGTCGGGAAGCGGTCGAGCAGTCCCGTGAGCACGTAGCGCCCGAACATCTCGCGGAAGGACGCCGCGTTGTGGATCATGCCCACGGCGTACATGTTGGTGGCGCACGGAGCCGACAGGGGGGCCTCGCCGATGTGGTGGGCGATGGGCAGGCCGGACTCGGCGATGGCCTCCCACAGGCCGGCCATGGCCGGGCTGTTGTAGTCGAGCGGCTTGCCGTCAGGGCCGTTTCCCGGTTTCAAGGGCAGTACGAAAGTGCGCACGTCGAAGGACCTGAGCTCAGCCAGGGTCCGCCGCGCTCCCTGATGGTCCCACCAGTTGATGAGCCCCACTCCGTAGAACCGGCCCGGCGCCTGCTGTTGGAGGTCGGCCAGATACTCGTTGTAGACGCGGAAACACAGCTCGCGGACCTCGGTGTCGGGGTAGTAGAGCAGGGCCATGAGCGCGTTGGGAAAGGCGAGCTCACGGGTGACGCCGTCCGCTTCGAGCTGGGCCATGCGGGCCTCGAGCTGGCCCGTGCTCGATCCCGGTAGGGGGTCGTACTGGGTGAGGACGCCGGTGAACTCCTTGGGGAGGAATTGCCGCTCACCGGAAGCGAGGTTCCAGGCGTCGTCGCGGTAGACGACGCGCGGCACGCGCTCTTTGAGCGCTGCCGGGGCCCTGTCGTAGAAGATGTCCTCGGAGAGCGAGATGTGGTTGTCCGCCGAGAACACGTCGGTCCCGGGCCGCAGGCCGAGTTGCGCCGAGGCGGCCTGGCCCCGGCGGTGCTTGGGCGGACCGAAACCCTCTGGCGGGTACAGCTCGAGCGCTGCGGATCGACCGACCATGCCTGGCTGTTCCCCTCCCCGGCGTCGCTATCGTAATACTTCGACGTCTTAATGTTGTCAAGGCCCGAGCGCAGGCGCGGGCCGGGTCGGAGGGGAGTCGGAGGGGAGAAGTGTCCGTGGAGCAAGCCGACAACGTGACGGCGCGGGGATGGACCGACAAGCTCGAGCTGGCCGAGTTGCTTGCCGTCCTGTCGTCGGCCGTCGACAGGGGAGACGCCGAGCGCATCGCCGCCTGTTACGCCGAGGAGTCCTTCGACGACCATGGCGCCTTCAAAGGGAGCGGCCGCCAGTTCGCCGCCTTCATGAGCGGGCCGGGGGCGATGGCTGTCATGCACCACCAGCTGGGCCAGTCGCTCTTCGATCTCAGCGGCGACGAAGCCTGGGGCGAGACGTCCTTCGTCTTCCACGGCGTGTTCGGCTCGACGCCGGTGTCGGGCTACGGGCGCTACGTCGACTACTTCCGCAGGATCGACGGCGCATGGAAGGTGGTGTACCGACGCGTGGTCCCCGACGCCGTGCCCGACGACCTGGCTGGCTATTGGCCGTCCCGCCGTGACCGCAGCGACCCCAGCTACGACCGGCGGCGGTGGCCCGAGGACAATCCGCCTACCTCCTGCTAGCGTCGCCGCGTCCAGCAGCGGCGCACGGGGTGGGTGCCAGGCGGAGCGCCGGGCTGAGGCTGTCGGGGGGCGGACGACAGCTGACAGGAGGTTGGGCGATGAGGCTGCGGCGGGGCCCTTTCATTGTCGGTGCGGCAGCCGTCGGCGCCGTGATGGCGGCGGTGCTCGTTCCCTCGGCGCCGAGCGCGCCCCGGGGCATGGCCTTGCGACCGGCGTCGAGCGCCTTCGGGACGACGGGGAGCACCGGGACCACTGGAGCTCACGCCACGACGGTGACGGGCGGTGACGCCCGAGGCACTTCGGGCCCGGCGACGACGAGGACCGCTGCACAGGCGCGGCGCGCCGGGTGCTCCCCGAGCCGTGTGGCAGTCGCCTACCAGCCCGACGGCGTCCTCATGGTCCCCCAGCCGCCGACGGCGCCGGTGCCGTGCCTGGTCCCCACGGGCTTCGCCACCATGGAGACTCACATCGGGGTCACCAACGACGGGGCCTTGGTCTACGAACCGGCGTCGCTTCCCGACGGGCTGCTCGGCTCGTGGTACCTGCCCAGCTCCCCCGGTCCCCACCCCTGGTCACCGCTCAGCCCGGCCGGCATCGTGGTGTCGGGCAACGAGGGCGCCACATGGAGCTTCGTGAGACCGGCCGGTGCCCTCGGTGCCGGCAACGACACCGGCTTCTACGTCGATCCCGTCACGGGCCGCCTGTTCATGGACTGGCTGGCGGCGCTCGGACCGTCGGGCGGGCAGGTGCCCCCGCAGGACCAGACCGACGTGCCCGCTCCGAGCGACGGCAAGGCGATCATGCTCGAGAGCCCCGACGACGGCACGAGCTGGAGCGAGACCTCCATCCCCGGCATCGTGGATCCCGAGAACGCCCGGTTCACCTCGGCACCGCCGGCGCCGGGCCAGGCCACGGCGGCCGGGGGCTATCCGGACGTCACCTACTGGTGCGGGAACCAGAACGTGGGCATCACCTGGCCGGCCATCGCCGATCGGCAGTGCTATCGATCGCTCGACGGGGGAGTGAGCTGGGAATTCCGCAGCGTCCTGTTCGCCAACGTGGTCCCTGCCTCGCCGGAGTGCTCCGGTCCGCCCTTCGACAGCGCCTTGGACGGCAATTACCCCGAGGGTGCCCCCGACGGGTCGCTCTACGTCATGGTCGCCTGCGCCGAGCTCACCTCGGCGAACCACTTCGGGGCCGTGTACCTGGCTCGCAGCACCGACGAGGCAGCCACCTGGCCCGTTCTCGAGCAGCCCGCCGCCGGGTCGGGGGGCACCGCCTACGTGCGCCTGCCGGTCCCTGCCGGTGCAAGCGATCCCGAGCTGCGCGTGACCACCGTGGGCGGCCGCACGGTGCTGGTGCTCGCCTACGAGACGGTGGGCGCGCACGGTCCGCAGGTGCTGATGAAGAGCGCCGAGGTCCCCGCCTACACCTCGAGTGGTGCGCTGTCCTCCCCACTGGCCTGGAGCGCGCCGGCGACGCTCACCGTCGGTGGCTTGTCGAGCATCGATCCCTGGGCCCTGTCGGTGCGGGGCTCCGAGCTCGCCCTGTCGTACCTGGCGGGGTCGCCGGCTGTGTCGGGAACCGACTACAACGGCTATCTCACCATGGTGGGCGACGTCGAGGATCCGTCGGTGGTCTGGTCGGCCATGGTGAACGCCCCCTCAGCACCGCTTTCCAGGTCGGCGCCGCCCTTCGGCAAGGACGACTTCATCGGCGCTGCCATCGGGCCCGACGGCACGCCGTGGGCCAGCTACTTCTCGCCCTGTAGCGCCGATCCCAACGCCGCGACCGACCCTGCCTGCGAGGGGGCCTACGTGGACGGCAAACCCGTCAACAGCGCCGTCCAGGGAGGCAACGACCGCGGCATGGTGGCCAGCCTGTTGCTCCCCCAGCCGCCGTGACCGTTTGCTTGCCCACCAGGTCCGAAGGAGCGCCTCACCGGGCCACCGCTGTCAGACTGCCGGTCCGCCTCCGGCAGCCAGGCAGAATTGGACGGTGGCGGCGACTTCCCGGGCCCCGGGCCGGGTTCCCTGCCACAGGTGGTCCGACAGCCTTCCGAGCACGCCGTGAGCGGCGAGGGCGCCGTCGAGCTCGGGAGAGCGGCTCCCCAGAGCGGCGAAAGGGCCGTGCAGCAACGTGGCCAGCGGGGCGCTGGCGAAGTGGCGCCCGGCGGCCATGCCCTGGCCGTCAGCCCCGGCGTTCCACAGCACGGCCAGGGTGGCGCCGGCCATGGGCTCCTGTGCTTGCGCCAGCACACCCTGCACCCATCGCCGCACCTGGGCGTCGGGGTCGCGCTCCTTGCCCATCTGGTGAGCCAGGTAGCTGCGCAGCCGTTCGGCGCCGTCCTCGAGGAGGGCACCCACCAAGGCGTCCTTGGACCTGAAGTACCGGTAGAAGGCGTCGTTGGACAGCCCGGCGGCGGCTACCACGTCGGCCACCCGGGCGCGCCGGCGCGTGCCGTGGCGCGTCATCACCTCCAGGGCGGCGTCGAGCAGGCGGCGGACCTCGTCCCGGTAGTCGGCCCCGCGCCGGGCCATGGTCTGCCCGGCGATGCGCGCTGCCACGTCCCGGGCCTCCTCGGCTGGTCCCCCGATCTGTGGAATAGGGTTCTGAATACTCAGAACACTATTCTGCCCCCAGGAAGGCACCTCAAGGGGACAGCGCCCCCGAGCACGAGGAGGGTCTCCCATGGCGTGGGACTTCGAGACCGAACCCGACTTCCAGGCCAAGCTCGACTGGGCCGACGCCTTCGTGCGCCAGGAGGTGGAACCCCTCGACCTCGTGTGGGGAGGCCTCGAGTTCACCCCGCTGCAGGGAGCCCGGCGCCGGGCCGTGGAGCCGCTCAAAGAAGAGGTGCGCCGCCAGGGCCTGTGGGCCACCCATCTGGGCCCCGAGTTGGGCGGCCAGGGCTACGGGCAGCTCAAGCTGTCGCTGCTCAACGAGATCCTGGGCCGCTCGTCGTGGGCGCCCGTCGTGTTCGGCTGCCAGGCGCCCGACACCGGCAACGCCGAGATCATCGCCCACTACGGCACTAACGAGCAGAAGGCGAAGTACCTCCAGCCATTGCTCGACGGCGAGTGCTTCTCGAG
>JBJKRZ010000275.1:0-7239 GCA_046704365.1 Acidimicrobiales bacterium | reverse complement strand
ACACGGGCCGGTGACCGCCCGTGTCGTGGCGGCGGGCCGGTGACCGCCCGTGTCGTGGCGACGGGCCGGTGACCGTCGACGCCGTGGTGGTGGGGTCGGGGCCCGGAGGGGCGGCGGCGGCGGACGTGCTGGCCCGGGCGGGGTGGAGCGTGACCGTCGTGGAGAAGGGCAGCAACCGTCTTCTCGACCCGGAGGAACCCCGGCGGCTGCTGGGCGAGTTCTCCAACGACGAGGTCAAGTTCGTCCACCGCCACTTCCTCGGGCCCGACCCGCTCGTCGAGCCGCGCACCTTCCGCCGCCACCGGGGCGACGGGGAGCGCCTGTTCGTGGGCGAGGTGAACTCCATACCCTCCACGGTGGGCGGGGGCGGGGTGCACGCCGACGGCTAGGTGCCGCGCTTTCGCGAGGAAGACTTCGTGCTCCACAGCACCCTCGGCCCCGTGGAGGGGGCGCAGGTGGCCGACTGGCCCCTTCGCTACGAGGATCTCGAGCCCTTCTACGCCGAGGCTGAGCGGCGCATCGGTGTGGCCGGCGACGCCTCGGCCAACCCCTTCGCCGCCTGGCGCTCGGGGCCCTACCCCATGGCACCGGGACCGCCCATGTACGGGGCCCTTCTCTCGTCGGAGGCGGCCCGACAGGTGGGCCTGCACCCCTACGCGGCGCCCACCGCCGCCAACAGCGTCCCCTACGACGGGCGACCGGCCTGCAACAACTGCGGCTTCTGCGCCTTCTTCGGCTGCCCCATCCACGCCAAGGGCGATCCCGTGTCCCTGCTCCAGGGGGCGCTGTCCACGGGCAACGCCGAGCTCGTCCCCGACACCTTCGCCTGCCGGCTCGTGGGCGACGGGCGACGTGCCAGGGGCGTGGAGGTGCTGGGCCCCGACGGGGTGGCGCGGGTCATCGGCGCCCGCCACGTGGTCCTGGCCGGGGGGGCCGTGGAGACGCCCAGGCTGCTGCTGCTGTCGGGAGTCGACCGTCCCCTGGTGGGCCGCTACCTGATGACGCACTTCCAGACCGTCGCCTACGGCGTGTTCGACGAGGACCTGCATCCCGAGCGCGGCCGTGCCGTCACCCACGTGCACGACGACGCCGTGGTCCTCGACGCCGCCGCCCGCCGCGCCGCCGCCCGGGCCGGCCTGCCCTGGTTGCGCGGCGGGATGGTCGAGCACAGCGGACCGGCGCTGCCCGTGGCCGAAGCCAAGCGCTATCCCTGGGGGCCGGCGCACAAGAAGCTCATGGCCGACTCCCCCATGCGCCGGCATTTGTGGGCCTTCACCATGCAGGGCGAGGACCTGGCGCAGGACACCAACGTCGTCGATCTCGACCCGTCGGTGCGCGACGCCCGGGGCGTCCCGGTGGCACGGCTCACCTACCGACCGCACCACCACGAGCTGGCCGCTTCGGCCCACCATCGCCTTCGTCTCATCGAGGCGCTCGAGACGATGGGGGCCCGCCACAGTGGCGCGGTCACCATCCCCAGCGCCGCCGGGGACAGCGCCTGGCAGGGGGCCCGTTCGGCCGCCCCCGACAGCCACCACGTGATGGGGACCTGCCGCATGGGACATGACCCTGCGACGTCGGTGGTGGACGCCTTCGGGCGCCTGCACGGTTGGGACAACGTGGTGGTGGCCGACTCCTCGGTGTTCGTCACCTCGGCCGGCTACGGCCCCACCCTCACCCTGGTGGCGCTGGCCATGCGCGCCGCCGCCGCCCTGTGCGGGGCGCCTGCGCCCTGAGAGCTCAGATGCGCTCCAGGGCGGCGCCGTCGAAGAGCGGTTCCGCCCCGAGGCGCCCGGCGTCGGCGGCCAGCTCTGCCTCCTCGGGCAGACGAGGGGGCTGCTCGGCGGCCTGCAGTATGGGCTCGAGCAGGCGCAGGTCGCTCGAGGTGTTCAGAAACAGCTGGGGACGGCCCAGCACGAGATGGACGGCGCGAGCCACCGCCTCGTCTCCGGGAGGCAGCGGCTCGTACCAGCTGAAGCGGCGCCCCTCTGCTCCCTCGGGCCAGCGCCGGCGGGCCACCGACTTGATGCTCTGCACCGCCACCTGGCGCTCGGCGCACAGGGCGAGGAGCTCCTCCACGTTGTGCCGGTAGCCGTCGTCGGACAGCAAGGCGAAGTTGTAGGGCAAGAGGACCGAGTCGTAGTCGAAGCGCCTCAGGCTGGCCAGGTGCATGGCGGCGATGCGCAGTCCGTGGCCGGTCACTCCGATGAAGCGACACAGCCCTTCCTCTCGGGCCCGGACCATCGCCTCCAGCGCGCCACCGGGGCCGTGCGCCACCTCCCACTCCTCGGGCTCGACGAGGTTGTGCAACTGGATCAGGTCCACGTGGTCGGTGCCGAGGCGCTCGAGCGACCGTTCCAGGCCGGCCCGGGCTTGCGGTCCCCGGCGCTGGCCTGTCTTGGTGGCCACGAAGAATTCCTGGCGCCCTGCCGCCAGCCACGGCGCCAGGTGCAGCTCGGAGTCCCCGTAGTCGGCGGCGGTGTCCAGGTGGTTGACACCGTGCGCCCGGAGCAGCGCCAGCACCTCGTCGGCCTTGTCCTGGCCGATCCCCATAAAGGCGGCCGCCCCGAAGATCACGCGGCTGCTCGCATGCCCGGTGCGGCCGAAGACGGCCCGAGCGATCACGTGCCGACACTACCGGGCCTCTCTAGCCACGACCGGGCCTCTCCGGCGCCCCCGACCCGGCGGGCGCCCGGGGTCCCTACGCCGGGACCAGGTGGTCGGCCAGGAACCGCGCCGAGGCGAGGAATTGCTCGGCCGGCACCGCCGAGTGGGCACCGGGATTGGCGTGCAGGCGCTTGTCGGCGGTCCCGAGGGCGTCGAAGAGCTCGAACTGGTAGCGGCGCGGGCACAACTCGTCGTCCCACTGCACGAGGAACATCACCGGGCAGGAGATGGCGGCGGCGTCGGTGGCCAGGCGCTCGCTGCCGGGGCCGGCCACCCCCCACAGGCCGAGCACCGCCACCGCCACCGCCGGCTCGGCCGCCACCACCGACACGCCCAGGATGGTCCCCATGGACAGCCCCCAGTAGCCGACGGGACCCCCGGACACCTCGTCGAGGGCCTGCACGGCGCCGCGCACGGCGCGCCAGTCCTGCACCATGTCGTCCACCACGGTCGGGCCCGCCGCCCACGCCTGGGAGAACTCGGCGAACACCAGTGCCGGGTCCGCCGAGCCGTCGGGGCGCCTGTCCCCGTGGCCGGGGCCGTCGACCGCCACGGCGGCGATGCCGTGGTGACGGGCCAAGGTGCGCGCCAGCGCCACCACGTACGACTCGGACTTGGAGTGGGTGACGCCGTGGCCCACGAGCACGAGCGGGCTGGGGGAGGCGGCGTCCTCGGGGGTCCACAGCATGCCCGGCACGGTGCGCCCGCCGTGGACGACGTCGAAGCGGCGCTGGCGCACGCCACGCGAGCTCACGTCGTGGTCGTGGAACACGACGGGCGCCACCGGCGCGTCGAGAGCGTCGGTCGCCGCCGGCGCGTGGGTCAGCTGCGAGGGATCTCCGACCACGCCAGGTCCTTGTCGAGACGGGGCTCACCGGGCAGACCCAGCACCCGCTCGCCCAGGATGTTGCGCATGATCTCCGACGTGCCGCCCTCGATGGAGTTGGCACGCGAGCGGAGGAAGGAGTGGCGCACGTCGCCGCTCAGCACACCGGCGGTGTCGGGACGGCGCATGTCGTAGCCGTCGGGGTAGAGGGTGCCCTCCATGCCCATGAGGTCCACGCACAGCTCGAGCACCTTCTTGTTGAGCTCGGCCCCGGCCAGCTTGGCCACCGAGCCCTCGGGGCCGGGTGTGCCGGCGCGCCGCAGCTGCCTGGCCCGCATGTTGGTGAGGCGCTGGACCTCGGCCGCCACCCAGGCCCGCATCAGCTGGTCGCGTTGGACCGCCGAGCGCCCGGGCGTGGCGCGGTAGATCTCGAGGGCACGGTGGATGGGGCCCGAGGCACGCGCCGGGACGCCGCCACCGATGGCCACCCGCTCGTTCATGAGGGTGGTGGTGGCCACCCGCCAGCCGGCTCCCACCTCGTCGAGGCGCTGGGCGTCGGGGACGCGCACGTCGTTGAAGAACACCTCGTTGAATTCGGCGTCGCCTGTCATCTGCCGCAGGGGGCGTACCTCCACACCGGGGGCATGCATGTCCACCACGAAGTAGGTCATGCCCCGGTGCTTGGGCAGGCCCGGGTCGGAACGGGCCAACAGCAGTCCCCACCGCGACAGGTGGGCCAGGGTGGTCCACACCTTCTGGCCGTTGAGCACCCATTCGTCGCCGTCGCGCTCGGCCCGGGTGGCGAGCCCCGCCACGTCGGAGCCTGCTCCGGGCTCGCTGAAGAGCTGGCACCAGATCTCCTCGCCCGTGAACAGCGGGCGCAGCCACCGGCGCCGCTGCTCGTCGGTACCGTGGGTGAGGACGGTGGGAGCCGCCATGCCGTAGCCGATGACGTTGCGCTCGGCGGCGTCCCTGGCCCCCGCCGCCCGCAGGGACTGCTCGACGACACCTTGGAGCGCCTGGCTCAGGCCCAGGCCGCCGTGGCCCTCGGGGAACCACACCCAGGCCAGCCCGGCGTCGAAGCGCGCCCCCAGGAATTCCCGGGGCGGGCTGCGCCGGGGGTCGTGGGCGGCCAGCAGGTCCTCGACGAGAGCGGCGACCGTGCGCTCCTCGGCGCCGACTCGGCTCCCGGTGATCGCCATGTCCCAAACATAAACGACCGCCGGCCGTAGGCTGCCGCCGGCACGGGGAGGGACCATGGAGCAGCTCGAGTACCAGACGATCCTGTACCAGGTGGACGGGTCTGTGGCCCGCATCGTCCTCAACACGCCCGACAAGGCCAACATCCAGAGCGCCCAGCAGGTCTACGACTTCGACGACGCGCTGGGACGCGCCGACGCCGACGACGACGTGAAGGTGCTCGTGGTCAAGGCCAACGGCCCCGGATTCTGCGCCGGGCACGCCATGGTGAGCCACGAGGAGATGGCCGAGGTGTACCCCACGACGGGCCCCGACCTGGAGTACACGTGGAAGCACCATCACACCGGGCTCTTCCTGTGGCCGCCGCTGCGGTTGTGGGAGTTCCCCAAGGCCACCATCGCCCAGGTGCACGGCTACTGCGTGGGCGGCGGCACCGTCTACGGGCTGCTCACCGACCTCACCGTGGCCTCCGACGACGCCTACTTCCAGATGCCCCTGCCCCAGGGGCTGGGCCTGCCCGGTGCCCAGACCATGATCGAGCCCTGGACGCTCATGAACGCCAAGCGCACGGCCGAGTACCTGCTCCTGGCGCCCACCGTGGACGCCCGTCAGGCCCTCGAGTGGGGGATGGTCAACCGGGTGGTCCCACGCACCGAGCTCGAGGCCACCGTGGAGGAGATGGCCCGCTCCATCGCCCGGATGCCGCTCATGACCATCATGGCCACCAAGGCGGGCATCAAGCGGGCCTGGGAGGCCATGGGCATGCGCGTCCACCTCCAGCAGTCGGCCGACATGGTGGCACTGTGCACCCAGGCCACCGAGGTCCGCCGCTTCATCGCCGCCACCGGCGGCTCCCGTCCCCGCCAGCACGCCGCCCGGGCCCGGCCCGCACCAGGAGCCCCGCACTGAGCCGGACCCCTTCTTGCGCCACTGAGCCGGGACCGTTCCCGCGCCAGCTCCGGGCCGGGGCGTCGAGCACTATCGTGTCGCCCGGCGGATGTCGAGGCGGGAGGTGACGATGGTCGGGACCGACACTCGGAAGATCCTGGTGGCGGAAGACGAAGAGGGGTTGCGCGAGACCCTGGCGGAGATCTGCGGGCTCGAGGGCCACGAGGTGCTGGCAGTGGAGGACGGCGAGGCGGCGCTGGCCATCCTCCAGGGCGAGCCCATCGACGTGCTCCTGCTCGACCTGCACCTGCCGCGGCGCGACGGCGTGTCGCTCCTCCAAGCCATCGACCCGCCTCCGCCGGTGGTCATCGTGTACTCGGCCTTCGAGTACTACTCACCCAGCGAGGTGGCACAGCTCGTGGGCGCCAAGGTGTTCCGGTCGATGCGAAAGCCCGTCCCCCCCGCCGAGCTGCTGGGCGCCGTCAGCGAGGCCATCGCCGAGCTCGGCACCCTCGACCTCGGATAGCCGCCCACCTCGCGGTCATCCATCACCAGGGCGCCGGCCGGTCGCCGGGGCAACTGGTCGCCTCCGGCACCCCCCGCTACCGTGGGGCCGAACGACGAGAGGTGACAGGAGGACCGGTGTCCGACGAGCAGGCGTCCCGTCGACGCAGAGAGCAGCTCATCTGGGCGGGCAAGATCGCTGTCGGCGCCGTGGTGGGCGTCGTCATGATGGGCGTCGTCGCCCCTATCGCGCTGGCCATCATCATCGGCTTGGCCGCCGGCCACTGATCTCCTCGAGGACCCAGGCGGGCGGACGGGCCACGAAGCCCTCGCCGGGCCAGTCCCACCACCCCGACGCCGCCAAGGCGCCGCCGTCGGGATGCAGGGTGCTCCCCGTCACGTAGCTCGAGAGGTCCGAGGCCAGGAACAGCACGCAGTTACCCACGTCCTGCGGCCTGCCCTTTCGCCCGAGAGGGATGGTGAGGCGGTCGCCGGGATCGGCCTCCGCTCCGGCCGCCAGGCCGGAACCCGACCCCGAGCGCCTCGCCACCTGCGACAGCCCGGCGGTGGGCACGAAGTCGGGTGCCACGCAGTTGACCCTGATGCCCGCCGGGCCGAGCTCCACCGCCAGGGTGCGGGCCAGGTGGGTGACGGCAGCTTTCATGGCGCCGTAGACGGCGAAACCCGGAGCGGCGCGATGCGCCTCGACGGAGGTGAGCATGACGACGCTCCCCCCCTTGCCGTCGCCGGCCATGCGGCGGGCGGCCAGCTGGGTGGCGTGCACCAGCCAGGTGAAGTTGGTGCGGACCAGCGCCTCGGTTCCTCCCGGCGACAGGTCGGTGAACGGGGCGCGGAAGGTGCCGCCCACCACGTTCACGAGCACGTCGAGACGGCCGAGACGGTCGTCGGCGGTGGCGAAGAACTGCTCCAGGGCGTCGGGCTGGCGCACGTCGAGCGCCACGTCGAGCACCTCCACCCCGAGCCGGCGGGCCTGCTCGGCCGTGGCGGCCAGGGCGGGGGCGTCGATGTCGCCGAGGGCCAGCCTGACCCCCGCCGCGGCCAGGTCGAGGGCGACGGCCCCGCCCAACCCGCCGCCACCGCCGGCGACCAGCGCCGTCTTGCCGGCCAGGCCGGCGCGCCCGTCGAGGAAGGAG
>JBJKRZ010000274.1:0-2694 GCA_046704365.1 Acidimicrobiales bacterium | reverse complement strand
GCACGCCCTCTCCACGGTCACGGTGACCGACGCCCTCACCCTGGCCCGGGGGCGGCTGGCCGACGACGGCATGCTGGTGGTGACCGGTTCGCTGTACGTGGTGGCCGAGGCGCGGTCGCGCCTGGCGAGCGGCAGCGGGTCGGCCGGCCGGCGCCGCTGACCGCTGCGCCGCTAGCCTGCTCGGCCCGTGGAGCGAACCCTGGTCATCGTGAAGCCCGACGCCATGGAGCGGGGGCTGGCCGGCGAGATCATCCGGCGCCTGGAAGCCAAGGGGCTGCGGCTGGTGGCGGCCGAGCTGCGCACCATCGACGCCGCCACGGCCTCGGCCCACTACGAGGAGCACCGGGGCCAGCCCTTCTACGAGTCCCTGGTGGCCTTCATCACCCGCTCCCCCTCCCTGGTGGTGGTGGCGGAGGGCCCGCCCGGCACGTGGGCGATGGTGCGCACGCTCATGGGGCCCACCGATCCCGCCCAGGCCCCACCGGGCACCATCAGGGGTGATCTCGGCACGCAGGTCACCGAGAACCTGGTGCACGGCTCGGACTCCGCCGCCTCGGCGGCCCGGGAGATCGCCCTGTTCTTCCCCCATCTGTCCTGAGGGGCGTCTCCCTCGCCGGATCCTCCCTGCTCGGCAGGCTGGGCGGGCCGGTCAGGGGCCGGGCCGGGGCCGCCTTGTGCCGGCGCAAGGGCGTCGCTTACCCTTGACCCCCGATCCCAATCCGACGGGAGCCGGCGCAGCCCGGCGGCTCCCTCGTCGAAGACAGGTGGAGAACCACCGCGATGGCCGACAACCGCTTCTTCCTCTTGGGCCGCGACATGGCGGTCGACCTCGGTACCGCCAACACCCTGGTCTACGTCCGGGGCCGGGGCATCATCTTGAACGAACCCTCGGTGGTGGCCGTCAACGTGAAAGACGGCCGCCCCTTGGCGGTGGGTGCCGAGGCCAAGCGCATGATCGGGCGGACCCCGAGCCACATCCAGGCCATCCGGCCCCTGAAGGACGGGGTGATCGCCGACTTCGAGATCTGCGAGAAGATGCTGCGCTACTTCATCCAGCGCGTGCACCAGCGCCGTTTCGCCAAGCCGCGCATGGTGATCTGCGTCCCCTCGGGCATCACCGGCGTCGAGCAGCGCGCCGTCATGGAGGCGGCCGAGTACGCCGGAGCGCGCAAGGCCTACATCATCGAGGAACCCATGGCCGCCGCCATCGGCGCCGGGCTCCCTGTGCACGAGCCCACGGGCAACATGGTGGTGGACATCGGTGGCGGCACCACCGAAGTGGCGGTCATCTCCCTGGGCGGCATCGTCACCAGCCAGTCGGTGCGCATCGGCGGCGACGAGCTGGACGAGGCGATCATCTCCTACATAAAGAAGGAGTACAGCCTGGCCCTGGGCGAGCGCACGGCGGAGGAGATCAAGATCGCCCTGGGCTCTGCCTTCCCGCTGGAGGAGGAGCTGCACGCCGAGATCCGCGGCCGTGACCTCGTCACGGGGCTGCCCAAGACGGTAGTGGTCTCCACCCAGGAGATCCGCAAGGCCATCGACGAACCGGTGTCCGCCGTCATCGACGCCGTCAAGGTGACCTTGGACAAGACCCCGCCGGAGCTGGCCGCCGACATCATGGAGCAGGGGATCGTCCTCACCGGCGGCGGCGCCCTCCTCCACGGCCTGGACGCCCGGCTCCAGGACGAGACCGGGATGCCCATGGTGGTAGCTCGTGACCCGCTCAATTGCGTGGCCATCGGCAGTGGCCAGTGCCTGGAGGAGTTCGAGGCGCTCAAGCAGGTCCTGATCACCTCCTCGACAGGCTGATGGCGCAGCGGCGCCCGTCCGCCGCCTGACAGGCGTTGCCACCCAGGAGCCGGCGCCACCGGCGACTCCGGCGCCCCCGGCTGACCATCGTCCTGTTGGTCCTGGCGTCGATCACCATCATCACCCTCGACTACCGCGGCGACGCCCACGGTCTCATCGACGGGCTCCGCCGCGGCGCCCAGGACGCCTTCTCGCCCGTGCGCAGCGCCGTCGACGCCGTGGTCCGCCCGGCGGGCAGCTTCCTGGCGGGAGCTGTGCACGCCGGGTCCATCGAGCACCAAAACGCCGAGTTGCGCGCCGAGAACGCCCGGCTGCGCGGCGAGGCGCTGGCCGCCCAGTCGGCCAAGGGCCCCCTCGCCTCCCTGCGCCAGCTGGAGAACCTGCCCTGGGCTGCTGCGGTTCCCCAGCTGCAGTCCGTCCGCACCGTCGCCGCCGAGGTGGTCGCCCTCAACTCGTCCAACTTCGCCGATACGGTGCAGCTCGACGTGGGCCGGGACGAGGGAGTGGACGTGGGCATGCCCGTCGTGGGAGGCAACGGCCTGGTGGGCCGCGTCATCGACGCCTGGTCGACGGGGTCCACGGTACGCCTGCTCACCGACCCCGCCTCCGCTGTGGGCATCCGCTTCGGCCAGCCGCCCGGAGACGCCCTGCTGCAAGGCACGGGGGCGGGGCGGGGGCTCGTCGTCCACTACGTGGCCCCGGGCACGGCCCTGCACCGAGGTGAGCTGCTCACCACGAGCGGGCTCCAGAACGCCCTGTTCCCTCCGGGGGTGCCGGTGGCCTCGGTCGTCTCCTACAGCTCGACTCCGTCGTCGACCGAGGAGCAGGTGTCGGCCCGGCCCGTCGTCGACCTGGCCGGCCTCCAGTACGTCGACGTCATGC
>JBJKRZ010000273.1:0-3916 GCA_046704365.1 Acidimicrobiales bacterium | reverse complement strand
GGGCTCCGCCCGTCGGTGGCACTGGTGCACCCCACACGCGAGCCCCAGCTGATCCGCCGTCCCGCCGACGGGTCGACCTGGGTCCGCTTCGGGTGGGAGCGCGACGACCTCTGGCTCCCGGTGGAGGACACCACGGCGGCCCGGGCCCTCGACGCCGCCCGGCGCGAGCGCCTGGGCGGGAAGGCCCTCCACACCGCCCTCGGCTTCAGCCCCCACTACCTGCTGACGGCGATCAGCCGCCCGCGCCAGGGCCACTGCTACAAGGTGTGCACCGCCATCCTGCCGCGCGGCTGACGGGCGCTACGGCGCTACCGGGCGAGCTTGCCCCCGGCCAGGTCCTCGGCCATGGCCCAGCCGAACGCCACCAGCCGGTCGCCACGCTCGTGGTCGAGGCCCTCGAACAGCACCGGCGGCAGGGCCGTCTTGGCGCTCACGAAGTCCAGGCCGCGGGTCGTCGGCCCGTCACCCGTGACCACGAAGCTGCGGTCGTCCAGGCTGCCCTCCACCCCGAAGCGCTTGGCCAGGCGGCGGGCCCACGCCCGCTCCTCACCGGTGGGCTTGTGCCCGTCGGCCGGCACCACGTCGGACAGGCCGGCGAAGGCCCGGAAGCCGTCCGGGCCGGCCAGCATGGTGCCGAGCAGGACGTCCTCGTCGGGGAAGGCCAGCAGCGCCCGGCGGAACTGGTCCCCCATCATCGCCTTGAGGGCGGTGTCGGCCCGGCTGGTGCGGTCGACCACACCCAGGCCGACCAGGAGCGACGGCGTGCCGCCGATGCGCTCGAGGGTGCAGAACGAGAACCCGCGCAGCTTCGAGCCCTCGCGCGCGTCGGTCACCAGGACCCACTCCTCCCGCTCCTTGGACAGGAACCCGATGTCGCAACCGGGCACGTGCGGGAGGGCGAGATCGGCCAGTTCGGCCAGTTCGGCATCGCTGAGCGCGGTGCAATCCTTGGTGGTGACCACGATCGACATGCGGACAATTGTACCGGCCGCCGAACGGACGGGCACAACGGGCACGGGTCAGGCGACCACCGCGCCCGCTCCGAGCAGCCACTTGAGCTCCCCGACGAGCCCGTTGCGGCTGTCCACGTTGAACTCGGGGGGGAGCCGCAGGACCTTCTCGCCCACGTGGAGGAGGACCGGCGACGTGCCGGGGTGCTCGCCCAGGACCTGCTTGAGCCGGCCCACCTTCTCGTCGGTCAGCTCGCTCAGGGGGAGGGCGATGCGGAGGGCCTCGGCGCCCGGTCCGCCCAGCTCGGGACGGCGGACCTCCAGGGCGACCAGCTTGGGCTGCTCGTCGCGCAGGTCCAGCCGGCCCCGGACCACCACCACGGCGTCGTTCTCCAGGAGGGCGCCATGCTCGGCCATCACCTTGGGGAAGACGAACACCTCCATCGACGCCTGCAGGTCCTCCAGGACGAAGCGGGCCATGAGGTCGCCCTTCTTCGTGTACTGGCGCCGCAGCTCGGTGACCACCCCGCCGACGGCCCGCACCGCGCCCTCGGCCTCGCCGGCGCCGTCGCGCACCTCGGCCAGGGAGCAGTCGGTGTGGCGGGTCAGGGCCTGCTCCAGCCCGAGCAGCGGGTGGTCGCTGACGTACAGCCCGAGCATCTCCTTCTCGAACGCCAGCTTCTGGGGCTTGTCGAACTCGAGGTCGGGCACCGGCACCCGGGTGCCCTCCCACTCCCCGGTGTCACCCTCCTCCGTCGCCTCCAAGGCGGCGAACAGGGTCGAGATCCCCACCTCATGCTCGCGGCGCCGCTCCAGGGTGCGGTCGACGAGGTCGTCCAACACCAGGCACAGCCCCTGGCGGGGGTGGCCGAGCGAGTCGAAGGCGCCCGCCTTGGCCAGGGACTCCATGGTCCGCTTGTTGAGGACGACCGGGTCCACCCGCCGGCAGAAGTCGTAGACGTCGGCGAAGGGGCCGCCCGATTCGCGTTCGGCCACGATCCGCTCCACCAGGCTCTCCCCCACGTTGCGCACCGCCGCCAGCCCGAAGAGCACCGCCGGCCGGTCCCCGCCCCGCCGGGGGGCGAACTCGGCCGCCGACCGGTTGACGTCGGGCACCACCACCTCGATGCCGAGGGCCCGGCACTCGGCCAGGTAGACAGCCGTCTTGTCCTTGTTGTCCTTGACCGAGGTGAGGAGGGCGGCCATGTACTCCACCGGGTGGTGGGCCTTGAGCCACGCGGTCTGGTAGGCGACCAGGCCGTAGCCATAGGAGTGGGACTTGTTGAAGGCGTAGTCGGCGAACGGCTCGATCACGTCGAACAGCTGGGTGCCGAGCTGCTGGCCGTAGCCCTGCTCGACGCAGCCCCTGACGAATTTCTCCCGCTCGGCGGCGATGAGCGTCCGGATCTTCTTCCCGCATGCCTTGCGCAAGTTGTCCGCTTCCTCGAGCGAGTACCCGGCGAACTTCTGGGCCACCCGCATCACCGACTCCTGGTAGATCATCAGCCCCTGGGTGTCGGCCAGGATGGGCTCCAAGTCGGGGTGGGCGTAGGCGATGGGCTTGCGCCCGTTCTTGCGGTCGGCGTAGTCGTTGTGCATGTTGGCCGCCATCGGCCCGGGGCGGTACAGCGCCACCAGGGCGGCCACGTCGTCGAAGCTGGTGGGGGCGAGGGAGCGCATGAGCGCCCGCATGGGGCCGCCCTCGAGCTGGAACACGCCGACCGAGTCGCCCTTGCGCAGCATGGCCAGGGTGTCGTCGTCGTCGAGGGGCACGCCGTCGATGTCGGGCCGGGTGCCGGTCGTCTCCTCCACCAGGTCGAGCGCCCGCTCGATCACCGAGAGGTTGCGCAACCCGAGGAAGTCCATCTTGAGCAGGCCGAGCTCCTCGACGCCGTGCATCTCGTACTGGGTGACGATGGGCGCGTCCTCGGGGTCGCCGCCGGCGTCGGGCTTGCGTTGGATGGGGAGGTACTCGGTGAGCGGGTCGCGGGTGATGACCACGGCGGCGGCGTGGATGCCGTCCTGGCGCCGCAGTCCCTCCAGGCCCCGGGCCACGTCCACTGCTCGCTTGACGTCGGGGTCGGCCTCGTACATGGCCCGCAGCTCGGCCGCCGCCGCGTACCCGTCCTCGTGGCCCTCGGTCCTCTCCAGGCAGGCGTAGAGGGGGGTGTCCCGGCCCATAACCAGGGGCGGCATGGCCTTGGCGATCTTGTCGCCCACGACGTAGGGGAAGCCCAGGACCCGGGCGGCGTCGCGCACCGCCGCCCGGGCCTTGATGGTGGAGAAGGTGACGATCTGGGCCACCCGGTCGCTGCCGTACCGCTCGGCGGCGTAGCGGATCATGTCGGACCGGAAGCCCTCGTCGAAGTCGATGTCGATGTCGGGCATCTGCTTGCGGCCGGGGTTGAGGAACCGCTCGAACAGCAGGTCGTAGCGGATCGGGTCGAGGTCCACGATCCGCAGGCAGTACGCCACGCAGCACCCGGCCGCCGAGCCCCGTCCCGGGCCCACCCGGATGCCCGACTCACGGGCGTAGTGGATCAGGTCCCACACCACGAGGAAGTAGGCGGCGAACCCCATGTCGCCGATGACGCCCAGCTCGTAGTCGAGACGCTGGCGGACGTGGTCGGGCAGCGGGTCGCCGTAGCGCTGGCCGGCCCCCTCGTAGGTGAGATGGCGGAGGTAGGCGAGTGCCCGCTCCTCGTAGGTGTCGCCGGTGAAGCGCTCCGGGACGGGGAACTCGGGGAGGCTCGGCTTGCCCAGCTCGAGCTCCACGTGGGCCCGCTCGGCGATCAGCAGGGAGTTGTCGCAGGCCTCGGGGACCTCGCCGAACAGCCGGCGCATCTCGGCCGCCGTCTTCAGGTAGTGCTCGGTGCCCTCGAACCGGAACCGGTTGGCGTCCGACAGGGTGGCCCCGGTCTGGACGCACAGCAGGGCGTCGTGGGCCACGGCGTCCTCGCGGTGGG
>JBJKRZ010000272.1:0-3615 GCA_046704365.1 Acidimicrobiales bacterium | reverse complement strand
GCCGGAGGCGGTCGAGCTGCGCCTGCCCGGCGACCGCCAGCGCGTCCGCCAGTACGCCGCCATCTCCGCCCTCGACGTCCTGCGCCGGCGCCTGGCCGCCCGCCTGCCTGCCTGAACGGCGCCCGGTCAGCCGGGCTCGGCCCCCAGTCGGAGGTTCAGGGCGCGGGTGGCGGCAACGAAGGCGACCACTCGCACCAGATCGACGACGCTGTCTGCCGAGGACACGCTGTCCAGCGCCACGGCGGCCGCCAGATCGGGCGGATAGCCGTACACGCCGGTCGATATGGCCGGGAAGGCGACCGAGCGCGCCCTCAACTCGTCGGCCACCGAGAGCGACGTGCGGTAGCAGGAGGCGAGCACCTCGGCTTCTCCGCGCCCCCCACCGGACCACACCGGACCCACGGTGTGGATGATCCAGCGGGCCCGGAGGCCGAAGCCCGCCGTGGCCCTGGCCTCTCCGGGGGGGCAGCCGCCCAGCTCGGCACAGGCGGCCCGCAGCAGGGCGGCACCCGCAGCGCGGTGGATGGCTCCGTCCACGCCCCCGCCTCCCGCCAGGCGCGAGTTGGCGGCGTTGACGACGGCGTCCACCTCCTCGGTGGTGATGTCGCCCAGCACGGCCTCGATGCGCGGCGCCACAGCCGTCATTGTCCTTCTCTGCCATGCTCTGGCGCCATGACGGGGAGAGCGGTGGGCTGGCTGGAGGTGGACGGCGAGCGCATCTACTACGAATCGGTGGGGGAGGGGAACCCCGTCGTGCTCTGTCACGGGCTGGGGGGCAACCACGCCGCCTGGTGGGGGGTCGTGCCGGGGCTGGCCAGCGTCCATCAGGTCGTCACCTGGGACCAGCGGGGATTCGGCAATTCCACTCGGCGCACGGGGCGCTACGGCCCCGAGGTCGCCGTCGGCGATCTGGTGGCGCTCCTCGACCACCTCGGCCTGCGTCGCGCCCAGGTGGTGGGACAGTCCATGGGCGGCTGGGTGGCCATGGGCGTGGCCCTGGCGCATCCCGAGCGGGTGCGCTCGATCGTGCTCTGCGACACCCTGGCCGGTGTCTTCACCGACGAGGTGTACGGCGCGCTGAGCGCCACCGCCTCCCCGGCCCCGGCTCAGGGGTTCGGCGCCGAGGTGGGCCGGCATCCCGCCCTGAGCGGGCGCTTCTGCGCCGAGCACCCCGACCTGGCGTTCTTGTACTGGCAGATCTCCAGCATGGGGGACAAGCCCGAGGACGCCGAGGTCTTCGGAATGCTCGCCGCCATGCGCGCCCCGGTGGAGCAGGTGGCAGCGCTGAGGCTGCCCGCGCTCCTCGTCGTGGGCGAAGAGGACGTGTTGTGCCCGCCCGCCGCCATGTCGCACATCGCCGACCTCGTCGCGGGGTCGGAGTTGGAGGTCATCGCCGGGGCCGGCCATTCGCCGTACTTCGAATGCCCTGGTCGCTGGTTGGCGGCGGTGGGCCCCTTCCTGGGTCGTCACGCCTCCTCCTGAGCGCCCGGCGCGGCGACGCGCCACACTTCGCTGTGCGCCTGTTCGTGGCCGTGGACCTCGCCGCTGAGGCGACCGCGGCGCTGGCTCGCCTCGAGCGCCCCGCGCTGCGCGCCGTGCGCTGGACGACGCCCGAGCAGTGGCACGTGACCGTGCGCTTCCTGGGCCAGGTCGGGGAGGAGGAGCTCGAAGGGCCCGGTGGTCTTGTCGGCGCGCTCGACGCTGTCCCGCGTCTGCTGGCCGAGGGCGGCGGCGTGCCGCTGGAGGCGGTGATGGGCCCGGCGCTGGCCTGGTTCCCCGGGCGCCAGGTCCTCCAGGTGCCGGTGGAGGGGCTCGAGGAGCTGTCGTCGGCCGTGGCCTCGGCCACCGCCGGTTGGGGGGAGGCGCCCGAGCACTCGTTCCGGGGCCATCTGACCGTGGCCCGGACCAGAGCGCGAGCGAAGGGGCCGGCCGTCCTGGCCGGTCCCCCGGTGGTGGCCCGCTGGCCGGTGGGCGAGATCGTCCTCTACTCCTCGGCGCTCGGTCCCGACGGCTCCCGCTACGAGGCGCTGCACCGGGTGCCGCTGGTGGGCTGAGGAGACTGCCGGGTGTCGCGCCGGGCGCCTGGAGCGCTCGGGGCCGCGAGCTGCTCTGTCCCTGGTCAGGGGGGCTCCTTTCGCCGGCCGGCGGCTCCGTGGCGCCGGCCTGTGGAGTGGCCTGGAGCGGTCCACTGCGAACACCTGTTCGTGAACTACAGTGACGTGAGTCGGGCCGCCGTCAGGGGCAGGGTTACACCCCCTCCGTATGGTCCGTGCCGATCGGAGCGACCGAACCGAAAGACACGAGAGCAGAGAGGCAAGCGACGACATGGAACGTGACAAGGCGCTCGACATGGCCCTGAGCCAGATCGAGAAGCAATTCGGCAAGGGCTCGGTCATGCGGATGGGCGAGAACCTCGACATGGGTATCGAAGCCGTCTCCACCGGCGCCATGGCCCTCGACATGGCCCTCGGCATCGGCGGCCTCCCCCGGGGCCGCATCGTGGAGATCTACGGGCCGGAGTCGAGCGGCAAGTCGACCCTGGCCATGCACGTGGTGGCCGAGGCGCAGCGCAACGGCGGCATCTGCGCCTACATCGACGCCGAGCACGCCATGGACCCGGTGTACGCGGGGGCCATCGGGGTGAACACCGACGACCTGCTCATCTCCCAGCCCGACACCGGGGAGCAGGCGCTCGAGATCGCCGACATGCTCATCCGCTCCGGCGCCCTCGACGTCATCGTCATCGACTCGGTGGCGGCCCTGACCCCGCGGGCGGAGATCGAGGGCGAGATGGGCGACAGCCACGTCGGCCTGCAGGCGCGGCTCATGTCCCAGGCATTGCGGAAGTTGACGGCGACGTTGTCGAAGTCGAGCACGATCGCCGTCTTCATCAACCAGCTCCGGGAGAAGATCGGCGTGTTGTACGGCTCACCTGAGGTGACCCCTGGCGGGCGCGCCCTCAAGTTCTATTCGTCGGTCCGTCTCGACATCCGGCGCATCGAGGCCATCAAGGACGGTGCCGAGGTCGTGGGCAGCCGCACCCGGGTGAAGGTGGTCAAGAACAAGTGCGCACCGCCGTTCCGCCAGGCGGAGTTCGACATCGAGTACGGCAAGGGCATCAGCCGCGAGGGCTCGCTCCTCGACGTGGCCGTGGAGCTGGGCCTGGTGAAGAAGTCCGGTGCCTGGTTCACCTACGAGGGTGAGCAGCTCGGCCAGGGCCGGGAGAAGGCCAAGGAGTTCCTGCGGGAGACGCCCGAGCTCGTGATCGACATCAACGAACGTGTCCGCGCCCTGCTGGCCGAGCGCCACGCCCCGCAGCCCGTCGGCGTGGCGGCGGGCGTCGGCGGGGGCTCCGGGGACGCGCCCGTCTCCCTGGACTGACTTTCCCATCTCGCCGGGGTCCGAGGGGCCGGGTCACCTTGTGGTGCCCGGTCCCTCACACCTCTCCAGGGGCCAGAGGCGGAGGCGACGGGCGTGGCGGTAGCGTTCGGCCATGTTGCGTCCTGGAAACTGGACCAGACCAGCGGGTGCAAGTCCCGTCCGGGTAATCGCCGGAGAGCCCGGTAGCAGGCCCCGGTTCGCGGTCGAGAGGCCGCGGGCTGAGCGGGGCGTCGA
>JBJKRZ010000271.1:0-7347 GCA_046704365.1 Acidimicrobiales bacterium | reverse complement strand
GGGCGACGGGTGACGGGGGCCGCCGCCACGGCCGGCTTGGCCGTGGCGGCGGTGATCGCCTACAGCGGTTCGCACCTGGGGCTCTACGGAGGCTACGAGCTGGCCGCCCTGTCGGGAGGATGCTTCGCCCCGGCGGCGGGCGCCCTGGCCAACGAGCTGTTCCCCACCTCGGTGCGTGCCTCGGTGGCGGGGTGGTACGTCGCCGCCGGCGTGGTGGGGGCCATCGTGGGCCTCGTCGTGTTCGGGGCGGTGGCCGACGTGGGCAACCGCTTCGCCGTGGGAGGGGCGGTGACCTTCTTGCCCATCGTCGTGGCCTCGGGGCTCTTCTTCGCGCTGCCCGAGACCAAGGGCCGTGAGCTCGAGGAGCTCTGGCCCGCCGAGGCCACCACGCCCTGAGGGGCCCTGCGGCGGGCCGATCGGCCCTAGCCACCACCGGGCGGGGCGCGCAGGGTGGGTGCATGACCATCCGTGTCGCTGTGAACGGCTTCGGCCGCATGGGACGCAGCTTCCTGCGCATCGCCATTGCCGGCGATCTCGGCCTGGACGTGGTGGCGGTCAACGACCTGGGACCGCCCGAGGCCCTGGCCCGGCTGTTCGAGCGCGACTCGGTGTACGGACGCTTCCCTGGCCATGTCTCGGTGGTGGGCGACCTGCTCGTGCTCGACGGTCGGAAGCTCAAGGTGCTGGCCGAGCCCGACCTGAAGGCCCTTCCCTGGAAGGACCTTCAGGTGGACGTCGTGGTGGAGGCCACGGGGCGCTACACCACGCGAGCCAAGGCGGCCGGCCACCTCGACGCCGGGGCGCCGAGGGTGGTCGTCTCGGCTCCCTGCGCCGACGCGGACGCCACTTTCGTCATGGGCGTGAACGACGAGACCTTCGACCCCGGGGCGCACCTCGTCGTGTCCAACGCCTCGTGCACCACGAATTGCCTGGCTCCCATGGCCAAAGTGCTCGACGACGCCTTGGGGATCGAGCGCGGCTTCATGACCACCGTGCACGCCTACACCGGCGACCAGCGGCTCGTGGACTCGCTGCACAAGGACCCCCGGCGCGCCCGTGCCGCCGCCCTCAACATCGTGCCCACCACCACCGGTGCCGCCCGAGCGACGGGCCTGGTCCTGCCTCACTTGTCCGGCAGGCTCGACGGCATCGCCCTGCGTGTGCCCGTGGCCGACGGCTCCGTCACCGACCTCGTCGTCGAAGTGGGTTGTACGACCTCGGCGGAGGAGGTGCGGGGCCTCTTCGAAGCGGCCAGCGTGGAGGGACCACTGGTAGGCCGTCTCGAGTACAGCCAGGAACCGCTCGTGTCCACCGACGTGATCGGCTCGAGCGCTTCGTGCGTGTTCGACGCGGCGATGACCATGGTGTCGGACAGCGTGGTCAAGGTGCTCGGCTGGTACGACAACGAGTGGGGCTACGCCTCGCGGCTCGTCGAGCTGGTGGCCAAGGTGGGCTCGGCTCCCCACCCCACCTGACACCGGCTCTTCGGGCCGAGCAGGTGCTTGCCTGGCGGGCGGCGAGATCGGGCGCCTGGCGCCGGCTTTGTCCCACACCGGGTAGCTTCGAGCGCCGTGGAGCTCAGAGAGGCCCTGCGCACCACCGGTGCCGTGCGTGAGTTCAGCGACGAGCCTGTGGCCGACGACGTCGTGCGCCGCCTGCTCGACACGGCCCGCTTCGCCCCCAACGGCGGCAACCGCCAGGCGTGGCGAGTGGTTCTGGTGCGGGACCCGGAGCTCAGGTCGCGTCTGCGCGACTTGTACCTGCGCGGCTGGTACCCCTACCTGGCCATGACCGCAGCCGGACTCACGCCGTGGGCCCCGGTGACCGACAGCCCGGCCGAGCAGGAGGCGCTGGCCTCGGCTCCGGCGGTGGCGGAAGCAGCCGCCCGGGGCCCCGGAGGCTTCGCCGAGCACCTCGACCGCGTGCCGGTGCTGCTGGTGGTGCTGGCCGACCTGCGGCGCCTGGCCGCTGTGGACCGCGACCTCGACCGCTACACCCTGGTGGGCGGTGCCTCGGTGTACCCCTTCGTGTGGAGCCTGCTCCTCGCTGCCCGTGACGAAGGGCTGGGCGGCGTCATCACCACGATGACGTGCGGGGCCGAGGTGGAGGCCGAGCTCAGGCGTCTCGTCGGCGCACCCGCCGAGTACGCCGTGGCCGCTGTCGTGGCGCTGGGGCGGCCGGCGCAGCGCATCACGCGCCTGCGCCGCTTGCCCGTGGAGCAGTTCGCCTCCGTGGACCGTCTCGACGGGGACGCCCTCGGCACCGGATCCTGAGCGCCCGGGTGCCTCGCCCGACGGACGAGTTCGAGTTCGGCCCCGAGGACCCCGGTGTCGTGCTGTCGTACATGGAGCGTCTGGGCGGCGCCCATCGTGGCTGGATCAACCTGCAGCCGGGTATCCACGAAGAGGACGCCCCCGAACCCCCCACTCCCTTGGGTCTCGTCTTCTCGTCGGCCATCTACGACGTGCCCGTGTGCACGTGGGTGGCAGGACACATGGGGCGCGGGGGCGAGGAGCCCGACTCCTTGGGCCTCCAGCACGCCACCGGGCCCCGGGCCCTGGCCAGGCTGGCGACGATGGACATCCCCTTGCCCCAAGGCTGGAGCTGCGCCCAGGACCACCCCCGGCGCGGGCTCGTGGTGCGCACGCCGCCAGGGACCGGGCGCGCTGAGCAGCTGCACTGGTTGCTGCGGGCAGGAGCCGCCTTGAGCGTCGTGGCTCTCACCGGCCAGTGGCGGGCCGTCGTCTACGAGGGCCGCTGAAGACCGGTCACCTCAGCGCCCGGCACTGACGGGCTGGTCGGCGAAGACGTAGCCGCTCTTGCCGGCATCCTTGGCCCGGTACATGGCCAGATCTGCGTTGTGGAGCATGGTGTCACCGTCGTCGGCGCCGTGCGGGCTGAAGGCCACTCCCACGCTCGCCCCGATCACGACCTCGCGTCCCCTGACGGTGACGGGCTTGCGCAGTTCGGCCACGATGCGCTCGGCAGCCTGGCGGGCGGACAGTGGGTCGTCGATGTCCTCCATGATGACGGCGAACTCGTCTCCGCCCACGCGGGCCACCGTGTCCTCCCCCCGCACCGAGTGGACGAGGCGGCCGGCCACGGTCACGAGCAGCTCGTCGCCCACTTCGTGCCCGCGCTTGTCGTTCACCGGCTTGAAGCCGTCGAGGTCGAGATAGAGCAGGGCGACGCCGTGGTGCTGGCGGCGTGCCCGTGCCACTGCCCCCTCGAGGCGGTTGTGCAGCAGCGAGCGGTTGGCCAATCCGGTGAGCCCGTCGTGGTATGCCTGGTGGGCGAGCAGCTCCTGGAAGCGCCGGCGGGACGCCTCCTGGCGGTAGCCGAGGACGATGATGACGGCCGAGGCCAGTGCCAGCATCCCGAGAAGGGCGAGACCGATGTGCAGGTCGCTCGAGCGAATGGGGCCGAAGAACTCCGAGGCGCTCTGCACCGTCACGCCGGCCCAACCGCCCACCCCCAGGGGGGCGTAGCTCACCTCGGTGCCCCGCTTGGCGTCTTCGTAGGCGCCGCCTCGGCTCTTGGCCAGCGCCGCCACGGCCCTGGGCTGGCCGACGCTCGTGCCGATCGAGCCCGGGTTGGGGCCGGCCACCACGGTGCCGGCGGAGTCGACCACGTACCCGTGACCCGTCTTGCCGTAGCGCAACTCCTCGACGTAGCTCTCGAGCGAGGAGCGCGCCGGGTCCATGTACCCGACGAAGACCGCCTTGGTCTGTCCGGCCACGTCGATGGGGACCCCCATGGCCACCACCGGCACCGAACCCGACTTCATGACCGACGACACGTCGGGGCGGCCGGCCTCGAGGTCGCGCACCATGGGGCCGTAGCCGGAATCGGAGAGGGGTGGGAGCGCTGTCCCCGCCGAGAAGGAGTCGAGGACCTGGCCGCTCAGGGAGACGACGGCGGCGCCGTAGTTCAAGAAGGTGGCGTGCTTCACGAAGGTCTCGAGGCGCGCCCGGTCGGCGGTGCTGCCGGCGCTGAGCTGCCAGGTGCCACTGGAGGCGAAGTCGAGGCCCTCTTTCAAGCTGAAGAGGACGTACTGCTTGCCCAGGCCCGCCAGCGTGCGCTGCTCGGTGGTCCGGTCGTGGACGAGGAGGCTCTCGGCCTTGGTGTTGGCGTGCGCCGTGAGGCCCAGCCCGAGGGCACCCGTCGCCCCCACCAGGGCGACGCTCAGGATGAGAGGCCCCAACCGCCGTATGCGGGACATGTCCCCCGACATCGGCGGGACCCGGCATCCCCTTGACAGCGCCGGCCACAATCGAAGCCTCGCTCGTGCTCGACGGGGCGGAGAATTGTGCCGGCAGAGGGAGCCAGGCGGGCGGGTTACGAGGCGGGCCGGAAGGGCGTCAGGAGGTGCGCGAGAGCTCGAACCACACCCTTTTGGCCAGCCGGCTGTTGGCGTCGTATCCCCAGCGGTCGACGAGGGCGTCGACGATGAGCAGCCCCCGTCCCGAGTCGGCCTCGTTGCCCCGCCGCCGAACCCCCGGGGACAACGGGGAGCAGTCGTGCACCTCGACCATCACGGTGTCGGGCCCTGCCTCCACGTCGACGGCGATGTCGTCGGAGCTGTGCAACAGGGCGTTGGCCAACAGCTCCCCGGCCGGTAGCTCCGCCCGCTGCGCCACCTGCTCGAGGCCCCAGGAGCGAAGCGTGCCCACGACGAAACGCCGGGCCTCGGTGGCGCTGCGGCTGTCTCGGGCGAAGGTCCTGCTGGCCCATCGCCGTTCGCCGTCCTCGGCGCCGGCCGTCGCCGGCCCTTTGCTCAGGTGCTCGGCCCGGCGGCCCCCGAGTTGGACTGCCTGGCCGGTGGCGCGCCGACCAGGCTCACCACTGGGCGCTCTGCCCTCCAGCTGGCGGTCCACCTCGGCCAAGAAGGAGAAGAAGAACTCAGCCGCCTCCGTCGGCAGGGGCGGGAGCAGGATCCGTCCCTCGGCTGAGAACAGCGTCACCTCCCGGAGCGCCTCGGCCAGTGCCACAGAGGCGCCGCCCGCCTCGAGGGGCATGTCGAGGTCGAGGGTGAAGGTGGGCTGGCCCCGGTCGTACGCCCCTTCCGCCAAGCGCCGAACCTCGTTGCGCAGGCCGGCCCAGGTCGACAGCACGTCGTCCACCACTTGCAGCGCCTCGGCCGTCCCGGGACCGCCGGCGACGGGGCGGCGGTCGAGGCCGATCATGCCCAGCTCCTGGCTGAGGTTGGTCAGGTACTCGTCGACGCTGAGCACGAGCCCGACGGGCAAGGCGTCCATGTGGACGCTGCGCAGCGGGACCCCGGGCCCGGGTGTGGCCGCCGACCGCTTGGCACCGCCCGTCGATGTCATGAGAAGCACGCCTGCATCGATGCTGGTTCTCCGGCCGCGTCACGCCATCGGTGCCGCAGACCCGCGTTCGACACTACCCTCGACAGGGCGCCGAGTCACCGATGCTCGCCACTTCCCACCTCGCTACTTCCCACGTAGTCCTCGGGGCGGACCACCCCGAGCACCGGCTCGCCCCGAAGGAATCGTCCGATGTTGGCCGACGCGGCGGCGATGGCTTCCTCGAGGACGCCCGGGGCCAGGCCCGAGTTGTGCGGCGACCCGAGGAAGTTGGGCAGCTCGAAGAAGGGCAGCGAGACCTCGAAGTGCCCGTCATGGGAGGGCTCGTCCCACCAGGTGTCGATGCCCGCCGAGAAGTGGGGATTGCGGCGCAGGTGCTCGTAGAGAGCTCCCTCGTCGACCAGCGCCCCTCGGCCCACGTTCACGAGCACGGCGTCGTCCTTCATGACGGCGAGCTCACGGCTGGAGACGAGCCCGGTCGTCCGGAGCGTGAGGGGCAGCGAGAGCACCACCACGTCGGCCGCCGCCAGCACAGCGTCGAGGTCGTCCAAGGTGCCCACGAATTCCACGGGCTCCTCGGTCCTCCCGGTGGTGTTGATGGCGTGGATCCTGGCGCCCAGAGCCCTCATGCGCCGAGCCGTCGCCTGCCCGATGCCGCCGAAGCCGATCACGGCGCACACCGAGCCCCTGAGCCAGCGGGTGAGGGACTGGTCCCAGACGCCCGAGGCGAGCTTGGCATGGTTCTCAGGGAGATTTTTGAGCAGTGCCAGAGCCATGGCGAGCACGTGCTCGGCCATGGGCTCGGCGTAGGCGCCCACGTTGCTGGCCACCAGCGCCCGGCGAGGCAGCTGGTCGAAGGGCAAGTGGTCGGCGCCGGCGGAGACGAGCTGCACGAAGCGTGCCGGCAGTGGGGGCCCCTCCCCCGGACGGAGCTCACGGCCGAGGTGCCAGCTCAAGAGCACCTCGGCGCCATCGAGGACGCGGCGTCGCTCGTCCTCGTCCGCCCCGGCGGTGCTGCGCAGCTCCACGTCGTTCCCCACTATCCGAGTGAGGCCGTCGTTCACGGGGGCGAAGGTGACGGCCACGAGGGGACGGGCGCCGGCCATGGCTCACTCGGCCCGGGAGAATGCGGCCACGGCCAGGCTGAGCATGAGGGCGCCGAAGGCGGCGGCGATGCCGAGCTCGAGCGCCACCGGCAGGTGCCACGAGCCCCAGGTCATGGAGGCCCCGAAGGTCCTGGCCAGCGCCGGGGTGGTGTGGACGTGGGCGAAGACGGCGCGGCGCATGGGGTCGACGATGTAGGCGAGGGGGTCGAGGCGGGTGAGGACGTTCAACCACGAGGGCAGGCCTTGTACGGGGAACAGCGCGCCGGAGAGGAAGAAGAGGGGCAGGACCACGAACTGCATGACGACCTGGAACGACTCGACCTGTGCCATCCGCGAAGCCAGAGCCGTACCCAGGGCGGTGATGGTGACAGCGGCGAGGAGCATCTCCCCGGCCAGCGTGAAGAGCAGCACGGGGGAATAGGGCACGTCCACCAGGCCGGCGAGGGCCAGCATGATGAGTGCCTGCAGGGTGGCGACGGTGGCGCCGCCGGCGCACTTGCCCGCTACCAGGGCGCCCCGGCGGACGGGTGCCACCAGCATCTCGCGCAGGAACCCGAACTCCCGGTCCCACACGATGGAGACGGCGGAGAAGATGGCGGTGAAGAGCACCGTCATGGCCACCACCCCGGGGAACATGAAGGTGCGGAAGCTCACGCCACCCGAGGTGGGTACCCCCCGAGCCACCAGCGAGGACAGGCCGGTGCCCAGGACGAAGAGGAAGAGCACGGGCTGTACCAGGGACGTGACGATGCGAAGCCGGTTGCGCCCGAAGCGGATGAGCTCGCGTCGCCACACCACCTGCACGGCCCGCACGTCGTCGCGCCAGCGCCCCCCGGCCACCCGAACGGGGGCCGCTGGAGCCCGGAAGCGCTCGACGGCGGGGGAGGCGACCGCCGCCGCTCCGAGCGGCGGTC
>JBJKRZ010000270.1:0-4011 GCA_046704365.1 Acidimicrobiales bacterium | reverse complement strand
CGTGGTGCCCGACGACGTCGTGCACCACGAGATCGCCACCGGCGACGGTGCGCGTCTGCACGTCGTCGAGCGCGGCAAGGGGCCGGCCCTGTTGCTGCTGCACGGGATGCTCTTGTCGAGCCAGATCTGGGTGCACCAGCTGACCGACCTGGCCGACCGACACCGGGTCGTGGCAGTCGACCTGCGCGGGCACGGGTCGTCTACTGCCGGCGGGCTGCCCATCGACATCGCCACCATGGCCGACGACGTGCATCGCGTGGTGGAAGAGCTCGACTTGGGAGGATGCCTCCTGGTCGGTCACTCGATGGGGGGCGTGGTGGCGCTGCAGGTGGCCCAACACCTGTCGGAGCCTGCACACCGGGAGCGCTTTTCGGGAGTGGCCATCGTCGACAGCGTCGCCGGTCCCTTCGTGAAGGTGCCCGGGTGGCGGGCCCTCACATCCAGCGGGGCCGGAGCGTGGTCGAAGCTCGCCCTTGTGGCCGAAGGGGCCGGGACCTGGGCGGCACCGGCCCAGGACCTGCGTTGGTGGCTCGTCCGCCTGGGGTTCGGGCCCGAGGCCGTGCCTGCCCAGGTGCGCTTCGCCGAGAGGATCCAAGCGGCGACGCCCCCGGGGACCCTGTCGCAGCTCCTGCTCATGATGGCGGGGTTGGATCTTTCAGCGGGCCTCGGCGATGTGGACCTGCCCGTCCTTGTGGTGGTGGGCACCCACGACCGGTTGAGCCCGCCCCGCTACGCCCGGCGCATCGCCCATCGGTTGCCACACGGACAGCTGGTCGAGCTGCCGCGCTGCGGTCACATGCCCATGCTCGAGCGCCGTCGGGAATTCTCCCGTCTGCTCGACGAGTTCTGCGCCAAGGTCGGCTGAACAGCGTCCCACGCGCCACGGCGCGCCTCAGTCGGCGCTGGCACGGGGCGGGGCTCGTCGACGTCTGTTCCGTGTCGCGAGCTTGGTTCCCTCGGGCGTGACGCGCCCGTCACCGTTCAGCATCGCGCGCCCGTCAGCGTCGGCTGTCTTTGGTGTGGCCTTCCGGAATTCCCACCTGCCAGGACCGCCCAGCAGCTCATGACCACCGTGCGTCTTCAAGCGGTGATGGAAGGTGCACAGTCGGGCCAGATTCCACAGTTCGGAGGGCCCGCTCTCAGCGAATGGGGTTTGCCAGTGATCGATCTCGAGCCCCTGGGCGATCCCGCAGCCCGGCGCCACGCAGGTCGGGTCGCGCTCCTCCAGAGCGCTGCGGACGTGGGCCGGAATGCTGCGCCCGATGTGCACGACCGAATGGACGTCGACTCCATCTGTGACGAAGGCCTTGAGGATGCTGTCACCCACCATGTTGTGGGCGGTGGCGATCGAGACCGGGCCTACACCGGGGATTTCACACACCTCGCCGCCCTCCAGCGACCCGCGTCGGAGGGCGGCCAGGTCGATCCGAAGATGGACCGTCGCCGGCGGCCTGGACGAGCCCGTCTCGGGACCCTGCCTGGTGACCAGGTTCACCAGTGCATCGGCTAGATAGGCGGCGGACGGCTCTTGGATCCCGGCATCGCGCGCCGCCTCGAAGAGGCCGGTGGCCTCCGAATCGAGAGCGGAGAGCACGAGCGCTCCCGAATCTGCCGTCAAGCGGGCGTCGATTCGAACGGCTCCCTCTTCGTCGCTCCAGGAGCGTACGTAGCGCCCCCTGCGTATGCGCTCTTCCCGCTCGGCCAGGGAGCGCTGTGAGGCGGCGGCTGCTCG
Organism: Acidimicrobiales bacterium; assembly: GCA_046704365.1. GTDB lineage: Bacteria > Actinomycetota > Acidimicrobiia > Acidimicrobiales > UBA8190 > UBA8190. The sequence goes on along the minus strand of JBJKRZ010000270.1, from coordinate 2,279 downwards.
GGCTCGCCGGGCGTGGTGCTTGAGCTGACGGAAGGAGTCGCGGGCTGCCGACGAGAGCAGTTTTGCCTCGGCCGTCGGATTGGCGGCGGCCGCCGAGGCGATCTCCTTGGTCTGCGAAGGCGAGATCTCGCCCCGGCGGACGGCGTCAGCCGTGGCCGGTAGCGCGTCGAGCCGCAGGGCTGTGTCCAACTGGCCGATCGCCTCACCCACGCTGCCGCCGTTCACCCGGGCCAGCCACTCCGCCGGGTTGCGGTGACCGCCCTTCGCCCACCGGGTGCCCTCTGCTGCACGAGAAGCGAACAGGAGCTTGCCGGCGGCGGCCTGGTGTTCGATGGCGGCGTACAGCTCGACCATGGTGGCGGCGTCGTCGGTCGTGACGGTGGCGGGCTCGATGGACGTGACGTGCCGGCGCAGGAGGTGCAGCGCCCGCTTCAGCTCTGCCACGGCACCGTCTCGTTCCACGGGCCCATGATGGCGGACCCCTGTAACAGTTACCTATGGAAAGGGTTGGAAACATATGAGATAGGTGAGGCAGGTGGGGTGGAAGTTGATGGTGGGACAACGGGACGGCCACCCGCACGGGCATCCGGCGGGCCAGAAGCCGGCTCCTACGATGCGGCTGTGGCGCCCACGCTCGAGCAGTTACGCAGCGAGGCCCTTGGCTGCACCCGTTGCCCGTTGGCAGCGGGCCGCACTCAGGTCGTCTTCGGTGTGGGTAACCCCGAGGCGCAGCTGATGTTCGTGGGCGAGGGGCCCGGCCGCCAGGAGGACCTCCAGGGCGAGCCGTTCGTGGGCCGCTCGGGCAAGTTGCTCGACACGCTCATGCGCCAGGAAATCGGCATCGACCGCACCCAGTGCTTCGTGGCCAACGTCGTCATGTGCCGGCCGCCTGGGAACCGTGATCCCTTGCCCGTGGAGATCGATGCCTGCCGACCCCACCTCGAAGCCAAGCTCGAGCTCATCGACCCCTTGGTTGTGGTGACCCTGGGCAATTTCGCTACCCGCCTGCTCATGCAGACCTCCGAGGGCATCCGCCGCTTGCGCGGCAAGGCGTATCCCTTCCGCAACGGCCACCTCGTCCCCACCTACCATCCCGCCGCCGCACTGCGCGGCGGAGCCGAAGTGGTGGCGGAAATGCGTGCTGACTTCGTCCGGGCCAAGCGTTGGCTCGAACAGGGTGGGCCATGAGCACCGCCCCGGCCGACTCCACCACGTTGGTGGAGACGACGACGTCTTCGGCTGCTGAGACGCGCCGGGCGGGCGCCGCCCTGGCCGGGGTCCTGCGCCCGGGCGACGTGGTGCTGCTCACCGGGGAGCTGGGAGCCGGCAAGACCACCCTCGTGCAGGGCGTGGCCAGCGCTCTCGGGGTGGGGGAGCCGGTGACGAGCCCCACTTTCATCCTGGTTCGTCCCTATAGCTGTGCGCCGCCGGGAAGCGTCGAGAACCCAACCGAACTACGCGTCCTGCTCCACGCCGACCTCTACCGGCTGGAGCGCACCGCCGAGCTGGCAGAGCTGGCGCTGGCCGAGTTGGTGGAGGAGGAGGCCGCTGCCGTCGTCGAGTGGGGTGAGGCGGCCGACGCCAGGCTGCGCGCCGGCGCCCTGGTGGTCGAGCTCGGGGTCGACGAATCGCGCCCCGAGGTGCGTCGCCTACGGCTCGGCTTCCCAGACGGCCGGCGAGCCGACGTCGACGAGCTGCGCCGGCGCCTCGCCGCCGGCGAGAGGCCCTGACGGTGCTGGTCCTCGCCCTCGAGACGGCCACAGAACTGGCCGGGGCCGCCCTGGCAGACGAAGGAGGTGTGCTGGCCAGAGCGGAGGTGAGTGGTCGGCGTCACGGCGAGAGCCTGGCCCCTGCTGTCGAATTCGTGTGCGCCCGGGCTCAGAGAACGCTGTCGGAGGTGGATGCCGTGGCGGTGGACGTGGGCCCCGGGCTGTTCACCGGCCTACGGGTGGGCGTGGCCATGGCCAAGGCCCTGGGCTTCGGGCTCTCGGTCCCTGTTGTGGCCTTGGGAAGCCTGGAGCTGCTGGCCACAGGAGTTGCGTCCCTGGTGGCGGCAGCCGGAAGCGACGCCGAGGCGACCGGGGCGGCCGGAGCGACCGAGGCGACCGGGGCGGCCGGAGCGACGTCCTCGGGACGAGCCGGGGGCGGAGTCGGGAGCCCTCTTCTCGTCCCCGTCATCGACGCTCGACGCGCCCTGGTCTTCTCAGCTCGGTTCCAGGCCACCGGCGCCCTGGCGGATGGCGCGTCCGGGGCGGATGGCGCGTCCGGGGCGGCTGGCG
>JBJKRZ010000269.1:0-5580 GCA_046704365.1 Acidimicrobiales bacterium | reverse complement strand
GTTGCGCCGGCCACATCGGTTATGAGGAGGTTGGGGATCATGGCCAGGAGACGTTCCTTCATGCCCTCGCTCATGATGGCGCCGCCGCTGCCGAAGGCCATGACGGAGCTGGTGTCGTAGTGCCCGCGCTCCAGCTCCTCCACCAGGGGCCGGGCCATGGCGTCGCCCACCACCGTCAGGCCCACGACCCGCTCGCGTTCGACGGTGCGCCACACGTCGACGGGGTCGATGCGCGTCGTGTCGGAGGGGAACACCACGGTGGCGCCCATGGTCATGTAGTAGAAGGCGGCCCATTGGGCCGCACCGTGCATGAGCGGCGGGAGGTCGAGCACGCGCACGCCGTCGGTGGGAAGGACCTTGGCAAGGAGGGCGTCGTAGTCCTCGACGAGCTCCCAGCTGCCGTAGGCCCGACCGCCCATGGCGGCCCGGAAGATGTCGTGCTGGCGCCACAGCACGCCTTTGGGCATGCCGGTGGTGCCCCCCGTGTAGAGGATGTAGAGGTCCTCGGGGGAGACGGTCACGGGCGGCAGATCGGCGGGTGCGGACGCCAGTGCCTCTTCGTAGTCCACGGCGCCAGGCAGCAGCGGGTTGCCCGAGTGGTCGGCCACCTGCAGCAGGAGCTCGAGCTGCGGCAGCTCGTCCCTCACCGCGGCCAGCACGGGGGCGAAGGCGCCGTGGTAGAGAAGGCCCCTGGCCCCGGCGTCGGCGAGCAGGTAGCGCAGCTCCTCGGCTACGTAACGGTAGTTGACGTTGAAGGGCGCCACCCGGGCCTTGTAGGCGCCGAGCATGCCCTCGATGAACTCGTTGCCGTTGTAGAGGTAGAGACCGAGGTGGTCCTGGCCCGACTCCCACGGCTGCAGATCGGCGCGCTCGGTGTGGGTGCCCAGTCCACGGCGGTGGAGGTACGAGGCCAAGCGCCGCGTGCGCTCGGTGAGCTGGCCGAAGGTGAGGCGCCGTTCGCCCATGGTGATGCAGCAGCGATCGGGGACGCGCCCAGCCACAGCCTCGTTGACGGCGCCCAGGTTGAACTCGGCTCCTGTGCTGTGGGTGGGCTCGGACGTCATTTGACCAGCCGGGACAGGCGGCGGTCGGCGAGGGGCTTGCCACCCGTCTGGCACGTGGCACAGTACTGCAGCGAGCGGGTGGCGAAAGAGACCTGGCGGACGACGTCGCCGCACACCGGGCAGCGCTCGCCGGTGCGTCCGTGGACCCGCATGGCCCGCTTCTTGTCCCCCTTGAGCTCCCCGGCTCCGAGCCCCACGGCTCGCTGCACGGCCTCGCTCAGCACTTCCCGCAGGGAGAGGTAGAGGCGCTCGAGCTCCCCGTCGCTCAAGGCGCCTGCCGGCTTGAAGGGCGAAAGCCGGGCGGCGTGGAGGATCTCGTCGGAGTAGGCGTTGCCGATCCCGGCCACAAGCGACTGGCGGGCAAGGGCGTTCTTGAGCGTCCCCTTCTCGCCGGCCAGCAGTGCTCCCAGCCGTCGGCGGTCGAAGGCGGGATCGAGGGGTTCGGGTCCGAGGGTGGCCAGGCCCTCCACATCGGCAGGCTCCCGCACCACCCACAGCGCCAGGCGTTTCTCGCTGCCCATCTCGGTCACGTCGAACCCGCGCACGGCTCCCAGTCCCAGTCCCAGGCCCAGGCGCAGGGCCAGGGGCCCGCGTCCTCCGAGGCGCACGGCTCCCGTGGGGGGCCTTTCCCACCAGCTGATCCAGCCGCCGCGGGCCAGGTGGACGACGAGCCAGAGGGCGCCGCGCTCGCCGGTTCGTCCGGTGCGCATCTGCAGGTACTTCCCCCGCCGGCTCCAGCTCGCCACGGTGCGGCCTTGGAGCGCCTCGAGCGGCGGGTCGAAGGTCTTGAGCGCCGAGATGGAGCCCAGGCGGCACGACTCCACCTCCGCCCCCGTGCTGCGCTCGTCGAGAAAGCGCACCAGGGCCTCGACCTCGGGCAGCTCGGGCACGCCTATGAGTCTTACCGCCATTGCACCGCTTGCCGTTCGGCAGGCGGTGGTGACGGAGAAGAACGAGCAGTGGCGTGCCACAGTCTGGGCATGCGCAGGACCGGGTTCCTCTTCGGTGCAGGGCTGGTGCTGTCGGGTTGCACCGGGCTGGCGGGGACCGGGCCGAGTGCCTCGGGCGGCCAGGGCACCGGCGCTGGCGCCACCGCAACGAGCACCACGGGGACGACCACCACGACCACCGTGCCCGGGCCGCCGGTCACGCCTGTGGTGTGGAGCGCCTGCCAACACGGCCTGCAGTGCGGCTCGGTCGCCGTGCCCCTCAACTACTTCCGCCCCCACGGGCCGACCATCGAGATCGCCCTGGCACGCCATGTCGCTGAGGATCCTGCTGCCGACTACGGAGCCCTCGTCATCAACCCCGGCGGTCCCGGTGGATCGGGGATCGACGACCTGCCCACCGAGCTGACCGTGCTCACCCCGGGCCTGCTCGAGCACTTCGACATCGTCTCCTTCGATCCCCGCGGCGTCGACCGCAGTGCCCCGGTCACCTGTGGGGAGACGGGCGGCACGAGCGTCCCCCAGGGCCTGCTGCCCGATCCCGTGCCCATGACCGCTGCCGCACAGCAGGCCGCCCTGACCGAGGACCAGAGCTATGCCGAGGCCTGCCAGAAGGCCAGCGGCTCCGTGCTCCCCTATGTGGGCACCGTGGACGCCGCTCGGGACCTCGACAGGATCCGCGCCGCTTTGGGCGAGAGCAAGCTCACCTTCGTCGGGCACTCCTACGGCACGCTTCTCGGCCTGACCTACGCCCAGATGTTCCCCACCCACGTGAGGGCCATGGTCCTCGACGGCGTGATCGACCCTGCGCTGAGCTCCGAGCAGTTCGTCACCGACCAAGCCGTGGGATTCGAGAACATGCTGGGGAAGTTCTTCAGCTGGTGCGCGTCGTCGGGGTGCCCGTGGCACGAGGGTGGCGACCCTCTCCAGACGTTGTTGGGGCTGGCATCGCGTCTGCGCTCGTCGCCTGTCCCCGCCGGGCCGGGCCGACAGGCCGGCGTGGGGGAGCTGTACACGGCTGTGCTCAGTGCCCTGTACAACACCTCGGGATGGTCGACCCTGGGCTCGGCTCTGGCCCAGGCCACGGCCGGCGACGGCACGGGGATCCTGGCCATGACCGACGCCTACGACTCCGAGAACGGGCCCAATTCGGTCGATGCCGAACAGGCGATCACCTGCCTCGACCACCCCGTGCCCACCCAGCTGTCGGCCTACCCGCCCATGGCCGACCGGGCTGGCGCCGTGGCCCCGTTCTTCGGCCCCATGTTCGTGTGGGGCCTGCTCCAGTGCGCCGTCTGGCCCGCCCCGCCCACCCGCACCCCTGCGCCCGTGCGGGCAGCGGGGGCGCCACCCATCCTCCTCGTGAGCTCCAGCGGGGACCCTGCCACGCCGCACGTCTGGGCCCAGTCGGTGGCATCCGAGCTGGCCCGTGCCGTGCTCGTGACCTGGCAGGGCAACGACCACGTGGCCTACTACTACAGCCCCTGCGTGCGCTCCATCGTCCAGGCCTATCTCCTCGACGGGACCCTGCCCGCCAGCGGCACGGTGTGCAGCGACTGAGGACCGGGGGAATGATGGGGCGGTGAGCGACCGACTGGTTCCCGACGACGGCGCCGAGCAGGACCCCCCCGTGGACGAGGAGGCTCCCGAGGTTGAGCCGGTGGGCTCGGTGGGGGACAAGCCCGAGGCGGACATGCTCGAGCAGGCCGCCGTCGTCCGCACCGAGCAGGAGCTCCACCGGCCTTCTCGGGGCGACGACGTGCCCGAGGCCGACGCCTGGGAGCAGGCCATCGAGGAGCCCATCGACGACGAGCGCTCCTAGCGCTCCCAGGAGGGTTCCCGGCTGGGGTCCGGGGCCTCTGCGAGCCCGAGGAGCCGGCGCGAGGAGATCACGCCTCGAGCACGATGGTCACCGGACCGTCGTTGGTGATGCTCAGCGTCATGTGGGCGCGGAAACGGCCGGTCTGCACCGTCGCGCCCTGGGCCTCCAGGCGTCGGACGAGCTCCTCGACGAGTGGTTCGGCCTGCTCGGGCGCTGCGGCGCCGGTGAAGGAAGGGCGTCGTCCCCGGGTGGCGTCGGCGTACAGGGTGAATTGGCTCACGACGAGGGTGGCCAGGCCCAGCTCCCCGGCGGAGCGGTTCATCTTGCCGGTGTCGTCCTCGAAGATGCGCAGGTGCCAGAGCTTCTCGGCCATTCGCCGGGCGGCCCCGGCGTCGTCGTCGCGCCCCACGCCCACGAGCACGCACAGCCCGTGACCGATGGCGCCCACGAGCTCCTCCTCGACGCGCACCGACGCCGAGGTCACCCGCTGGAGCACGGCACGCATCGCTCAACGCCCGGCGCCCCGCCCGTCACCGTCCGGGCCGGGCACCTCGAGCACGATGCGTGACGCTATCCGAAGCGCGTCGATACCGTCCGTAGCCGGTAGGGCACGGCAGCGCAAGGTTCACCCAACGGAAGATGAACTGTGCCAAAAAGGGATTGGGCCGGCACCGTGGTTTGCGTTACCAATGAGGGTAGAGAGGCCTTTGCCGCACGCACTGCTGTCGGGCCCCCACGCGGGGCAGCGCGGAGGGAGAACCAGTGTCCCGAGGTGCTCCGGGACGACCAACGGACCGCCGTCGCCGTCTTCTCGGCGAATGGGAGCGGCGTTGTCGCGCCCAGGGTCATGCCGGACACTGTTCCGGGGCCGATGCCCTGTTCTTGGTGCGCGCTCTGTCGAACGCGCTGCGCCACGGGGGCGGCACGCCGGAACTGGGGAGGGCGGCGAGGACGTGGGGCGCCGGTTTTGCCGCTCCCGTCGAGGCATTGTCCGCCGTGGTCCAACTGCGCGAGGCGGTCATGGCGGCGCCCCGCGAGTCCACGGGGAGCACGACGGTCTCCACACCGGCCGTCGCCCTGGTGATCGACCAGGTCATGATGGAAGCGGTCGACGCTGCTTCCGCCAATCTCCGCAGTGCCGCCCGCATCGACTCGCTCACCGGGTGCGCCAACCGCCGTGCCCTGGAGGAGGAGATCGGCCACGCCCTGGCCAGCGCCCGGCGCTCGGATCTGGAGCTGACGCTCGCCATCGTGGACCTCGACGGCCTGAAGGCCATCAACGACACCCAGGGCCATGCCGCCGGGGACGTTGCCTTGAACGAGCTGGTGGCCACCTTGCGCAAGGTGCTGCGCGAAGCCGACACCCTGTATCGCACCGGCGGTGACGAATTCGTCGTGCTGACCCCCTTCACGGACGTGGCAGGAGCTCGGTCGCTCATGGCCAGGGCGGAGCACATGGGGGGTCCCGCCTTCAGCTGGGGCGTGGCCAGCACCTCGGTCCTGCGCCTCGCCGGCGATGGTGAGGCGGCACGGGACGCCCGGGACGCCGGCGACGGGGCTGCTCGTGGCGACGGGGCTGCGACCGGCTCGCTGGACGGCGACGCCCTGGCCCTGCTGGCTGCTGCCGATCTCGACCTCTACGCCCGACGGCGGGCACGCCGGGCCGCAGCCCTCCGTAACCGGCGCAAGCGCCGGGTGATCACCGTGGCCTCGGTGGCCGCCTCGGCGGCGACGGTGGCCTCAGGGG
>JBJKRZ010000268.1:0-5047 GCA_046704365.1 Acidimicrobiales bacterium | reverse complement strand
CCATGTTGTCGCTCTACGAGCAGGCGGCCACTACCGGCTGCCCGGAGCTGAGTTGGAGCGTGCTGGCCGCCATCGGCACGGTCGAGTCGGACAACGGCACTTCGAATGCTCCCGGGGTACGGTCGGGCGCCAATGCGGCGGGCGCCGAAGGCCCCATGCAGTTCGAGCCGTCGACGTTCGCCCAGTACGCGCTACCCATACCCGTGGGAGGCGCCGACCCGCCCTCGCCCTACGACGCCACGGACGCCGTCTACGCCGCGGCCCGGATGCTGTGCGCCGATGGCGCGGCGAGAGGAGACGTCGCCCTGGCCGTCTACAGCTACAACCACTCGTTGAGTTACGTCGCAGAAGTGCTCCAACTGGCCGCCGCCTACGGCGCCGAGATCTCCGGCGCCTTCGGTACGAGCGCCCAGCCATAGCCGACGCCACCCACCTGGGTCAGTCGGCGTGGACAGGCTCCTCGCCCCACAGGCGCGCACCCAGGCGCAGGAGGCCCGCCAGGTCGTAGACGTCGGTGTCGAAGAAAGGGATGCTCACCAACGTCTCGGGCACTGCCTCCAGCTCGGCACGTTGTTCTGCCTCACGCTGGGCCACGATCCGGTAGTCCACGTAGCTCTGGCCGACCTCGTGGAGCACGCGTCGAAGCTGGTTCTCCTCGCCACCATCGAGGAGCGAAGCGAGCTCGGAAGCGAGGGGGCCGGCGCCGTCGCGCATCTGCTCGGCAACTGCCACTGCTTCAGGGTCGCGTAGATAGGCAGGGAGGACCTTGTTGAGCACGATGGCCCCCAGGTGCAGGCGCCGGGCGTTGAGCTCCTCTGCGAAGAACTCCGCCTCGCGAAGGGGTACCGCCTCGAGCGTGGACACCACCACAAAGGACGTGCAGCGGTTGGCGAGCAGCCGCTGGACGGCCCGGGCCCGCTGCACGAAGCCGTCGTACATGGTCTGGAACAGGATGAAGAACTGGGCTATGTCCTCGAGGAACTGGGTGCCGAGGACCCGGTCTGCCACCTGGTAGAAGGGCCGGCTGGCGAAGTTCACCAGCCGCGAGCGATAGGGGACGATGAGCCAGCGCAGGAGCCGGCTGGAGAAGAAATCGGCCATCCGCTCGGGGGCGTCGAGGAAGTCGAGGGCATTTCGCGTGGGTGGGGTGTCCACGACGATGAGGTCGTAGTCACCCTCGGAGTGGATCTCGAAGAGCCGTTCCATGGCTATGTAGTCGTGGCTCTGCACGAACTTGCCCGAGATGTTGCGGTACAGGGGGTTGGCCAGGATCTCGTCGCGGGTGCGGGCGTCGGGAGCATGGGTCCGGATGAGCGAATCCCAGGACTCCTTGGTGTCGAGCATGGCCGCCCACAGCTCCCCGGCAGGCCTGACACCCGCCTCGGTGAAGGCCTCCTCGGGCACCCGCCGTTCGACGTTGCCGATGCCCTTGAGGCCCAGGGCGTTGGCCAGGCGCTTGGCGGGGTCCACGGTGAGCACCAGCACCTTGCCACCAATGCGCGCCGCCGCCATGGCGGCGGCAGCGGCCGCCGTGGTCGTCTTGCCCACCCCGCCCGGACCACAGGCCACGACGATCTCGCGACTGGCGAGCAGCCCGTCGATCGAACCGCTTTCTTCCTGGGCGGCTCGCCAGGGCGGCATCAGAACCCCATCTCCTCGCCGAGAGAGCGGGCCACCTGCCGGATGGTGCGCAAGCCGTGGTAGCGGGTGAACAGATAGGGCAGGTACAGCATGGGCACCGACGGATTGAGGCCTTTGCGCAGCCGCTCGAGGTGTCCGGCCCGCGTGCGCCGTAGGGTGACGGCCAGACGAGCTGCCTCGAGGACGGGCCCGGGGTCACCGTGCACTGCCCGGGCCAGAGCGGCGACGGGCTCCGCTTGGCACAGCTGTTCGAAGGTCAGCTCCTCGGTGCGGCTGAACAGCTCGGGCAGGACTCGGTTCACCACCACCGAGGAGAGGTTGACGCTCGTCTCCTTCTCCACCCGGGTTGCCAGCTCCATGGTCTCGTTGACAGGCATCTCCTCAGGTGTGGTGACGATCACGAGACCGGTGCGGGTCTGGTCGGACAGGATCTCCACCATCCAGTCGGTCTGCGAGCGGATCAACCCCACCTTCACCAGCTCGTTGATGGCCTGGGGCGCAGCCAGCTGGCCGACGATGTGGCCCGTGGCGGCGGCGTCCACGACCACCAGGTCGTAATGGCGTTCGCGGACCTCGTAGCAGAGCTTGCCGACGGTGAGGATCTCCCGCACGCCCGGGGCGGCCGTGGCCACGAAATCGAAGGCCCGGGCCAGCGGCCCGATGCGCCCCACCACGGGAATGCGCAGGTTGAGCTTCAGGTACTCGCGTAGCGATGCCTCGGTGTCCATGGACATGGCGAAGAGATCGGGCAGCACGCCGCGCTCGGCGAAGGACGTCTCGTCCGTCTCGAGATATGAGGCGACGTCTCCCTTGGGGTCCACCTCGCACAGGAGGGTCTTGCGCCCGTGCTCCGATGCGAAGAGGGCCAACGCGCTCGCCACGGTGGTCTTGCCCACCCCTCCTTTGCCGGTGACGAACAGCAGGCGGCGGTCGAGGAGCGAGGCCATCGCGGCCGGACGGGCGGCGGGCGGCGCGCTCAGGGCGCTCCGAAGCCGACGCGGCGATCCGAGGCCGGCGCGCCCACCTCGACGTAGGCGATCTTGGCCGCCGGCACGGCGACCCTGCGACCCCGGCGGTCAGTGAGCCACAGCACGCCCTCGGGCCTGGACAGCGACTCCTCGATCTGGGCCATCACCGTGTCGCGTTCGGAGTCGTCGCCCAGCTCCACCTCGAGCTCCTTGATGCTCTGGACGATCCCGATACGTACGTCCACCGGCCGCCTCCTTCAGACCTGACCCAGGCCCGCCCGGCGGCGGCCCACCCCGGACGATACAGCCGTGGGCCACACTGGCATTCCAGGGGATGACGACCCCGGAGGAGCCATGCGAGACGGTCGTGCCAGCACCGAGCCCACGGAACGCAGCCGCCGGTGGGCAGCCACCATGACCGGCCACGACGCCGGCTCCCTGCGCAGCGCCCACGCCGGCTCCTCGGCGATCGTGGACGTCCAGGGGCTCGAGCCGCAGGGGAGGCTCGAGCGGGAACGGGCCGAGGACGACGCGCTGGCCCCGGGCGCCACCCGGGCCGACGGCGCCGGGCACCGGGAGCGTCCCGAGGAGCCCGACAGCCTGCGCACGTGCTTCGAGCGTGACCGGGACCGGATCCTGCACTCGAGCGCCTTCCGCCGGCTGGCCGGAAAGACCCAGGTCTTCATCTTCCCTGCCGACCACCAGCGAACCCGCCTTACCCACGCCCTGGAGGTGGCACAGGTCGCCACGTCCATCGCCCGGGCGTGCCGGCTCAACGTGGCGCTCACCGAGGCCATCGCCCTGGGCCACGACTGCGGGCACGGGCCGGGGGGCCACGCCTGCGAGGATGCGCTGGGGGTGTTCCTACCCGAGGGTTTCGACCACGCCGTGTGGGGTGCCGAGGTGTCGCTGTCGGGGCTCAACCTGTGCGCCGAGACCCTCGACGGCATCCGCAACCATTCGTGGTCCCGCCCCGCCCCCTCCACTCCCGAAGGCGAGGTGGTCAGCTGGGCCGACCGCATCGCCTACGTGTGCCACGACTGGGAGGACGCCGTGTCGGCCGGCATCGTCACCCCTGCCCAGCTACCCGAGGAGGTCCGCGCCTTCGGAGGGACGCGTCGGTCCGGCCAGCTGGGCGCCTTCGTGGACGCCGTGGTGGACGCCCTGTCCGCCACGGGCCGGGTGGGCATGGCCGAGGCGCCTGCCGAGGCCCTGGCCGCCTTCCGCCGTACGGACTACGAGCACATCTACCTGCGCCCGGCGTCGCTCTCGCAGGCGGCAGCCGTGATCGCCGTGCTCCGGGCCCTGGTCGAGCATTTCGCCGACCACCCCAACCGCATCCCCGACGTCCAGGAAGCGGGCGGGCTCGCAGGCGGGGGGCAAGCGGCATGGCGGGCCGCCGTCAGCTACGTGGCGGGCATGACCGACCGCTTCGCCATGGCCTACGCCGTGAGCGAGCTGGGTTGGGACACCGGCCGCCTGCCGCGTGGCGTGGACGCCGTGGCCCCCTTCGACCGCATCCTCTGACCGGGAGACGCCTCGGCTCGTCAGCGGACCGTAAGCTCCCGCCGGTACACGCGCGCCGGTCCCAGGGCGGCCACGGCATCGGCCAGGGCGTCAAAGGCGGCAGCTGCTTCGCCGGTGGGTTCCGAGACCCGGACGGGCACTCCGACGTCGGCACCCTCCCGCACGGAGGGGACGAGGGGGATGCGAGCCAAAAGCGGTACCTCGAGGTCGTCGGCCAGCGCCTGGCCTCCTCCCGCTCCGAACAGCTCGTAGTGCTTGCCGTCGTCGCCGGTGAACCAGGAGAGGTTCTCGATGACGCCGCGCACCGGCAACTTGAGGCGCTTGGCGGCGAACGCCGAACGCTGGGCCACGCGCTGGGCGGCAGGTTGCGGCGTGGTCACCACCAGGATCTCGGTCCGCGGCAGGTACTGACCCAGCGACAGCGCCACGTCACCGGTCCCCGGCGGCATGTCGATCAGGAGGAAGTCGGGCTCGCCCCAATAGGCGTCCACCAGGAACTGCTCGAGCGCCTTGTGCAACATGGGCCCGCGCCAGATGACCGGCTGGTCGTCGGGCACGAAGTAGCCCATCGACAAGCACCGCACCCCGTGCACCACCGGCGGAACCAGCAATTCGTCGATGGCCGCTGGCGGGCGGTCGACGCCGATCATCTTGGGAACCGAGAAGCCGTACACGTCGGCGTCGAGCAGCCCCACGTCATGGCCTTTGGCGGCCAGGGCCACGGCCAGGTTGACAGTGACCGACGACTTGCCCACTCCGCCTTTGCCCGAGGAGATGCCCACCACCCGTGTCCGCGAGCCCGGGGCCATGAAGCGGTTGGGCCTGCCCTCTTCGTGGCCGAGGGGGCCGGGCGGGCCCCCGGGCACGGGAGCAGCCGGTGGCGGTGGCGACATGGCGGGCGGCTCCCCGCC
>JBJKRZ010000267.1:0-4087 GCA_046704365.1 Acidimicrobiales bacterium | reverse complement strand
GGACCGGCTCGCGCGACGAAGAGGACCGACGCGCCGGCGCCTCACACTTCCTCGAGCACCTGCTCTTCAAGGGCACCCCCACCTGGAAGGCGGCGGAGATCGCCGAGGCCGTCGACGAGGTGGGTGGCGACATGAACGCCTTCACCACCAAGGAGTACACGGCCTTCTACATCCGCCTGCTCTCGGGGGACCTGGGCCTGGGCCTCGACGTGCTGGGGGCGATCATGACCGACCCGGCGCTCGACCCGGCCGACGTGGAGGCCGAGCGCCAGGTCATCTTGGACGAGATCCTCATGCATGCCGACGAGCCGGCGGACCTGGCCGCCGAGCAGTGCTCGGGCGCCATGTTCGGTGCCCATCCCCTGGGCCGCGAGGTGCTCGGTGTGCCCGCCAGCGTGTCCGAGCTCGACTCGGCGGAGATCCGGCGCTTCTTCGACCTGCACTACCGGACCGGGAACATGGTGGTGGCGGCGGCCGGTGACGTGGACCACGAGCGCCTGGCCGAGGAGATCGACCGCCGCTTCGCCTCGCGTTCGGGGGGCTCGACCCCTGTCCGTACCCCGCCCGACGGCCCGCCGCTGACCAAGGTGGTGACGCGCCGCCCCACCGAGCAGGCACACCTGGTGGTGGGGCTGCGTGGCCCGGGGCGCCACGCCGAGGAGCGCTGGGCCCTGGCCGTGCTCAACCACGTGCTGGGGGGTGGCATGTCCAGCCGCCTGTTCCAGGAGATCCGCGAGCGCCGGGGGCTGGCCTACGCCGTGTGGTCGGAGCGGACGCACTACCAGGAGGTGGGCGCTCTGACCGTGGGGGTGGGCACCGCCCCCGAGCACGCCCCGGAAGTGCTCGACCTGGTGCGCGCCCAGCTGGACGACTTGGGCGCCCACGGGGTGACCGAGCGCGAGCTGGCCGTGGCCAAGGGGCACCTGCGGGCCGAGACGCTGCTGTCGCTCGAGGACTCCGGCGCCCGCATGAGCCGCATCGGCTCCAGCTTGTTGCTGCACGGACGGGTGCTCAGCGTCGAGGAGCTGCTCGACAAGGTGGAGGCCGTCACCCTCGACGACGTGGGGCAGCTGGCCGCCAGGTTGGCGGCCGAGGCCCGCACCGTGTCGGTGGTGGGCCCCTTCGACGACGACCACATCGCCGCCTGAGTCCGCCTCAGGCGACAGGACGGGCGCCTCCCTCGATCCTTGGCTCCGTAGAATCCCGCCCGTGCACTCCGGGGCGAGCTGCCCGCTGCCCGACAACCCGATCCTTCGTTCCATGGCGGTGGCCCTGAACGAGGCGGGGCAGTGGGCGGAGATCTTCGACGCCCGATGGCGGTGCGCCTTCATTACCGACGAGGCCCGGCTGATGTACGGCGGGTGGTCGGAGCTCGTCCCCTATCCGGTCGGGGCACACGTCTACGGACCGGAGTCGGTGGCCATGCGCATGGGGTGGCGCGGGGGCCAATGGCCTCTCGAGATCAACCGGCGGAACCTCCAAACCTTCGGCGGCCTCGCCTTGGCCGACACCCCCGGAGGACGTAAGGAGCTCCGGGAATTGGTCGACCCGCGTCTGCGCGACATCGTCGACGAGCTCGTCCCCGTGGATGCTGAAGCCATCACCGTCCCGTTCCGGGGCCTCTACACCGCCGCCGGGCACGAGATCCGCACGCTGGTGACGATGCTGCGTGTGCGCGACAGCGCCGGTGCCGTGCTGGGCACGGTTGCGCTCAACAAGCCGGCCGCCGGCATGGCCACCCTCACGCGCATAGCCGGCATCGGTGATCCCGACCACTTCCAACGCATGGACCAGGTGGCCCGACCGGGTCGCCGCCCGGGAGCCCTGCTCTTCGGAGACCTCGAGGCATCGGCGGCGCTGTCGCGTCGTCTCTCGACGGCGGGCTACTTCACGTTGTGCCGGCGGATCGTCCGCCAAGCCGACCGATGCGTGATCGAGGCAGGCGGACTCGTCGGGCGGCACGCCGGTGACGGCGTCGTCGGCTTCTTTCTGGCCGAGACGTCGGGATCAGAGGCGGTAGCGGCGGCATCCTGTGTGAGAGCGGCCCGGCAGATCAGAGCCTCGCTGGCCGAGGTGGCTCGCCGGTCCGAGTTGGCCGCCTCGGACCTCGAGATGCGTTTCGGGCTGCACTGGGGCGCCACGCTCTATGTCGGTCAGATAGCGACGGGTGGCCGGACGGAGGTGAACGCGCTGGGCGACGAGGTCAACGAGGCGGCGCGCATCGAAGCCTGCGCCGGCGGTGCACGGATGCTCGCTTCCAAGGCGCTCGTCGAGCGGATCGACTCCGAGGCCGCCGGCCTCTCCCTCGACCCCGACCACCTCACCTACTGCCTGCTCGCCGATCTCCCGACGGCGACCGACAAGGCCCGCCGCGACGCTCCCACCATCGCCGTGTGCGAGCTCTAGGTCAGCCCGTCGGCGCCCGCTCCGCGCTCGAGCAGGGAGGCGGCGAGCTCGGGCGACAGGTCGGGGGGGAGCAGGCCCAGGGCCACGACGTCGGCCATGAGCTCGTCGGGCGTCTTGGGCCACCAGGGCGGGGACACCGAGTCCTCGATGGTGGCCGGGTCCACCGGGGCCCCCTCCATGGAGGAGCGGTAGACGGCGAAGGCCAGCTGCAGGCTCTTGAGGGCCGTCTCGGGCGCCATGTCGACGGGTGAGCCGGTGAGCACGGCGTCCACGAAGGCCCCGGCGCAGCGCCCGAAGCTCGTCTCGTAGCGGTCGTCAACGTCGCGCATCTCGGTGCGCTCCTTGCCGCTCACCACCACCACTGGCGCCAGGTCGTGTAGGCGACCGGACAGGCGGGTCACCCAGATGAGTCCGTCGGTGCCCTGCACTTCGAAGAACTCGTCGGCCCCGAACCAGTCGCTCTCGATGAACATGCCCGGCGCGTGGGCCACCTCCATGGTCCCGAGCAGGTCGGGCCGCCCGTACTCGAGCAGGGCCACCATGGGAGCCTCGAAGAAGAGCCGGCCCTTGCGCACCACGGCGTGCACCTTGGTCACGTCCTCGCCCACGAGCCACAGGGCCATGGCGTACTTGTGCATCACGTCGTCGAACAGGTGGCCCCCGGGGCTGCGGGCGTCGAAGCGCCAGATGTAGCCCTCGGGGTCCTGGGTCGCCTGGAACTGCGACTCGGTCGTGCCCACCACGGTCTTGATCCTGATCACCGTGGGGGTGCCGATGGCCCCGTCGTCGACGAGCTGGCGCATGCGCTCGAGGGGCGGGTAGTAGCAGCAGTTCTCCGCCACCCGGAACAGCACCCCGGCCTGCCGGCAGGCCGCCGTCATGGCCCTGGCGTCCGCCACCGAGGTGGCCACCGGCTTCTGGCACGACACGTGCTTGCCGGCCCGGGCGGCTGTCTGCACGTGCTCGGCGTGCAGGTAGGTGGGGGAGAGGATCTCCACGGCGTCGACGTCGTCGTCCGCCACCAGCGCTTCGACGGTGTCGTAGACCTTGGGGACGCCCCAGCGCCGGGCCAGCTCCTCGGCCCGCTGGCGCCGTGGGTCGCACAGCGCCACGACGTCGCAGCGCGGATGCTCGAGATAGCCCGGGTCGTTGAGGGCGCTCACGTTGCCCACGCCCACGATGCCCAGGCCCAATCGGCCCACTCGTCCCATGGTCATCCCCCCGTTTCGCACCCCGCGGTGGCCGATGGTAGGCCGCCCCAACGGCCGGGGGCCCGGCGCGCAGCCCCGGGGCCCGGCGCGCAGGCCGGTAGGGTGGCCGCCCATGGTGCGAGTGGGCGTGCTCGGGGCCGGGGGCCGCATGGGCGCCACGGTGTGCCGGGCACTGTGGGAGGACCCCCACTGTGAGCTCGTGGCCGCCGTGGACCCTGCCATGGTGGGCGCCCCGTTGGCGGCGGTGACGGGCGTCGACGGTCTCTCCGGTGAGATCGGCGCCAGCGTGGAGGCGCTCGGCGAGGCCGGCGCCGAGGTGGCGGTGGACTTCACCGTGGCCGCTTCGGCGCAGGCCAACATGCTGTGGTGCGCGGCGCACGACGTGCACGGGGTGGTGGGAACCTCGGGCCTCGGCGACCAGGCGCTCGGCGACCTGGCCGCCGCCTTCGGGCGATCGGCCGCCAATTGCC
>JBJKRZ010000266.1:0-4125 GCA_046704365.1 Acidimicrobiales bacterium | reverse complement strand
GCCGCGGCGCTGCACCCGGTCCTGTGGTTGGTGGGACTTGCCGGGCTCCTCGCATGGGAGTTTTTCAACCCAAGCCCGATCGCCCTCATCATCTTGCTACTCGGCGGTTACGAGCTGTTCAACCGCTGGAAGAGGCGCAACAGCCCGGCAGCGGTCGCCTACCATGCACTTGCCGCCCACCAGCGGGTTTCGGTGGCCGCCATGTACGTACTGGTGGTGGCTGTGGCCCTCGCCGGCTTCCAGCTCACCTACGTGGCTCGTGGGCTCTAAAGGGCTACAAGGCTAAAAGGAATCGGTGACCTGGGCTCTCGACCTGGACGGCGTCGTCTGGCTGGCCGGCGAGGCCTTACCGGGGTCCGCCCAGGCGGTCGAGGAACTTCGCCGGGTGGGGGAGACGGTCGTCTTCCTGACCAACAATTCGGGCCCCCGCCTCGCCGGCCACCTCGCCAAGCTGGCGGCCGTCGGCATCGACTGCGAGGCCGGCGACGTGGCCACTTCGGCTCAGGCCGCGGCGAGCCTCGTGCCTCTGGGCAGCCGGGTGGCTGTCGTGGGCGACGAAGGCATTTACGAGGCGCTGGCCGAGCGGGGTGCGGAGGTCGTCGCGCCGGGTGCCGGCCCGAGCGCCGTGGTGGTGGGCAGGACCGTCGATCTCGACTACGACGAGCTGGCGGCGGTGGCGCGAGCGGTGCGAGAGGGAGCGCACTTCGTGGCAACGAACATGGATGCGACCTTCCCGACCGGGGACGGGCTGCTGCCTGGGGCGGGGGCGCTGGTCGCGTTCTTGGCCACTGCGTCTGGACGGGAGCCGGAGGTGGCCGGCAAGCCCCACGAGCCGATGGCCACCCTGGTCCGCCGGCGGTACGGGCAGGTCGAAGTAATGGCCGGCGACCGCCCGGACACCGACGGGCTGTTCGCCAAACGCCTCGGGGCGCGCTTCGGCCTCGTCTTCTCGGGGGTCACCCGCCGCGACGACCTGCCCGTCGAGCCAGCGCCCGACCTGGTGGCAGACGATCTGGCCGGTCTAGTGCGCGAGTACATTCACAGGGACCGCGACGACCCGCGGCCGGAGCAATGAGCAATGATGGCTCTCTACGCCGGAAAAGATGTAACGTCGTAGGCAGCCACGTGGCTGGCGCAAGAATGTCAGGCCCGCAAGGCGGGACCGGGACCAAAAGGAGTAAAGGGAGAGCTCTATGGCAACGGTGACCCTCGAGAAGGTGAGCAAGGTCTACCCCAACGGTTTCGAGGCCGTGAAAGACCTGGACCTCGACGTCGCCGAGGGCGAGCTAATGGTTATGGTCGGCCCCTCCGGGTCGGGCAAGACCACGGCGCTGCGCATGGTGGCGGGGTTGGAGGAGATCAGCTCGGGCACGCTGCTCATGGGAGGCAAGGTGGTCAACGACCTCGCTCCCAAGGACCGCAACGTGGCCATGGTGTTCCAGAGCTATGCCCACTACCCCCACATGACGGTGGCTGAGAACATCGGCTTCTCGCTCAAGCTCCGCAAGATCCCCAAGGACGAGATCAGGCGGAAGGTGAAGGACGCAGCCCAGTTGCTCGGCCTCGCCGACTACCTCGACCGCAAGCCGGCGCAGCTCTCCGGTGGCCAGCGCCAGAGGGTGGCGATGGGAAGGGCTATCGTGCGCGAGCCTTCGGTGTTCTTGATGGACGAGCCGCTCTCCAACCTGGACGCCAAGATGCGTGTCCAAATGCGTTCAGAGATCTCCCGCATCCAGCGCCGGGTCGGCGTGGCCACCTTCTACGTTACCCACGACCAGGTCGAAGCCATGACGATGGGCGACCGGGTGGCGGTGCTGCACCTGGGCGAGCTCCAGCAGGTCGGGACCCCCCAAGACCTCTACGAGAAGCCGAACAACATGTTCGTGGCCGCCTTCATCGGCTCGCCGGCGATGAACCTCTACGAGGGCATGATCTCTCCGACGGCGGACGAGGTGAAGATCGGCCCGCAGGCCCTGAGCCTTCCGGAGAGCGCGCGCCAGGAGCGCCCGGCCCTCGCCGGTTACCGCGACCGCAAGGTCATAGTCGGCATCCGGCCTGAGAGCCTGGTCGACGCCGCCCTCGCTGCGGCTCCGAACCCCGGGACGACCCTGCAAGCAGACGTGGAGATCGTGGAGGCGCTCGGCAACGAGCTGCAGGTCCACTTCATGATCGACGCTTCGGCTGCCCACTCCAAGGCTACTGAGGCCGCCACGGGGGCCGAGGAGCTCGGCGGCGTGGCCATGCTCCAGATGGGCGGCTCCAACAAGTCTGAGGGTGTCGCCAGGGTTTCCCCGCGCTCGTTGCTGAAGGCAGGCGACCGCGCCACGTTCAGTGTCGAGGTGGACCGCCTGCACTTCTTCGACCCCGACACCGGGCTTGCCATCAGGAACTAGTGGAACGGCCGGCCGCCGCGGCGCCGGCCCGGGCGGTCGTCCCGGCAGGGCAGGTCCCGCCGGGCGTCCTCCATTTCTCCTGGCTTAGTTCAGCGGCCTAAGTAGGCGAGGACGGCGAGCACACGCCGGTTGTCGTCGTCTGAGGGCTGCAGGTCGAGCTTCATGAATATGGACGCGCTGTGCTTGGCCACCGCCCGCTCGGTGATCACGAGGCGCTGCGCGATGGCGGCGTTGCTCCGTCCCTCCGCCATCAGAGAGAGGACCTCCCGCTCGCGAGGTGAGAGGGCGGCAAGCGTGCCTACCCCGTCGTTGCGGGCGAGGAGGCGCGCTATGACCTCGGGGTCCATGGCGGTGCCGCCGGCGGCGACCCGCCGCACAGCGTCGACGAACTGGCCCCCGTCGAACACCCTGTCCTTCAATAGGTACCCGATCCCTCCGTCCCCCTCAGCTAGCAGCTCGCGGGCGTAGAGCTGCTCGACGTACTGAGAGAGGACGAGCACGGGGAGGCCCGGCACCTCTTTGCGGGCCTGGAGCGCCGCCCGGATGCCCTCGTCTGTGAACGTGGGCGGCAGGCGCACGTCCACGACGGCGACGTCGGGCCTGTCCGAGACCACGGCGGCGACGAAGTCCGGCCCGTTGTCAACTGCCCTTGCGACCTCGAGGCCGTGGGCGTTCAGAAGTCGGCTGAGCCCGTCCCTCAGGAGGAAGAGGTCTTCGCCGATGACAACTCGCACGGAACCTCCATGTCCATGAGCGTGGGCCCGCCACCCGGGCTCGAGAAGGCGAGCGTCCCGTCGAAAGCGGCCAGGCGGCGCTCGATCCCGTGCAGCCCGGTGCCGAGGCGGGGGTTGGCCCCGCCCCGGCCGTCGTCACCGACCCGGGCGCGGAGCACCCCGCGCACGTGGCCCAGTTCGACCCACGCCCTCGTGGCACTGGCGTGCTTGGTCACGTTGGCGAGGAGCTCGCTGATGGCGAAGTAGACGGCCGACTCGACCGGCGCCGGCGGGCGTCCGTCGACGGTAGCGTTCACCTGGACCGGGAGGGGGTTGTCCAGGGCGAGCGCCCGGACGGCGTCCACGAGGCCGCGGTCGGCGAGCACGGGAGGGTGGATGCCCCGGACCAGGTCGCGGAGCTCGGCCAACGCCCGCGACGAACTGGCCTGGGCCTCGAGCAGGAGGGCCCTCGCCGCCGCCTCGTCCTTTCCGAGGACCTCGTCGAGGGCGCCGAGGGTCATGCCGAGGGCGACGAGTCGAGCCTGGGCGCCGTCGTGGAGGTCTCGCTCGATGCGCCGCAGCTCCGCCGCGCTGGCGCCGATGCTTTCGGACCTGGTCTCGGCCAGGTGGCGGACTCGCCGGGAGAGCTCGGCCTGGGCGGTGGGCCCGAGAAGGGAGCGGGCCAGCAGGCCGTAGCCCCTGAGCAGCGAGGGCCCAGCGTAGAGCGCGCCGGCGGTCGCGATGCCGAGCAGCGCCATAACCAAGGGGCTCTTGTCGCTGGGGGCCGGTAGAGAGGCGTACCAACCGAGGCAGGCCGGCGCCGCGAGGGGCAGCAGCAGGAAGGGGCTCGCTACAGGTGCGAGGAGCATCCATGCCGCGTCCCGCCACGTCGTCGTCTGCCCGAGAGCGCGGAGCGACCACGTCCACGACCCGGGGTTGCTCTCGGCCTCCGAGTGGGGCGGGTAGGGCTCGTCGATGGCGACGGGGCACCACTCGTGTGACAGGCGCCTCGTCAGGTT
>JBJKRZ010000265.1:0-2549 GCA_046704365.1 Acidimicrobiales bacterium | reverse complement strand
CATCCTCTACGAGGTGGACCGCATCCGCGACGGGCGCTCCTTCACCACCCGCCTGGTGGTGGCCATCCAGCACGGCCAAGCCATCTTCAACATGGCGGCCTCCTTCCACGTGGAGGAGGAGGGCCGCCTCGAGCACCAGGCGCAGATGCCCGACGTGCCCGACCCCGACACGCTCTCCACCCTGCGCGAGCGCCTCGAGCCCTACCACGACGAGCTGGCCGACTGGTTCTCCCGTCCGCACCCCATCGACCAGCGTCACGTGGGGGAGCTCCCCTGGATGCAGCACGACAGCCTGGAGCCGGTCCAGCGCGTGTGGATCCGGGCGGACGGCACCTTGCCCGACGACCCGCTCCTGCACAACTGCGTGGCCGCCTACGCCTCGGACATGTCGCTGTTCGACACCATGCTCGCCCCCCACCCCGTGCGTTGGGACGACGCCGAGTTCATGGGGGCGAGCCTCGACCACTGCATGTGGTTCCACCGGCCCTTTCGGGCCGACGAGTGGCTGCTCTACGACATGGACAGCCCCAACGCCTATGGGGCGAGGGGCGTGGCCCGCGGCTTTCTGTTCCGCCGCGACGGCACCCTGGCCGTCTCCATGGTCCAAGAGGGCCTCATGCGCCTGGTGCCGCACCCCACCTGAGGGACCGGCGACACTCCGCCGAGCAGCCGGCCCCCCCCGGAACGGCCCGAGCGGGACCGGCCCGGCTCTGCCGAACTCAGCGCCGGTCGATGGGCACGTAGTCGCGCGGCTCGTCGCCCACGTAGAGCTGGCGGGGCCGGGCGATCTTGGAGTCCTGGTCGAGCAGCTCCTGCCAGTGGGCCAGCCAGCCCGAGGTGCGGGGGATGGCGAAGAGCACGGGGAACATCTCGAGGGGGAATCCCATGGCCTGGTAGATGAGCCCCGAGTAGAAGTCGACGTTGGGATAGAGCTTGCGTGAGGTGAAGTACTCGTCGGCCAGGGCGATCTCCTCGAGCTTGAGGGCGATGTCGAGGAGGGGGTTCTTGCCCGTGATCTCGAAGACCTCGTCGGCGGTGCGCTTGATGAACTTGGCCCGGGGGTCGTAGTTCTTGTACACGCGGTGCCCGAAGCCCTGGAGCCGCCCGTGGCCCTGCTTCACCTCTTCCACGAAGGCGGGCACGTTGTCGATGGAGCCGATCTCGGTGAGCATGCGGATGACGGCTTCGTTGGCGCCGCCGTGGCGCGGCCCGTACAGGGCTGCGCAGGCCGCCGCACAGCAGGAGTAAGGGTCGGCGTGCGAAGAGCCGACGACGCGCATGGCGGTGGTGGAGCAATTCTGCTCGTGGTCGGCGTGGAGGATGAAGAGGGTGTCGAGCGCCCGGGCCAAGGTGGGGTTGGCGTCGAAGCGGGGCTCGGCCACCTTCCACATCATGGACAGGAAGTTGGCGCAGAAGTCGAGGGAGTTGTCGGGGTACACGAAGGGCATGCCCACCGAGAAGCGGTGGGCGGCGGCGGCCAGGGTGGGCATCTTGGCGATGAGACGGGTGACCTGCTTGCTGCGCGAATCGGCGTCGAAGATGTCCTTGGCGTCCAGGTAGAAGGTGGACAGCGCCGCCACCGCCGAGACCAGCATGCCCATGGGATGGGCGTCGTAGTGGAAGCCCTCCAGAAATCGCTTGCGTACGTTCTCGTGTATGTAGGTGTGGTAGGTGACTTCGTGCCGCCAGGCGTCGAACTCGGCCTCGGTGGGCAGCTCGCCGTTCAGCAGCAGGTAGGCGACCTCGAGATAGGTGGAGCGCTCGGCCAGCTGCTCGATGGGATAGCCCCGGTAGCGCAGGATGCCGTTCTCCCCGTCCACCAGGGTGATGGCGCTCTCGCACACGGCGGTGGACACCAGGCCGGGGTCGTAGAACCAGATCCCGGGAAGGAGCTTCTGCCACTCCGCCGCCGAGACCCCCCCGTGGGCGATGGGGATCTCCAGTTGGCTCCCGGTCCGGTTGTCGATGATGGTGATGCTCTCGGCCACGGCTCTCGGGTCCTCCTGGATCGTCTCTCCAACCCGATCCTACGGCGCCGGTCGCCCGCTCTGTCGCTCGGCGGCCCCCCGAACGCCCAGAGCTGAGCGGCTCTTGGTGCGGGGAGTGGTGGTGGTCGTGGTGGTGGTCGTGGTGGTGGTGGGCGTGGGGGGCAGGGCGGCCACCTGCAGGGCCGTGGCGGTGGAGGCGGCCCCCGCCCCCGAGGGTGGCGCTGCAGTGATGACCAAGGTGTAGGAGTCGCCCGGGGAGACGGGAAGGGAGGCGAGGACGACGGAGGTGGAAGCGCCGGCGACGATCGACACCGTGGCCGAGCTCGACACGCCCGTCCCCCCCTTGCCCGGGACCCCTCCCAAGCTGGCGGTGACCACCACCTTGGGATCGTCCACGTTGCCCGTGTTGGTCACCACCACGTGGACCCCGAGGCGGCTCACGGGGGGCAGCACGGCGCTCTGCGCGCCCACGAGGAAGCTCGGGCTGGTCACGAGGGTGGTGATGGCCAGCGCCGGCCTGGCCGCCAGCGTGGGCGACGACGACACGGCGCTCACGAGGGC
>JBJKRZ010000264.1:0-6495 GCA_046704365.1 Acidimicrobiales bacterium | reverse complement strand
CTGCACCCCTTGGTCGAGGGGGCCAGGTTCCGGCCCGGGCAGAGCGTGGTCGACCTCGTCTACCACCCGGCGCGCACGGCCCTGCTGGAACGGGCTGGCGCCCAGGGGGCGGCAGTGGCCAACGGGCTGGGCATGCTCGTGCACCAGGCGGCGCTGGCCGTGGAGCGCTGGACGGGGCGCGTCGCCCCCGTCGAGGCCATGTGGGCGGCGGTGGGCCGGTCCCGCTAGCCCGTGGGCGCCGGGGCCTCGGGTTCCAGCTCGCCCTGCTCCAAGAGGCGCAGGGCGTTCTCCCTGATGGCGCGTTCGACGCGCTGGCGTTGGTCGAACACGGTGCGGACGGCGACGCGGGCCGTGACGCTGTCGAGGGCGCTGCTCACGATCCCCCACACGACAGGAGCCTCGAGGCACGCCGACGCGTAGCGAGCATCGGCGTGGACGGCGTCGGATGCTCTGGCGAGGGCGTCGAGCAGCCGGTCGACGCCCTCGGTGGGAGCGACGGTCAGGTCCACGGTGGCCAGTCCCCATCCCCGCACCGTGTTGCCCAGTTGGCGGATGTCGCCGTTGGGCACGTACCACACCGAGCCGTCGGGAGCACGTAGGCGCGTCACCCGCAGCGTCAGGTCCTCCACCACTCCCGTGGTCCCGCCCACCGAGATGGTGTCGCCGATGTCGAACTGTCCCTCCACGGTCAACAAGAAGCCCGACAGGAAGTCCTTCACCACGCTCTGGGCGCCGAAGCCGATGGTGGCACCCACGATGGTGGCGCCGGCCAGCAGGGGGGTGAGGTCCAGCCCGGCAGCTCCGAGGGCCACGAAGAAGGCCACCACCCCCACCACGATCCGCCAGGCGTTGGCCGCCATGGCGGTCAGGGTGAGGGCACGGCGCTCGGCCCTGGGGGAGTCGACACGTGCCGCAGCGCGTCGGACGGCGGAGGCGATCCAGTGCCCGATGAGCCGGTTGCCCAGCCAGCCCAGGAGCACGGCGCCAGCCATCACGAACAGCACCGACACCGGCTTCACCAGCACCTGCTGCACATGGTCGGACGTGGCCTGGTCCACCCCCGCCCAGCGCAGGACCTGGTAGAGCCAACCTTCCACAGCCGCCGACGGCGAAGAGGCACCCGGGGACATGGCCGGTATTCTGTGCCGCCAGAGCGCCTGGTGAGCAACCTTCTCGCACCCCGACGACCCCAGAGCCGCCTTCTGGCTCTCCGCATCGACTATGGCCTGCTGGTCACGACGTCGGTGCTGGCTGTCATCGGCGTGGTCGTCGTGTACTCGGCCACGCGCTCGAAGCTGCTCCTGGCGGGGATCAGCCCGCACTACTTCATGGACCGCCAAGCCGCCTACGTGGTGGTGGGCGTGGTCGTCATGGTGGTGCTGGCCGCCATCGACTACCGGTGGCTGGAGCACGCCGCCTGGCTGCTCTACGCCGGGTTGGTGCTGGCCCTGCTCGCCGTGTTCGGCATCGGGTCGTCAGCCCTGGGGGCTACGAGGTGGATCCAGCTGGGGCCCATCCAGCTCCAGCCCTCGGCCTTCGGCACGGTGGTGCTCGTCGTGGTGGTGGCCGCCTTCTGCGCCCGCAGACCCGACGGGCTCGAGCGAGGGGACCTGCTCAAGGCCCTGGCGCTGTCCGCGCTGCCCATCCTGCTCGTGATCAAGCAGCCCGACCTGGGCAGCGGCATCGTGATGGGCATCGTCCTGCTGGTCATGCTCATCGTGGCGGGCATCCCCAACCGTTACCTGGTGGCCCTGGTGCTCCTCGCCGTGGGGGGGGTGGTGGCCGTCATCCATCTGGGCCTCCTGCAGCCCTACCAGGTGGCGCGCATCACGAGCTTCCTGCACCAGAACTCCGGCGACAAGACCACGACCTACAACCTCCATCAGTCGGTGGCGGCCATCGGCTCGGGGGGGTTCTGGGGCACGGGGCTCTTCCACGGGAGCCAGACCAACCTGGCCTACGTGCCCGAGCAACAGACCGACTTCATCTTCTCGGCGGTGGGTGAGCAGCTCGGTTTCGTGGGTGCTGCCACCATCCTCGTGCTGCTTGGGATCCTCGCTTGGCGGATGCTGCGGGTGGCCCAGACCACACGCGACGCTTTCGGCCGGTTGCTGGCCACGGGCTGCTTCACCCTCATCGCCTTCAGTGCCTTCGAGAACGCCGGCATGGCCATGGGCATCATGCCCATCGCCGGCATCCCCCTGCCGTTCTTGAGCTACGGGGGGTCGGCGACGGTGTCCTTCTTCGCCGCCACCGGCATGGTGCTCTCGGTGCAGCTGCACCGACAACGGTGAGCTGGCACCAGCGGTGACCGAGGCGTCCAACTCCCTCGAGTGGCGCCTGGTCACGGTGGCCGACGTGCACCTCGAGCTGCCCGGCGTGCACCCCGAGGTGCTGCTGTGCGAGACCGAGGGGCACCGCCGGCAGTTGCGCATCCCGGTGGGCTTCGCCGAAGGAAGCGCCATCGCCTACGCCAGGCGCTCCGTGCCCACCCCCCGGCCCCTCACCCATGTGCTCATGGCGGAGCTCCTCGAGCGCCACAGCATCGACGTGGTCTCCCTGCGCATCACCGGGCTCGAGGGAGCGACCTTCGTGGCCGAGCTGGAGACGAGCGGGCCCCGTGGCCGGCACACGGTGCCGTGCCGGCCCTCCGACGGCCTGGCCCTGGTGCTGAGGCGCCAGCTGCCCACGCCCATCTTGGTGGCCGAGGCACTGCTGGGCCCGCCACCCGATGGCGGCGCGGAGCCCGGCGCAGAGCCCGGCGCCGAGCCCGGGGCGGAGGCCAGTCAGGTGGGCGGCGAGGCCTGAGGGCGCCCCGCCGGAGCTTCCCTCAGGGCACGGTGGCCGGCACCGTCGTGGTGGCGGGCACGGCGGTGGAGACGGCCTGGGCCGACAGCGAGCGGTCGCCTTCGTCGGAGATGCGCATGAGCAGGGCGACCAGCATGTAGTTGGCCACCAGCGACGAGCCGCCGTAGGCCATGAAGGGCAACGTGATGCCGGTGAGGGGCAGGAGCCGCACCACGCCGGCCATGATGAAGAAGGCCTGCATGCCGAGAATGAGGGTGAGGCCGGCAGCTGTCATCTTGGCGAACTCCGAACGCGCCGTCTGGGCGATGCGCATGCCCGCCCCCGCGAAGAGCACGAAGGCGAAGACGATGAGCGTGGTGCCGATGAGCCCCATCTCCTCGCCGAAGGCGGCGAAGATGTAGTCGGTCGTCACCTCGGGCACCACCGGGTGGCCGGCGCTGCCGAGCAGGCCGAAGCCGATGCCGGTCCCGATGAGCCCGCCGTTGCCCAGGGCGTACATGCCCTGGACGATCTGGTCACCGATGGTCTGGGCGTAGGGCCACGGGTCGAGCCAGGCGGTGATGCGCTGGTGGACCTGGGGGAAGACGTGGATGGCCACCACGGCGCCCACGGCGAAGAGGACAGCGCCGAACACGAGCCACAGGAAACGGCCCGTCCCCAGCCACAGCATGCCCACGAAGAGCACGAACAGCAGCATGGCGAAGCCCACGTCGTGCTCGGCGCCCAGGACGAGCATGCAGAAGCCCCAGGCCAGCACGATGGGCGCCATGGGGCGCGGATCGATGACCAGTCGGTTGCCGATGCGCAAGGTGGCGATGGAGAGCAGCTCGCGCTTCTCGGTGAAATACGAGGCGAAGAACACGGCCAGGATGATCTTGGCCACCTCCACGGGCTGGCCCGTGAGGGGCCCGATCTTCACCCACAATTTCGCCCCCCCCACGTCCTCGCCCAGGTGGGGGACGAGGGGCGCCAGCATGAGCGCCACGGCGCCGAGCAGCAGCAGGTAGCGGTAGCGGTCGAGGTCCCGGGAGTGGTGCACGAGCACCAGCACCACGACGTAGGCCACGATCCCCACCGCCGTCCAGGCGGCCTGCAGGCGCGCGTAGTGGGGATCGAGGCGGGCCAGCATGGCGTAGCCCAGTCCGTTGAGCAGGGCGGCCAGCGGCAGCAGCACCGGGTTGGCGTCGGGTGCCAGCAGGCGCGTGGCGACGTGGGCCACCAGGGCGAGCAGCAGCACCATGCCCAGGAACGCCCCCAGGTCGGGGGGGACCTTGGAGGTCGTGCCGATGCTGGCCAACACGTAGGCGCCCACGACGATGAGCGACACGAACAACAACAGGCCGAGCTCGGTGCGCCGCCGCTGGTTGGGCCCGCCGCGCCGGCGCCGGGTCGGCGGCAGCCAGGGAGGACGTCGCTGGCCGGCCACGGGCGGAGCCTACCCGTGGCCGGCAGCGCCCACCCCCTCGCCGCGGCGGTCCCGGCGGTAGGCTGGGACGATCGTGAGTGCCGTTCCGCCTTCCTCCCGGCGCGCCACGCCAGGCACTGTGGAGGGCCTCGTCGGGGCGAGCACGGCGCTGTCCGAGGCGCCCGGCGCCGAGGGGGCGGTCGAGGCCCGGGGACCGGAGCGCTTCACCAACCGCGAGCTGTCGTGGCTGGAATTCGGCGCAAGGTTGGTCGAGCTGGCCGAGGACGGGCGGGTCCCGCTGCTCGAGCGGGTGAAGTTCCTGGCCATCTTCTCCGAAGGCCTCGACGAGTTCTTCCAGGTGCGCGTGGCGGGGCTCAAGGACCAGGTGGAGGCCGGCCTGCGGGCCCGCTCCATCGACGGGCTCCGGCCCAGCGAGACCCTGCGTGCCATCGCCGCCCGGGTGCGCCAGCTGTTCGAGCGCCAATCGGGCGCCTTTTTGGACGGCATCCTGCCCGCCTTGTCGGAGGCGGGCATCCGGCTGTCGGAGTGGTCCTCACTGGGCGAGGAGGACCGCAGGCACCTGGTCGAGGTCTTCGAGCGCCAGATCTTCCCCGTGCTCACGCCGCTGTCGGTGGACCCGGGCCATCCCTTCCCCTACATCTCCAACCTGTCGCTCAACCTGATCGTGCGCGTGGGCGACCCGGTGACGGGTGAGGAGCGGGTGGCCAGGGTGAAGGTGCCGCCCCTTTTGCCGCGTTTCGTGGTGATGCCCGACGGCGAGCGCTTCGTCCCCCTGGAGCAGATCATCGCCTCGCAGCTGCGGCGCCTGTTCCCCGACATGGTGATCGGCGAGCACTACGCCTTTCGGGTGACGCGCAACGCCGATCTGGCCCTGGAGGAGGACGAGGCCGACGACCTGCTCTCTGCCGTGGAGATGGAGCTTCGGCGTAGGCGCTTCGGCCGGGCGGTGCGCCTCGAGGTGGCCGCCGAGATGTCCGGCGACATGCGGGATCTGCTCATGCGCGAGCTGGACCTCGGTCCCGACGACACCTTCGCCATCGACGCCCCGCTGGATCTGGGAGGCCTGTGGGCGGTGTACGACCTGGACCGCCCCGAGCTCCACGAGGAGCCGTGGACGCCCATGACGCCGCCACCGCTGGCCAACGCCGGCAACGAGCCGGCCGATCTCTTCGCCGTCCTGCGCGAGCGCGATGTTCTCGTGCACCATCCCTACGACTCGTTCTCCACTTCGGTGGAGGCTTTCATCGCCCAGGCAGCAGGTGACCCCGCCGTGCTCGCCATCAAGCAGACCCTGTACCGGACCTCGGGTGACAGTCCCGTGGTGGCCTCGCTCATCGCCGCCGCCGAATCCGGCAAGCAGGTAGCCGCCGTGGTCGAGCTCAAGGCCCGCTTCGACGAGCAGGCCAACATCCTGTGGGCCCGGGCACTCGAGGAGGCGGGTGTGCACGTCGTCTACGGCCTGGTGGGCTTGAAGACCCACTCCAAGGCCTCCTTGGTGGTGCGGCGCGAAGACGACGGGATCCGCCGCTACTGCCACCTGGGGACCGGCAACTACAACTCGCGCACGGCTCGGCAGTACGAGGACCTGGGCCTGCTGTCGGCCGACCCCGACCTGGGCGCCGACGTCGGCGACCTGTTCAACTTCCTCACCGGCTACGGGCGCAACGTGCGCTACCGCAAGCTCGTGGTGGCCCCCGTGGCCCTGCGCCAGCGGATGATCGAGCTGATCGAGGCCGAAGCGGCGGCCGGCGCCGACGGCCGCATCGCCGTCAAGGTGAACGGGCTCACCGATCCCGAGGTGATCGACGCCTTGTACCGGGCCTCGGTCGCCGGTGTGCCCATCGACCTGGTGGTGCGCGGTGTGTGCTGCCTGCGGCCGGGCGTGGCTGGGTTGTCGGAGACCATCCGGGTGCGCTCGGTGGTGGGGCGGTTCCTCGAGCATTCGCGCATCTACCGCTTCGGCGGCTCGGGCAAGCGTCCGCTCACGCTGCTGCTCGGGTCCTCGGACCTCATGGAGCGCAACCTCGACCGGCGCATCGAGCTTTTGTTCCCCGTGACCGATCCCGAGCTGCAGGCCCGTGTCGTCGAGGTGCTGGAGCTGGTCCTGGCCGACGACACCAACGCCTGGGTGCTCGGTCCCGACGGGAACTGGACCCGGGTGCCCGCCACCACGGGCCAGAGCGCCCAACGCCGGCTCCAGGACCTGGCGCGCGAACGCGCCCGGCGCCGGCGCGAGCCCGAACCCCTGGCCGCCCAGGCCC
>JBJKRZ010000263.1:0-9318 GCA_046704365.1 Acidimicrobiales bacterium | reverse complement strand
GCGCACGTGGGCCTCGGCAGCCGTGGGCGCCACCACCCGGGCGTCGGGGCCGGCCGGGGTGAAGTGTGGCTGCACGCCGGGGCCCACGCCGGAGCCGAACTCGGTCTGGCAGGCGGCGCCGGGCAATACAGGCGGGACCCCGTGGGCCTGCAGGTAGCTGTCGCCCATGGGCAGGCGCGGTGGCAGCAGCAGCCTCGTCCGCAGCCACTCCTGGTTGTGGGCGCTGTCACCGGCCGTGAGCGCCTTGGCCGGGCCCACGGGCGCCAGGGCAGCCACTGCTCCGAAGAACTCCTGGTTGGTCGACAAGGTCGTGGACAGGTTCGCCAGGTTGGTGGGCTGGGCCAGGTTGGCGTTCACAGCAGCCAGGTCGTGGACGAAGCATCCCAGGTTGGGCTCGTTCTGGGTCACGAGGGCATTGAGGTTGTCGGCCGCCGCCGCCCCCTGGTTGAACAGCTGCACCAGCTGCGGGCTGTGGCTGGCCAGCACGGCGGCGAGGGTGGCGGTGTCGGCCAGGCCCTGTTGGAGCTGGGCGGCGTTGGCCGTGATCACGTCGAGCACCGGAGGGGCGTTGGCGAGCAACTGCCGGAACTGGTTCTGGTACGAGAGGAACTCCTGGGAGAACAGCTCGCTGGCCGAAGCGATGGTGCGCAGGTTCTGGCCGTTTCCCTGCAGGGCCAGCGCCAGCTGATGCAACAGGCTGTTCAGGTCCGCCGGCGGGATGGAGCGGATGAGGGCGGTCGCCTCGGCCACCACGGTCCCCACGTCGGCGGGTTGGCCACCGGGGACGGCGGGCACCACGGCGCCGTTCTCGAGGGGCGGGTCGCCGGTCCCGGCATGGGAGGCGACGAGGTCCAGCTCCTGTTGGCCCAGGGCGTTGGCGATGGTGATGCTGGCGGCCACGTCGTTGGGCACCTTGGTGCCGGGGTTGAGGACCATGGTGATCTTTGCCCCGCCCTTCACGAGCGACACGTTCTTCACCGACCCCACGTCGACGCCCTCGTAGGTGACGGTGAAGTTGTCCGACAGCCCCGAGGCGGTGGGCATGACCGTGTACACCGTCGTGGTGGCGGCCAGGGGGTTGCCCAACAGGTCGACGAACCCGTAGGCCACTAGAGCCGCCGACGCCAAGGCGAAGACCACGAGGTTGATGATGATCCGGCGGCTGATCACGACGAGCCCTTGCTGCTGTTGGGCGCGCACGTGCTGTCCGGGGTGGTGCCCGCCCCGCCCGCCGGAAGGCCGCACACGATGATGTCCTCGAGGATCTGGGCGTAGTTGTTGACGGTCAGGCTCGCCATGGTGGCGTTGTGGGCGGGAAGCTCCACCAAGATGGTGGCCAGGGCCTGCTGGTGCTTGTAGAGCTGGTCGGCCACTGCCGCCAAGGCGTGGATCTGGTCCTCGGTCTGGGTGAGGCCGCTCTGCAGGATGGAGTGGCCCTGAACGGCCAGATTGTCGAGCGACTGCAGCAGCGTTTCGAAGTTGGACGACTGCTGAGCCAGGATCTGGGTGGTCTGGGCCAGGTTGGCCAGGGACTGGGCGTTCTGCTGGGCGTCGGGGCCGAGCGTGGAGTTGAACTGGTCCAGGTTGTCGATGACCTGGGTGATCTCAGACGAGCGCGAGGCATAGCCGGCCAGGATGCTGTTGAAGTCGGCGATCAGCTGCTTGAGATGGGCGGCCTGGCCCCCGAAGCCCTGGGCACCGTTGTCGACGATCTGCGACAGCTGGGCTGCGTTCACGGCGCCGAACACCGCCGAGCCCGACTCGACGAGCTGCTGGATGCCGGGGACGAACTCGGTGTGGGTGATGACGGTTCCGTCGGTGAGGTACGGCCCCTTGGGCGAGGGTGCCACCAGCAGCACGAAGTGCTGGCCGAGGACGCTCGTCTGGGTGAGCTCGGCGGTGACGTCGGCTGGTACCTCGGCGTCGCGGTCGATGGTCATCACCACCTTGGCCTGATCGGCGTGCAGGGTGACGGACTTCACGCTGCCCACGGTGATCTTGGCGTACTGCACCGGCGCGCCGGCGGTGAGGTCCGACACGTCCGAGAAGCTGGCCGTGGCGGTGATGGTGCCGCCCGGCGGGCCCCCGCAGCCGGCCAGCCCCACGGCCAGAGCCGACAACGACAAGGCCACGGCCAGGGGCGCGCCGAGCCGGTGCAGGACACGCCGCCGCACGGACTGCGCACAGTCCCTCGCCGTGCGGGCGCCCATCAGAAGATGCTCCCGAAGAAGTGCGCCACGCCCAGAAGGCCGTTCAGCACGTTCCCGAGCAGCCCACCCGAGGAGCTGCCGTTGGCCTGCTGGTCGTTCAGCAGCGGCGGCGAAGTGGGCAGCGTGCTGCCCAGCAGAGGGGCGGTGGTCGTGGTGGTGGACAGCTGCGACGGGGCGATGTTGGACACCGCCTGCTGCTGGGACTGGTTGAGGCCGGGGATCTCGGCCGCCCCCTGGCTGAGCACGCTCTGGGCCGTTGTCCCCGTGGGCGGCGGTGGCTGGGCCCCGGTCAGGTTGTTGAGCAGGGTGGGGATGGTGGCCAAGAGCGGGTCGAAGAAGCCCGAGTCGGGGTTGCCGCAGGTGTGCAGCGTCTGCAGCTGGCTCTGGGAGAGCCCCGAGCTGTGGTTGGCGGCGATGCGCCGGCAGATGCCGGCCAAGCGGTCCCGGATGAGCCCGGCCAGCACCTCGCTGGTCGTGCCCGGGGGCAGTTGGTCGTTCAGGTTGAGCCAGTTGTACACGGGGTCGTAGGCCCGGCCCGCCCCTTCGAAGAGGGCCACGGAGGAGGACAAGCCCTGGTCCACCGAGGACAGGTTGCGGTCGAGGGTGCGGCCCACCTGGGTGAGCGAGGCGATGTCACCTTTGATCCCCGACAGGTTGGGGTTGAGGAGGCTCGAGAGCTCCTGGCTGGCCTTGGCCAGCTGGGTGATGGAGTCCCCCAAGGGCCCGCTGTCCTTGGCGATGACGTTGGCCACCGTGTCGTAGGACTGCAGCAACTGGGTCACCTGGGCCGAGTTCTGCCGCAAAGTGGCGGTGATCTGGGCCAGGGACCCGTTGAGCTGGCCCAGCTGGTTGCCCTTTTGGGCCAGGACCTGGAGCGTGCTCGCCGCCCCGGCGATGAGGCCGTTCAGATTCTGGCCCTGGCCCTTCAGGTCCTGGGCCAGGGTGGTGACGAGGCTGCTCACCGACTGGTCGTTGACCTGGCCGAGGAAGCTCTGGAGGTTCTTGAGCAGCTCGCCTATGGACTCGGGCACCTGGGTCCGACTCTTGGGGATCACCGCCCCCTCCGCCAGCCGCGGCCCGTGGGTGTAGCCGGGGGAAAGCTCCACCGACGGTTCGCCGAGGATCTCGGGCGCCGTGAGCGTGGCCCGCACCTGCGACGGCAGGACCTCGCCGCCGTGGATGCTCATCTTCACCACCACCACCCCGGGTTCGGGGGTGACGGAGGTGACCTTGCCTTCGGGGACCCCGAGGACCTCCACGGCGTTGCCGGCGAACAGTCCCTGGGCGCTCGAGAACATGGCGGTGACCGAGTAGGCGGACGGCCCGCCACAGGCGCTCAAACCGATGCCGCCCACGGCGGCGAGCCCGGCCAGGCCCAGCGCCGAGAACCGCCAGCGACGCAGGCCGGCCCTCAGCCCACGGCGCCCGCCGGGGGCACGGCTCGCCACGTCGCTTCGCGAGGCCCGGCTCGCCACGTCGCTTCGCGAGGCCCGGCTCACGACGTCGCTCCCAACAGGGGGTCGAGAAGCTGGGCCAGGGGATTGACCGAGGAGCCCTGCGCCCCGCCCACCGACAACGCCCCACCCGACAACGACCCGAGCGCCCCCGACACACCCGAGCCTGTCTGGGTCCCCGACCCGCCGTTGGCCCCCCCCGACGGCGTGGCGCTCTGGCCCACCGGTGGCCCGCTCTGGGCGTCACAGGGCAAGGGGTCGGGCCCCAGGATCTGGTTGAGGGCCTGGTCCAGCGCGCCACAGTTGCCGAGCACGGCGTAGCCGTTGGCGATGCCGATGGGGTTGGCGTAGATGTTGCCCCACGAGTTGGGCGTGTTGTTGGGGCCCGAGTACCCGATAGAGGAGAAGCCCGACACGGCGGAGGCTAGGTAGGACACCCCTTGGGCCAGGTCCTCCTGGTGCTGGTCGAGCACGCCCAGCACGGACTGGAGGTGGTCGAGCAGGCCCTGGAGCTGGGGCTGGTTCTGACCGATGAGCGTCGCCGTCTCGGCGGCCACCTGGTCGGTGCCCGTGATCAGCGCGTTGAGCTCGCTCGACTTCTGGGCCAGGCCCTGGACCACAGTGGCCAGGTTGTCCACCACGCCGGCCAGCTGGTTGTCGCGCTGGGCGACCGTGGAGGCCAAGGTGTTGGCGGCGTCGATGAGGCTGGAGACCTGCTGCTGGCGCTGGCCCACCGCCGAGGTGAATTTGTCCAGCCCCGAGATGATGGTGGCCACCTGCACCTCTTTGCCCTGGGTGACCTGCTGCAGGGAGCTGAGCAATTGGTTGAAGGCGGCCACGTCGCTCTTCTGCAGGAGGTTCCCGGCCGTGTTCTCGAGGTCCTGGAACTCCACAGGTATGGAGGTGTCGGTGATGAGGGCGCCCGAGCGCAGCGGGCGGTCCCAGCCCGTCTTGGGCTCGAGCGCCACGTCGAGCACACCGAGCACCGTCTCCACCTGGACGGCAGCGGCCGTGTCGTGGGGCAGCACCACGCCGTGGTTGATGGCCAGATCGGCGACGACGGAGTCGCCTTGCTGGTGCACGCCGCTCACGGTGCCCACGTTGACCCCGGCCAGGGTGACCTTGGTGCCCTTGGCGACACCCGCCGCGTTGGTGAGCCGCGCCTTGATCGTGTAGGCGGGCTCGAACACCGACTTGTTGAGGAAGAGCACGGCGCCCACGACCACCAGCGCCACCACCACCACGACGGTGCCGATCAACTTGGGGCTGCGCTCGGTGAAGGCCTTCACGAGGCGCTCCCCAGGAAGTTCCCTTGACCGGCCACCATCTGGAGCACGGCGCCCACCGACGCTCCCGACGGCACCGAGGCCGCCGAGGCGCCACTGCCCGTCGGGCCCGAGCCGTTGGCCGGGCTGGGCGCGCCGCTACCCGAGGGCGGGCTGCCCGTGGGGCCGGCGCCCGAGGGCGCGTTGGTGGCCTGGTAGTAGCTGCACACCGTCTCGTCGGCCAGGCAGCTGTAGACGAGCTGCACCTGGAACCACTGGCCGTAGTCGGAGATGTCGATGTACGGGGCCAGTCCCGAGCCCAGCGTGCTCAGGCCCTGCGACAGCTGGCTCTGGTGGTTCTGGATCTCCGCCGAGACCGCTTCGAGATCGGTGATGGCCTGTGACAGCGAGGTGTTGCTGTTGGCCTCCAGGCTGGCCACCTCCTGGGCCACGGCACCCAGGTTGGTGACGGTCTGGTCGAGCAGGCTGTTGCGGTTGGCCAGTGACTGGGTGACGGTGTCCAGGTTGTCGATGACCGTTCCCAGGTCGCCCGAGCGCTTGGCCAGGGCGCTGAAGACGGCGTTCATGTTGTCCACCACCTGGCCCACCTGGGTGTCGACCGAGCCCACGGTGGCCGACACCGTCGCCGCATTGTTGATGAGCTGGTCGATCTGGCCCTGGTCGCCCTGCAGGGCGTCGGCGAAGGCGACGACCACCTTGTTGGCCTGCTGGGGGTTGAGCGCTCCCAGGAGGGGCCCCATCGAGCCCAGCAAGGCGTTGATGTTGGGCCCCGAGACGTTGGAGGACAGCGGCAACGTGGACCCCGGCGCCAGGTGCTTGGCTGAGTGGCCGGGGTAGAGGTAGAGGAAGTCCTGGCCCAGCACGTTGGCCCACTGGATCCCCACGCCGGTGTCTGCCGGAAGGTGCACGTTCGAGTTGACCGTGAAGTGGACGAGGGCATGTCCCCGCTGCACCGACACGCCGGTGACCTGGCCCACGGTGACACCGGCGATCTTCACCGCCTGGGAGGGCTGCAGGCCCGTGGCGTCGGCCAGATCGGCCTGGTAGCCGACGGTGTTGGAGAAGAACGAGATGTTGCCGATCCTGGCCGCCAGCCCGGCGAGGATGACGGCGCACACCAAGGCGAAGATGGCGACCTTCAACGTGGTGGGCCGCAGCGCCCCGCTGTGGCGCAGCCAGTGGCCCAGTCGCTCTCGCAGTTCGGCCACGCGGCGCACCGGGCTCACAGCGCACCTCCCAGCAGCTGCGAGATGTAACCGCCCAATCCCGTCGAGGTGGGCTGCTGGGGGGCTGCCAGACCCTCGTAGGTCTGCGTGGAGAGGTTGCCCGCCGCCTGGTTGGCGCCGGGGTTGGCGGCCGACGGCGCCGGGGCCGGCGTGCCCGCCGCCTGAGCGGCGTTGAAGGCGGCGATCTGGCTGGAGCAATTGAGCGGTGTCCCGGCACCCGACAGGGCCTGCTGCAGGGGCTCCAGGAACGAGAGCCCGCCCTGGGCGGGGGCGAGCAACGAGCACACCATGTTCTGGATGTCGCCCAACATGATGAAGGTGTGGAAGTAGCCGAAGTGCGAGCCGTCGGGCAGCACCTCGGCCGGGTCGGTGGCATTGGCGAACTTGGTCAGGTACACCGCCAGTCCTGAGAGGACCTGGCCGATCTGGTCCTTCTGGGTGAGGATCACCCGGGCCACGTTGTCGCCGGCCGACAACAAGGTTGCGATGTCGGGGTGATAGGCGGCCAGGAACGTGGCGAAGTTCTGGCCGAAGGCGGACAAGCTCTGCAGCAGCTTCTGGTAGGCCGCCGAGTGCGAGTTGAATGCGGGCAGCGCCACGTTGGACGAGGCGGCGATGGCGTTGAGCGACGAGGCGGTGGGCACCAGGGCGGCCGTGAAACCGGAGAAGGAATCGAGGGCGGAGAGCTGCTGGGGAAGGGTGTCGTCCAGGAAGCCGGCCAGCTTGACCCCTTCGTCGATGCTGGCGGCGATGGTGGGCCCCTCCCCCGCCGAGGCCTGGGCCAGGTTGGAGACGATGGTGGCCAGGTCGGTGGCGTCGATCTGGGCCAGCAGGGGGTCGGCCGAGGAGAAGAGGTCCTCGATGTCGGGCGACACCTTGGTGCTCGCGATGGTCGAACCGGGGGCCAGGTAAGGGGGGGTCTCGCCCTTGGGGAAGCCCAAGGCGATGTTGTCGGCCCCGAAGACGTTGATGGGCAGCAGCGTGGCGCTCACGTCGGCGGGGACGCCGAAGCCGTGGTCGATGGCCATGGTGACGTCGGCGCGGCCGTGGGAGAGGGCGATGTTGGTGACGCGACCCACCTGCACGCCGCGGTAGGTGACCTCGGCGCCCGGGTTGAGGCCCTCGCCCGAGCTGGAGAACGAGCCCGTCAGGCTGTAGGCCCCCGAGAAGGCGCCATTGGCCGCCTTCACGATGAGCACCACTCCGGCCACCACCACCACAAAGGACACCACCACGGCCGTGAGGCGCAGCAGCCGAGAGGGACGACGACCGTTCACGACGCGCCCTTCCTCATCCCACCAGCCGCGCCGTGGAACTGGCGCCTCCGAACATGACCGTGGACAAGAGCAGGTTGAGCAGCACGATGACGATGATCGAGATGCGGATGGCGCGGCCCGCAGCCACTCCCACGCCGGCGGGCCCGCCCGTGGCCCGGTAGCCGTAGTAGCAGTGGATCATCGTGACGGCCACAGCGAAGATCATCGCCTTCACGAAGGAATACAGGATGTCGATGGGCGGGAGGAAGAGCTGGAAGTAGTGCTGGTACACCCCGGCGGACAGGCCGAAGAACTTGGTCACGATGAGGGCGGTGGCCAGATAGCTGGCGAAGAGGGCGGCCAGATAGAGCGGGATCATGGTGATGAGCGCCGCCCACACCCGGGTGCTCACCAGGTAGACGAAGCTGTCGATGCCCATCACCTCCAAGGCGTCGATCTCCTCGGAGATGCGCATGGCCCCCAGCTGGGCCGTGAAGCCGGCCCCCACCTGAGCAGCCAGGGCCACGCCGGCCACCAGCGGGGTGATCTCGCGGGTGTTGGCCAGTGACGAGATGACGCCGGTGAAGGCCTGCGCCCCGATCTGCTGCAGGCCGGTGAAGCCCTCGAGGCCCACCTCGGTACCGGTGAAGAAGGAGATGCTCATGACGACGAAGAACATCCCGCCGCCGATGACGACGGCCCCGGTGCCGATGGTGATGTCGGAGATGAGGGCGGTGATCTCCCTGCGGTACTTGAGCCCCTTGGGCATGTCGACGAGCACCCTCAGGTAGAAGGCGAGCTGGTCGAAGGCGAGGTCGAGCATCCCCGTCAGGCCGCTGCCGGCCTGGCTGGCGCGCCAACGCACCACCTCGGCCGGGCCCGATGGAGCCGGAGCCAGGGCGGCGGCGCCGTCGGGAGGCGGCGGGGGCGGCGGGGGCGCCGGCATCAGATGGCCTTCTGGGGGACGAAGTTGAAGTAGACGACGGTGAGCACGAAGTTGACGAAGAACGCCAGCACGAAGGTGATGACCACCGCCTGGTTGACGGCGTCGCCCACTCCCTTGGGGCCGCCCTTGGTGGACAGGCCCTTGTAGCAGGCCACCATGGCGGCCAGGAAGCCGAAGACCGCCGCCTTGAACAGGGCCATCCAGAGGTCGGCCAGCTGGCTCAGCTCCGAGAAGGTGGAGAAGAAGCTGCTCGAGGTGATGTGGATGGAGCTCACCCCGAAATAGAGGCCTCCAGCGATCCCCGCCGCGCTCACCACGCCGTCGAGGAGCACGGCGACGAAGGTGGCGGCCAGCAGGCGGGGCAGCACCAGCCGGTGCAGGGGGTTGACCGCCATCACCTCCATGGCATCGAGCTCGTCGCGGATGCGGCGCGACCCCAGGTCGGCGCACATGGCCGAGCCCCCGGCACCGGCGATGAGCAGGGCGGTGGCCACCGGCGCCTGCTCGCGCACCACGGCCAGGACCATGGCGGCCCCCAGCTGGGACTGGGCACCGATCTGCGACAGCAGCCCGCCCACCTCCAGGGCGATCACGATGCCGAAGGGGATCGACACCAAGATGAGCGGCAGGGTGGTGACGCGGGCCAGGAACCAGCACTGGTCGAGGAACTCCGACAGCGGCAGCCCCCGCTTGAACAGCAGGCGCAGCGCCTCCAGGGCCACGGCGAACATGGTCCCGACCTCCCGGAGCAGGCCGGTGACCTTGTCGCCTACCGGCGTGGTCACCGCTTCCACCGCTCACCTCCTCCTCGTGCCCCCGGGGCGGCCCGGGGCGCGTCGAGCAGGCGGAGGGTCACTCGAGGCGCACTGGCGCTCCCCCCGACGGCCGGCTCCATGTCCCGGCCTCTCGCTGCGCACCGGGACCGTACGGACCGGCGCTC
>JBJKRZ010000262.1:0-3914 GCA_046704365.1 Acidimicrobiales bacterium | reverse complement strand
CCGGGGGCGAGGACGACACCCACAGGGCCGCTCGCGCCGCGGCGGCCGCCCCCGCGTCCCGAGCCGCCTTGTCGCCGTCGCGCCGTGGGGCCCACGCCCCCGATCATGCCCTGGCAGGGGCCGGGTCCTCCGGCCCCTTGTACCCGGCCCTGCTACAGCGCAGGGCCCGCCCTGCCGACACCTCTGGGGGAGGGCAGGCGCCGGCGGCGGGGCCGCGCTCTGTGGGAGAGGAAGGGACGTGGACAGCCAAGCCGGTCACAGGTCGCAGCCTCCGGGCGGAGCAGCCGCCGAGGTGGCCCGGCGCTACAGCGGACTCCTGGCCGCCCTCGAACAACCGGTTCTCGTCTACGACGCCCTGACGCGCGTGGTGGAGGCCAACGCTTCGGCCGACCTGCTTCTCGCCGCTCCGGCACCGGGGAGCACCGTGGTGGGGGCGCCCGACCCCCTGTCGGGAGCAGTCGACGAGGACTACCGCGTGGTGGGCATAGAAGGAAGTCCGGCCGCCAGGGTGCTCAAGAGCGGGGTGCCGAGCAGCGGGCAGATCGTGGGTATCCAGCCGGCGTCGGGGGGCCCGGTTCGATGGTTCTCGGTCAACGTCCAGCCGCTCACCTCAGGCGACGACGAGGCGGACGACCTCGTCGTCGCCGCCCTGACCGACGTGACCGAGCGCAAGGCCCTCGAGGTCGAGCTCACCCACCTGGCACTGCACGACGGGCTCACGGCGCTGGCCAACCGCACCTTGCTCGTCGATCGCATCGGCCACGCCATGGCCCGCTCCCAGCGACGCAACCCCGATCCCATTGTGGGCGTGGCGGCGTTGTTCATCGACATCGACAGCTTCGCCGCCATCAACGACCGCCTGGGCAACCGCGTGGGCGACGAGATCCTTCGCATCCTGGCCCAGCGGCTGCGCTCGGCTGTGCGCGAGGAGGACACCGTGGCCCGCATCGGCGGCGACGAGTTCGTCGTGCTGTGCGACGAGATCAACCGAGCCGATCTCACCCGCTTCTGCGTCCGGGTCACCCAGGTGTTCAGCCAGCCCGTCATCTGCCGCGTGGGCGAGCAGTGGCGGCCGGTCACCATCGGCTGCACGGCCGGCGTGGCTATGGCCCGCCACGGCGAGGACGCCGATCGCTTCCTTCAGCGGGTGGACAAGATGGTGAAGGAGCAGAGCGCGCTGTCCATGGCCGAACGTGGTCCCGGGGTGCCGGCCGGTGGGCCCTCGTCGCTCGCCTCAGAGGGGCAGCACGCGCCGACCTGGGCCCCTCGGTCGCCGGACCGGCGCCGCCACCGCTGAGCGGAGGCCGTCCGGGGCCGGCACGTCCGCCGCCGCTCGAGTACGACTTGGCCTAGCCGCAGCCGCTGTTCGGGGTCTGCACCACGTAGCCGGGGTCGTCGAAGGGCTGGTTGGTGACGGGGTTGGTGCTCGACGCCTGCTGCCCCTGGCCGAACTGGCCGAGGATGAACCCGCTCACCCCGGGCTCCCCGTAGCCGCCGCTGTCGTTGGCGTACACCCCGCACGTGCCCACATAGGCCCCGGGGGTGGCGAAGGGCGCTGCCGGCGAGCGCTGGGGATCGGGGTCCTGGTAGGTCTGCACGCCCGGCTCGGTGTAGACCTGCTGGGCTGTGCCGGCCCGGTAGGCGTTGGCGCCGCCGGGGTTGGCCGTCCCGTTGGTGTTCTGGAAGCAGGGCGACTCCGTGCCGTTGGACCCGCCGTAGGGGCCGCCGCCGTTGCAGTTGGGCGATTCCTGGGTCGACGCCGGCGAGCTGTTCTCATAGGCGTTGGTGCTCTTGGGCGCGCCGCTCGTGCACTGCACGGAATTGGGGTTGTTCTGCGGGTTGGTGGCCCCGTCCACGCCGTTGTTGCTCCAGGTCTGGGTCTGCGGGTTGGTCGGGTCGTAACAGCCGTAGTAGATCGCCTGCTGCTGGGTGGTGAGACCCCCGCAGATGCCGTCGGCGCACTCGCCTTCGCTCAGGTTGGCCAGCCCTTGCGGATGGGTGGCTGTGGGGCCGGTGGGTGAGAGCAGCCACTGGGGTTCGATGCTCAAGATGACGGCGCCGCCGTCGGACGGCCCGTTGATGGCACCGTCGGTAGCGGTGTTGGTCTGGTTGCCGCTCGGGGTCTGGTTGGGGTTGCAGAAGGTCTGTCCGGTGGCGCACGGCCCGTTGGTCCCCAGGCAGGAATTGGGGTTGGTGCTGCTCTGCGAGCAGCCCGTGAAGCCGTCGTGCTCACCGTTGTCGAAGTTGTCGTCCATGCCGAAGTAGACGATGAGGCCCTGGGTGAGGACGTCGGTCAGTGCCTGGTTCGATCCCGTGTCAGGCGTGAGGACCAAAGGCTGCGACATGTAGCTCGGGTCCTCACAGGGTGCCAGCTGGTCGGTGCTCCCGGGGCCGTCGGGCACCGACACCGTCTTGCCGGCGCCCACCATGGCCATGACGGGGCAGAAGAGGGCGTAGGTGTCGTAGTTGGCCTCGAAGCCGGCACCGTTGGGGTTGTTGCCGCAGCCGTAGGGGCTGTTGGCGGCCTGGCCGGCGGATTCGGGCGCCGTGCCGGCCGGCGCCGGTCCGCCCCCCGTGCCGTCGGTGTTGACGGCCACGCAGCCGGCGTGCGGCTCGCCGGTGTTCCCCGGATAGCCGAGCCCCAAGATGGTGGGTGTGGCCTGCGAGTTGTTGTCGACGGGCTCTTGGTCGACGCCTACTTCGGCGAAGCGGGTGTTGGTCGAGTTGGGCTGGCCGCCGGTCTGGTTCCCGGTCTCGGCGTTGAGCGCCACGTCGTGGCAGCCCGGATACGCCACGTTCTGGGGCGTGTTCCAGGCGCTGCCGTTCCAGGGGCAGTCCTGTTGGTTCGAGTTGTACCCGCCGCCGCTTACCGCCGCCGCCACGCCGCTCAGGGCTCCGACCACGATGATGGCCCCGATACCGGCACTGGAGACGACCACCGTCGCCCGCGTCCGCCCACGCCTCACGTCGGTTTCTCCTCCCGCCCCCACCGGTGCGGCCGCCGCACCGCCGCCCGAGACTGACACGAACGTCAGTTTGTTGTCAAGACTCCGTGGTCGCTACTCCGGAGCGACCACTCCGGGAACTGCGTGCCCTGCCCGTGGCCGCCGCCCGCACGGTCCCGGGCGCCCGTCGCCGTGCACGGTCCCCGGGCGACGGCTGGTCAGCCGGGGCGGTGGCTCGGTGGTCCCTACAGTGGTGCGGTCGTGCCGCCCCCTGTGACCCCTGCCCTGGCCGCCGCCGAGTTGGCCGGCCGAGATGCCGTGGTGGCGGCCCTGCTTGCCGCCCACGGCCCCCCCAGGCTCCGCCGCTCCCGCCCCGCCGCCTCCCGTTTCGCGGCGCTGGCCGAGGCGATCGTGTCCCAGCAGTTGAACGGCAAGGCGGCGGCCTCGATCCACGGACGGTTGGTCGAGCGCC
Source organism: Acidimicrobiales bacterium (assembly GCA_046704365.1). Lineage (GTDB taxonomy): Bacteria > Actinomycetota > Acidimicrobiia > Acidimicrobiales > UBA8190 > UBA8190. Next base: position 497 of record JBJKRZ010000262.1, on the reverse strand, counting down.
TGGGAGGGGCGGTCACGCCCGACGCCGTACTCGGCGCCGGCCAGGCCGCCTTGCGCCAGTGCGGCTTGAGCACCGCCAAGGCGGGCGCCCTCCTCGATCTGGCCCACCAGGTGTCCTCGGGCACGGTGCGCCTGGAGCGCATCGGGCGTCTGAGCGACGAGGAGGTGGTGGCCGAGCTGCTCCCGGTGAAGGGGGTGGGGCGCTGGACGGCCGAGATGTTCCTCATCTTCACCTTGGGGCGACTGGATGTCTGGCCGGTGGGCGATTACGGCGTCCGGGTGGGCTTCGCCCGCGCCTGGGGCCTGTCCGAGGTGCCCACGCCGGCGGCGCTGGCCGGGCTGGGGGAGCCTTTCCGGCCCTATCGGACGGTGGCCGCCTGGTACTGCTGGCGGGCGGTGGAGCAGCGTTGAGGCGGCGCTGCCGGCGCCACGACTGCCGGCGCCATGATGTGGACGGGCTGGACGAACTCGGCGAGGTCGAGCGGTGGAGCTGAACGG
>JBJKRZ010000261.1:0-4660 GCA_046704365.1 Acidimicrobiales bacterium | reverse complement strand
GCTTCAGCTCAACGAACTTGGCCCACATCGGGTCGTAGTCGTAGACGCTGTCGAGACCCAGGCTGTCGATGAAGTACGGCAACGAAGCCGGTTCACCTCCGTCGCTGGCGAAGGCGGGTATCGGCCGGCTGATACTGCCGTTGACGAGCGCCACCTTGAGCCCGAGCTCTTTCACGGCGTATTCGGCCTCCTCGATGGCCTCCTCGGGGGTGGTCGTTGGGATGATGGCCGCTGGGGTCATGCGATCGCTGAAGGGCTCAAACATCTCGGCGTGCATGACGTTGGATGCCCGGGCAACCTGCATGCGCAGGGAGGGATCCCTGATGTCGTCGACTCCGAGCCCACTAGGCAGGATTACGGCGAAGTCCAGGCCGAATTGCTCCAAGCGTTCGTACATGAGAGCCGGCAGCATCGCCGTGGCCCGGTCCAGAGTGTTGGCCGGAAACCCCCACCACGCCGGGCGTCGACGACGCTGTCGAAGGCGCTCGTGGGCGTCCATGGCATACCAGGCGTTCCCCCTGGATCGCCGGATGGCCATGAATTCCTCCGCGGCGGTGCTACTTCCAAGACGAGCTATGTAATCTGCCAGCACGGGCAAGGGCTCAGTCCAATGGCCATCGCAGTCCACCACCGGATGCGACAGCTGCTCCCGGATTCGCGTCGAACGCGACACCTCGACAAGAGACACGGTCCCTCCCCAAGTCGTGACTCCTAACGCCAAATTTCAGTATTCTGAAGTTTCCTTCCGAATATTGAATGGGACGTGGCATCATATGCACAGTGCAACGGAGGGTTCAAGGGGTTCAAGGAGATGCACACGTCGGAAAGGACAACACTGAAGAAACCACCCCTGCCAACGGCGCGCGGAAGCCGAAAGCTCAGAAGCCAGCAGCGAGATCCCAGAATCAACTCCCCGAGGAAACTGGGGCGGACCCGGCCTACGATCGCCCCGTGAAAAAGCAGTCGGCGGTGAGGCAGTGGCCGGCCGAACGGTGAGCAGGGTGGTCGACACCTTGTTCGCCGCCGTCGAGTGGCACGAGCCCTTTCGGCTTGTCGACGTCCACGAGCGCACTGGCATGCCGCTCAGCTCGGCCCAGGCGCTACTGCGGCAACTCGTGTCGTGCGGTGTCTTGCGCGTAACCGCAGGCCGGCGCTACGAGCCGAGCACACGTCTGTACCTGCTTGGCGTCAGGATCGGACTTCGTCTCAAACTGGCGCGCATTGCTCGCCCGTGGCTCGTTGAGCTGGCCCGGGAGAACAATGAGGATGTCTACCTCGCCGTGCCCGAGGAGCACACGATCATCTACGTGGATACAGCGCCCACGTCCCACACCCTGCGGCTGCAGATCCCGCTCGGCGAGCCCCGCCCAGTCCACGCTACCGCAGCAGGACAACTCTTCCTCGCCTATCAGGATCCAGCCCGGCGCAGAGAGATCTTACAGAACGCGGACCTCGTCCGCTTCACGGCCAACACCATCACCAACGTGGACAAGCTCGAGCGCCGTCTCGCCTCGATCCGCAAGGCAGGTTACGCGAGGACGGACAGCGAGGCCATCGAAGGCGTCATTGCCCTCTGCGGACCCATCCTCGATGACCGAGAGAATTTCCTTGGAGGCATAACCATGTCCGTGCCGAAGATTCGTGGTGCGAATCGAGAGGCGCTCATACGAGAACGCCTGCTTGCCACGTGCGCGGAGATCAGCAGAGAGCTGAGCCTGGATCCACTGCCTAACCTCGGGCCGGGGCCTACAGCACCCCCGGCATGACGCACGGGTGCCACCAGATGGGGGATAATCAGCGCGCCGTCGTGGGGGGACACGCAAGATGCCGGGGGCGGAGGTGGACGGCGACACTTCCAAGGCACGCCTACCCCCTGGAACCGTGCCGCCATTCGTCGGGTACCCGCTTGGAACGAACAACAGCCCGGGCCCGCTCCTTTGCCTGGGCCCACAGGACACACTCGACCGAGGTGGTAGCCCCCTCCACGGTGAGAACCCGGCCTGTCAGGCGAACGACCTCGCCGATGGGAGTAGGCCGGAGGTACTCGACGGACAGAGAGACAGTTGCATGCCAGATGTCCGGCTCAGCTCCGATCGGTCGGTGCTCACGCCGGAAGGCATCGGCTATGGCAGTGCACACTCCATGGCAGTCCAACAGCGTGGCGATGATGCCCCCGTTGACGAAATGCCGCGGGCCTGCCGCGAACTGCTCGCCGGGAACCCACTGGGCAACGGCGATCCCGTCGTCCCAGTAGCTCTTCAGGTGCAGGCCCGCCGGGTTCTGGGCGCCACATCCCCAACAATGATTGTCCCGCATCTTGTCCTGGAACGCCTCACCCTTCATCGTCAGCGCGATCCCTTCACAGGTGTCCAGTCCTCCTGTGCGAACTTCGACAGCGAATCCTCGTCGATCACCACACCCAGACCCGGTTCCGTAGGCACTGCGGCGAACCCCTCCTCGATCCTCAACCTGTTGCTCAACAGCGTGCTGGCAAGTGCGAGGTGAGTACGGCAGTCCGATCCGGTGCTCAGCATGTTCACGCAACCAGCAAGGTGGAGTGACGCAGCAGTGCCCACTCCCGTCTCCTGCAAGGCACCGACCACGACACCGACACCGGCAGCATCTGCCACCGCCGCGGCGCGCATGGCGGGAAACAATCCCCCCGCCTTCTGCACCTTGATGTTCACGATGTCAGCCGCCGACTCTGAGATGCATCTCAACACATCGGTCTCGGTCCACACCGACTCGTCCGCAACCACCAAGGTCGTCCCCAAGCGCGACCTGATCTCACGCATGCCCCTGAGGTCGGCTCGCCCCACAGGCTGCTCCAGCTCGTCCATGCCCGCCTCGTCGGCACGGCACAGCGGGATGCGCACCGCGTCGGCGCGTGGATAGCCAGCATTGGCGTCAAGACGCAGTCGTGCTCCCGGTACCTCTCGGACGATCGGTGCAATCAGCTCCACACGCCGCAGATCTGTCCATACGTCGCGGCCACCCTTCAGCTTGACCACGGAGTAGCCGTCGGCCAGGACTTTCCTGGAGCTCTCGACGACCTCTGCGTCAGTCAACACACCGACCGATTCGGCGAGCGGGATCGTCTCTCGCAACTGGCCTCCCAGCAACGTGGACGCCGAGACACCCAGCACCTTTCCGAATGCGTCGTAGACCGCCATGTCGATCGCCGCTTTCGCTGTCGGATTCATCCGACATGCCCGATCCATCAGCCGGTGCAGCTCCGCCACATTCGCCGCGTCGTGCCCAACGACGGCCGGCCCGAGCTTCTCACCGATCATTGCATAGGCCGTGGCCTGCGTCTCCTCCGAGAAGAGCTCACCGATGTTCGAGCATTCCCCGAAGCCGATGACGCCGCCCTCGAGCTCGATGCGGACGAACACCTTCTCCGCTACGTCCAGTCGCCCGGAGGAAAGCTCGAACCCGACGCGTCTCGGGACACCAACGCGGCGCACCAACACTCTGGCGATGCCTGTCTCTGACATTTCGCCCCCTTCTCGTCGATCGACCGACGGCTATCTACGCGAACCCGGTGCAAGAACTTACGCCGCCGTCGACAACGAGATTTGCCCCAGTCACAGTCTTCATGAGCGGTGAGCAGATCAACGCCGCCAGTAGACCTATCTCCTTCGGGTCCGTCACCTTGCCCAGCGGGATCCTGGCGTCGAGCTGAGCTTGGGCTTCCTCACGACTGACTCCCGACCGACCCATCACCCGGTCCACGCGGTCCTGGTGGCGCCGCGTCGTCACCCAACCGGGACAGATGCTGTTGACACGGATCCCTTCTTTGGCGAGCTTCGCTGCGAAGAACCGCGTCAGGTTGAGGATGGCGGCATTGACGGCGCCAGCCTGAGGCAGCTGCAAGGAGGGAACCAGCCCTGCCGTCCCGGAGATGTTGATGATGCTTCCCCTGGTCCTGCGCAACTCCGGAAGTGCCTCTTCGATGAGCTGATAGTAGGCGAGCAACTTCACCCTGATGTGATCGAACCACTCGTCCTCGCCGACCGACTCTCCGCCGGGGGCGTGGCGCGCCGTGCAGTTGACCAGAACGTCCAAACGCCCGAATCTGTCGTTGACGGCGGCCAAGCACGAACGTCGCTCGTCGGCCACGGTCAGGTCTGCGGCTTCCAGCAGGACCTGATCGCCGAAGTTGGCGTATCCGGCCCTGGCACGTCGGACCGAGTCCGGCGAAGAGCCGACTCCGACGACGGAGCAACCCTCCTCGAGCAGTGTCTGGGCTATGGAATGCCCGATCCCGCCCGTCGCCCCGGTGACCAGGGCAACTCTCCCCTGCAATTGCAGCTCCACTCGACATGCCCCCAGACTCGACCGCCATCCGAAACTCCATTGCAAAACGCGTCGGGCCGCACACCAGTGCCGAGTGCCCCGTCGAACGCACAAGCCGGCACGGCCGCCCGCCACCGTGCAGGCACTTTGGTGACGGAGGGCCCGGAACCGGACGGCTTCCCCCTACCCGGGTGACGGCGAGCGACCGATCTACGTCAGCTGCTCGACATGCTTCTCTTCTGTCCTGAAACCGGGGTTCTGTGCAGACAAGTGCGCCACGGCGCTCAGAGCTACGTCGTGGTCCTGCTCCGAGGTACCACCGCTGATCCCGATGCCGCCGACCACAGTCGTGTCCCAGAGC
>JBJKRZ010000260.1:0-4291 GCA_046704365.1 Acidimicrobiales bacterium | reverse complement strand
CGCCCCCGGGGCGGCTGCCGGCGCCGCCCACCCCCGTCGGTGCGCGGTACTCCCCGTAGACCTCGCGCAGGGCTGCCGCCCACTCGCCCGTCGTGCCCCGGGCGTGGGCCAGGGCGATGGTGGGGCCCATGATGTTCGGTGCATCGTGCCCGCTGCGCTCGGCGGCGCGGCGCAGGTCGTCGAGGGCCCGGCGCACCGCCGCCTGGTCCCGGCGCCCCCTCCAGGCCTGCACGTCGGCGCGCAGTTCGGCCTCCACGGCGGGGTCGACCTTCAAGATGGTGGACGCCGGGGCGTCCTCGTCGCCGTCCGAGCCGCCGCCCGAGCCGCCGTGGCTCCTGTCGCCGGCAAGCAGGGGGGAAGGCTCGGTCCCGGTGAAGCAATTCACGCCCACCACCTCGAGCTCCCCGGTCTCGATGCGGCGCACGCGCTCGGCCTGGCTGGCCACCAGCCGCGCTTTGAGCTCGTCGACGGCCTCGAAGGCGCCGCCCAGGGAGAGGACCTCCTCGAGCTCGGCCCAGGCGGCGTCGGCCAGTTCGGCCGTCTTGGCCTCGACGACAGGTGAGCCGTCGAAGAGGTCCCCGTACTCGAGGATGTCGGTCTCGAAAGCGAGGATCTGCTGGATGCGCAAGGACCACTGCTGGTCCCAGGGGCGGGGCAGGCCCAGCGCCTCGTTCCAGGCGGGCAGCTGGATGGCCCGAGCCCGCGCCGACTTGGAGAGGCTCACGCCCAAGGTCTCGAGCACGATGCGGGGCACGTTGTTCTCGGGTTGCTCCTCGGTCAGCCCCAGCGAGTTCACCTGCACCCCGTAACGGAAGCGGCGCAGCTTCTCGTCGGTCACCCCGTAGCGCTCGGTGCAGATGCGGTCCCAGAGGCGGGTGAAGGCACGCATCTTGCAGGTCTCCTCGACGAAGCGGATACCGGCGTTCACGAAGAACGAGATGCGTCCCACGACGGCCGGGAGCTCCTCGCGCTCCACCTTTCCCGACTGGCGCACGGCGTCGAGCACGCCGATGGCGGTGGCCAGGGCGTAGGCCAGCTCCTGCACCGGTGTCGCCCCTGCTTCTTGCAGGTGGTAGCTGCACACGTTGATGGGGTTCCACTTGGGGACGGCTCGCACCGTGTAGGCGATGGTGTCCACGATGAGCCGTCGGCTGGGGCCAGGCGGGAAGATGTAGGTCCCGCGCGACAGGTACTCCTTGACGATGTCGTTCTGGATCGTGCCCTGGAGCACCGCCGGGTCCACGCCGGTGTCCTCGGCATGGGCCACGTACAGCCCGAGCAGCCAGGCAGCGGTGGCATTGATGGTCATCGAGGTGTTCATCTCGCCCACCGGGATGCCCTCGAAGAGCTGTTCCATGTGCCCCAGGTGCGCCACCGGCACACCCACCTTGCCCACCTCGCCGGCCGCCTCGGGGGCGTCGGGGTCATAGCCCGTCTGGGTGGGCAGGTCGAAGGCGATGGACAGGCCCGTCTGGCCCTTGGCCAGGTTGGTGCGGTACAGGGCGTTGGAGGCCGACGCCGAGGAGTGGCCCGAGTAGGTCCGCATGACCCACGGCTTGTCCCGCTCCGGCGCCGAGGCGCCGCCGCCGGGGGTCGGCTCTCCGCCCCTGGGCCTGCCGTTGCTTCCGTCGGGCACCGCTCGCCTCTCGGTCACCGCACCATTCTCGCTCGCTGCTCGCTCTCGCCCGTCATCAGCTGACGGCACCTGGCCGCTCCCGGCCGCTGCAGCGCCGATCAGTGCTTGTGGTAGTCGTAGAAACCCTTGCCGGACTTCCGGCCCAACAGCTCGGCTGCCACCATGCGGCGCAGGAGCGGGACCGCCGCGTAATTGGGGTCGCGGAATTCCTCGTACAGGGCGTCGAGGATGGCCAGGCTGGTGTCGAGTCCCACCAGGTCCAGCAGGGCGAAGGGTCCCATGGGGAACCCGCAGCCGCCCTTCATGGCGACGTCGATGTCCTCCTTGGTGGCCACACCCTGCTCGTAGAGCCGCACGGCGTTGTTCAAGTAGGGGAAGAGCAGGGAGTTCACGATGAACCCCGCCTGGTCCTTCACCTCCACGGGGCTCTTCTCGCACGCCTCGGCGAACGAGCGGGCCGCCGCCATGGTCTCCTCCGAGGCGGTGAGGGGTCGGACCAGCTCCACAAGCGACATCACGGGCGCCGGGTTGAAGAAATGGATCCCGCACACCTGTGAGGGGCGCCCCGTCACCATGGCCATCTCGATCACGGGCAGGGTCGAGGTGTTGGTGGCCAGAATGGCGTGCTCGTCGCAGATCCGGTCCAGCTCGTTGAACAGGTGCTGCTTCACGGTCAGGTCCTCGACCACGGACTCGACGACGAGGTCGCAGCCGGCCAGCTCGCCCAGGTCCGACACGGCGGTCACCCGTCCCAGGGCGGCGTCACGGTCGGCGGCCGAGATCTTCTCCTTGTCGACCTGCTTGGCCAGCGACTTCTCCATGCCGGCGAGCATCCCGTCGGCGGTCGCCTGCGACCGGGAGCGCAGCACCACCTCGAAGCCGTGCACTGCCGCCGTCTCTGCGATCCCCGAGCCCATGATGCCCGAGCCCACGATTCCCACTCGTTTGATGGCCATGGGGGAAATGTTACCGACCGGTAAACACATCGCCCAAAGCCGCTGGCGCCGGCCCCCGTAGCCGGTGGCCGGGCGCGGCGGCCCCCTAGTGTGGGCGGCCGTGCAGGGAGTGGGAGCGCTGGCGCTGGTGGGGGGCGACGAGTGGCATCCGGGCTGCGAGTTCGACGCCGAGCTCCTGGCCGCCTCGGGCGCCGAGGAGGTGCTGGTGCTGCCCACGGCCGCCGCCTACGAGCACCCCCAGAAGGCCGTCGACTGCGCCACTGCCTGGTTCGCCTCGCTCGGGGCCGCCGTGCGGGGCCTCATGGTGCTGGGGCGCCCCGACGCCCAGGATCCCGCCAACGCCGAGGTGGTGCGGGCCAGCCGCTTCGTCTACCTGGGCGGGGGATCCCCCATGCACCTGCGCTCGGTGCTCAAGGCCTCGGCGGTATGGGAGGCGCTGCTCGAGACCTGGAGGGCGGGGGCGGTCGTGGCCGGCTCGTCGGCGGGGGCCATGGTGCTCACCGATCCCATGGTCGATCCCCGCGGTGGGGCGCTCACCGTCGGTCTGGGCATGGTCGAGCAGATGGCGGTCGTCCCCCACTTCGGCCACGAGAACGCCGAAAAGGTGCACCGCTCGATCGCCCTCGCCGCCCCCGGCATCGCCGTGGTCGGCATCCCCGAGCGCAGCGCCCTCATCCGCGAGCCCGACGGGACGTGGCGCTCGGCGGGGGAAGGGGAGGTGCAGGTGTTCGTGAGCGGCCGGCCCGCCGGCTTCGACGCCCTGCCGGGCCAGTGGCACCAGGGCTGACGGCGCCCCGGCCGATCCCACCCGCAGGTGGCGGTTCTCCCTAGTCGCTCTCGGTGATGGTGACCGACTCGATGGTCACTTGCTCCTTGGGCTTGCCCGAGGAGCTGCCCACGGTGTCGATGGCGGCCACGACGTCGAGGCCGGACACGACCTTGCCGAACAGCGAGTAGCTGGGCGGCAGGCGCATGCCGTCGGGGCCCGAGATGACGAAGAACTGGCTGCCGTTGGTGTCGGGACCGGCGTTGGCCATGGCCAGCGACCCCAGCTCGTAGCGCCCCGGGGGCGGGAGCTCGTCGGGGAAGCGGTAACCGGGACCGCCCGTGCCCTTGCCGGTGGGGTCGCCGCCTTGGAGGACGAAGCCGGGGATGATGCGGTGGAAGACGATGCCGTCGATGTAGTGGTAGAGGGCCAGGAACACGAAGCTGTTCACGGTCCGGGGGGCGGCGACGGGATCAAGGGCGATGCGCATGGTCCCCTTGGAGGTGACCATGTCGGCCGTGTAGCGCTTGCCGGCGTCGATGCACATGTCGGGCTCGGCCTCGAATCGGCGCATCTGCGGGCTGGAGCCGTCGGCTTGGGGGCAGGGGACGGTCATAGCTGCGTTACCTCCGTGGTGGGGGTGGTCACGACTGCAGTATCTGCACCGAGATCATGCGGTGGAGCTTGGTGGGCGTGCCGCTCGAGCTTCCGTCGGCGTTGATCTTGTCGACCACCGACTGGCCGCTGACGACGTGCCCGAACAGCGAATAGCCGCCGCTTGGCGGGGTGTAGGGCGCCGCCAGGACTAAGAACTGGCTGCCGTTGGAGTCCTTTCCGCGCGAGTTGGCCATGGCCACCTCGCCTTTGGTGTAGCTGGACTTGGTGTTCTCGTTGGCGAAGTGGTAGCCGGGACCGCCCGTGCCGGTGCCGGTG
>JBJKRZ010000259.1:0-9483 GCA_046704365.1 Acidimicrobiales bacterium | reverse complement strand
CCCCTGGAGCGCGCCACGTCCAGGACCCGTCGCCACGCCTGCTCGTGAGCTCGATGTCGATCCTGCGTGCCATGCCAGCCGACCACGCTACCCGCCGGGCCAGCCTCGTCCGGGCGTGGCGCCCGAGGGCCGGCGGCGCCGGTGGGCGGGGGAGTCCTCGCCAGCGGGCGCCCCCGGATGCGGCGTGCCGTCAGCCGCCCAGGACAAGGGCCAGGGCGAAGCCGTCGTGACCCTTGTGGCCCACCGTCTGCACCTCGGTGACGCTCACCCGGGCCTCGGCGGCCATGAGCTCGTTGAGCCGGCGGGTCCCCACCACCGCCGGGTCCTCGGCGCCAGCGTCGATCACAGCACCGCCACGCACGACGTTGTCCACCACGATCAGCCCACCGGGCCTGGTGAGGGTTAGGGCCTTGGCGAAGTAGTCGGCGTTGCCCTGTTTGTCGGCGTCGATGAACACGAAGTCGAAGGGCCCGCCGCGCTCGTGGACCAGGCGGGCCAGGGTCTCCGACGCCGGGCCCACCACCACCTCGACCACGCCGTCGAGGCCGGCACGCTCGAGGTTCGAGCAGGCGATCTCGGCGTGGCGGGGATCGATCTCCAAGGTCATCATGGAACCCTTCGGCGCCAGGGCCAGCGCCAGCCAGATGGCGCTGTAGCCGCCCAGGGTGCCCACCTCGAGGATGCGCCGGGCGCCGATGGCGCGTGCCAACAGGTGCAGGAGCTTGCCCTGATTGGGAGCGACGTTGATGGCAGGAAGGCCGGCCTCCCTGCTCCTCTGCAAGGCCTCGTCGAGCACGGGGTCGCCGGGCACGAACATCTCGCAGATGTAGCCGTCGACGTCCTCCCACAGCTCGCCCGTCAACGTAGGTCGCCCACCAGGTGCTCCTCCATGGCGCCCCCGGGCGCCACCCCGGCACGCACGTACCACTCGAGGCCCCATACGGCGGCAAAGGCGGGGGCGGGCATGGCCAGGAAGAAGGAGGTCTCCGAGATCTGGCTTTCGTGGGCGGCCATGGCTCGCCGCTTCACGTCGAGGTACCCGTGGACGTCGACGGTGGTCGTGATGCGGTGCTCGTCCACCCCCAGCGACGAGAGATCGGGCACCGTCTCGCCCTCGGGCATCTCGGCGCCGAACAAGCTCTCCGCCTGTTCGCTCACCCGCTGGAGATGAGCGCGGTTGACGGTGGCCATGTACAGGCGCGGCGTGCCCGCCATGTCGGCGGCCCGCACGCCCACGCGGTGCACCTGGATGTGGTCGGGATGGCCGTAGACGCCTGCCTCGTCGTAGGCGGTGAGCACATCGGCCTTCTCCTCTTCGAGCACAGCGGCCAGCGCCGACGCCGCCTCGTCCACGTCGGTGCGCCAGAAGCTCCCCGACGCGTCGTTGGACGGTTCGCCCGCCATGCCGGAGTCGCCGTAGCCGAGACACAACCGGCGCGACACGCCGAGGATCTCGCAGGCCCGCCCGAGCTCGGTGGCACGACGGGCGGCCAGCTCCTCGCCGGGGCCGAGCAAGCCGTCGGGGACCTCGCCGAGCTCGCCCGCCGTGGCCGTCACGAGCACCACGCGGTGGCCCTCGGCGCTGAGCCGGGCCATGGTCCCGCCCGTCACGATGGTCTCGTCGTCCGGGTGGGCGTGGAGGAACACGACCGTCGCCATCGGCCGAAGGCTAACGGGCGCCCCGGGGCCGGCGGCCTGGGCTCAGCGGGAGGCGTTGCGAGCGGCCATCTCGGTCATGTCCACGCGGACGAACAAGCCCTCGGCCTCGGCGGTGAGCAGGTCCCCGGCGTGGCAGGTGGCCCGGCCCGTCACCCGCCTGCCCGGGGCCGGCTCGAACCAGGCTCGTAGGCGGAGGTCGCGCTCGACCGGCGTGGGGGCCACGTAGCGCACCTTCAGGGTGGCGGTCACCGCTACCAGGGGCCCGGCGTGCAGGGCCAGGCCGAACATGTGGTCGAGCAACCCGGCCACGTACCCGCCGTGCACCATGCCTGGCCCGCCCAGGTAAGGACGGCCCAGGCGGACGGTGCCCTCGGCGAAGGCCTGACCTCCGGCGTCGACGCCGTAGTGGATGTCCATGGGCATCCCCAAGGGGTTGACGCCGCCGCCGAACATGGTCATGTCCAGGTAGCTGCCCCACGCCCCTTCTCGGGCGGCGCCGCTCCAGTAGTCGGGATCGGCGTTGTAGGCCGGCGCCGGTGGGCCCGCCAGCGAACGGCGGGCGTCTTCGAGCAGGGTGAGCGCCCGCTCGAGCCCCGCTGGGCTCGCCTGGCGGGTGAGCAGGGCGTCGATCACCGAGCGCAGCTCGTTGCCCAGGCGCCGCTTGAGGGCCAGATCGTCGCCCGGCTCGTGCCCGGCGTCGGGCACTGCTGCTCCAACGCCCGCGTTCTCGGCGTGGTGGTCGTCGGGCGTGTGCACGGCAGCGATGGTAGGGGAGAGCCGACCTGCGCACCCATGGCGCAGGCACGTGGCAAGGCCGCTACATCCCTCACCGGATATATCCCTTACCGGTTATATCCCGCCCCTGATATCTCGCTCCCCGGGCCTGTGCGAGCGTGGGGGGGTCCGAGCCAAGCTCAGAGCCAAGGTCAGAGCCAAGAGGAGCGAAGCACACGTGGCGCGTTGGACGGCACCCGACGGTGTGGGCATCGAATTCGAGGTCGACGGCAGCGGGCCGCCCGTGCTTCTCGTGCACGGCTTCGCCTCCGACGCCATCGTCAACTGGGTCCGTCCCGGTGTCGTCGACGCCCTGGAGGCAGCCGGTCACACCGTGGTGGCCTACGACGCCCGAGGGCACGGGCACTCCGACGCACCACACGACCCCAAGGCCTACGGCGCCGACCGCATGGTCGACGACGCCTTGGGACTGATCGAGCACCTCGGTCTCGGCGAGATCGCCGTGCTCGGGTACTCGATGGGCTCCCAGGTCGCCGTGGGGCTCATGTCCCGCCAGCCCCTCGTCCGGCGGGCCGTGCTCGGGGGTATCGGGTCGCGCCTGCTGGCGGCCCGGCCGGGCGAGGCCCCCTATCCCGCAGACGCCATCGCCGAGGCCCTCGAGGTCGACGACCCCGCCGCCATCGCCGACGCCACCTCGCGTTCCTACCGGGCCTTCGCCGATGCCACCGGTGCCGACAGATTGGCGCTGGCGGCCCTCCAGCGGGCTCGTGCCCTCGGTGCCCGTGTCGAGCTCGGGTCCCTCGACGTGCCCACGCTGGTGCTCGTGGGCGAAGCCGACACCTTGATCGGCGATCCGCGGGTCGTGGTGGCGGCCCTGCCCAGGGCCCGCCTGGAGATCGTCCCCGGGGACCACCTGTCGGCGGTCACGTCGCCGGAGTTCGTGAGCGCCGTGCTGCGCTTCCTGGCCGAGCCCTGACCACCGCCGATAAGAGATCTTATGTCAAATAAGAGAGGGACGGGCCGGGAGGGGTTGCCGCCGGGGGTCGCCGGGGGTCGGCGGGCGGGGCTCCCCCGCCTCAGGGGTGCGGAATCGAGGAGTAGGGCACGGCGCCGGCGGGCGCTGTCAGGGTGACGTGCTCGCCCCACTGGTTGAACAGCCCGTCCTCGGTGATGTGCTGCTTTCCGTTGGAGGCCGTGCCCGTGAAGCCCACCGGGAGGTTCGGGTGCGCCGTGTCCACGTAGAGCACCGCCGAGCCGCTCACGCCGTTTTGGACCTGGCCCGGCAGCCCGCCCCGCACGCCGAGGACGTGTCGGCCGCCGAGCATGCTGGGGCTGAGCTCGGTGAGCGACCCGGTGGGGATGATCTCGCCGACCACGGCGGCGAGGGTGACGGACTCGCTGATGGGGGCGAAGGGGGCGTCGGAGGGGACGAGGGAGATCCATTTGCCGGCATAGGTGGCGGCATGGGCGGCGCTCAAGGCGAAGGACGCCTCCAGCCCGGCGGCGTTGGCCTTCAAGTAGGCCGTGCCGTTCACGAGCTCGACCAGGACGTCCTGGGCGCCGGTGACCCGCTGCTGGTCGCCTTCGGCTGAGCCGGCGTCGCCGGTGATGGTCTGGCGGGCCGAGCCCTGGGTGGCTTCGAGCTCGTAGTGGACGCCACCGGACGCCTGGGCGGCGGAATCGGTGAGGGTGAGGATCTGCCGTGGGCTCTTGTGCGCCAGGGCGCCCGCCGAGATCCCCCCGCAGGCACCGAGGACGAGGGCGACGCCGGCGAGGGCGCCGACGGACAGGAGCACCGAGCGCGTGCGCAGTGGCGCAGCGACGGCGGCGGCGTCGCCGGCCTGGCGGGGGTCGGCGCGCACCGGCTCAGCTTAGGGGGGTTGCCAGGGGCGGCCCTGAGCAGTTGGACGCTCGCCGGTGCCGCCGCTACGTGTCATCGTGGTGCGGTGACGCGCCGTTTCGACGCCGACATGCACCTCTATGAGACCCGCCGGTTGTGGGGCGAGTACGCCGACCCCGGCCAACGCCACCTGGCACTGTCCATCGAGGACGACGACCTCGGGCACGCCTGGATCGTCCAAGGCGGTCGGCGCGTCGATCTGGCCGAGATCCATCATCCGGGCGACCTCGAGGCCATGGGCGCCTACCGGGAGCGGGTGCGCAGCGGCGTCCCCCCCGAGGTCCCCTTCGACGAGGCACTCCCCCGGGCTTTCCACGATCCCCAGGCGCGCCTGGCCCAGCTCGACGACTTCGGCCTCGACGCCGCCGTGCTGTTCCCCAACTACGGGCTCTTGTGGGAGCGGCCCCTGGCGGACCGTCCCGAGGCGCAATTGGCCAACATGCGGGCGTGGAACCGCTGGGTGGCAGAGGTGGCCGCCTGCGGGGGCGGCCGCCTGGCCCCGGTGGCCCACGTCAGCTTGCGCGACCTCGGCTGGCTGGAACGGGAATTGGCCGACCTCTCCCGGGCCGGCGTGCGCCTGGCCATGACGGCTCCGGCGCTGGTCGACGGCAAGCCCTTGTCGGACCCGTCCCTGGAGCGGGCCTGGGCGGCCTTTGCGGACCACGGCGTGGCTCCGGTGTTCCACGTGGCCAACTTCCCGCACCCGTTCCACGACGCCTGGTACGACAAGGATCCCGATCAGGCCGCTCCCGTGGTCGGCTCGGTGTTCATCTGGAGCGCCCCGGCGCTGGCACTGTGCGACATGGCCATCAACGGCGTCTTCGAACGCCACCCCGGGCTGCGCTTGGGCGTCATGGAGCTCTCCGCCGTATGGGTGCCGCTGTTCCTGCTCATGCTGGACGGCGGCTTCGACTTCCACGCCCGGTTCAACGGCCGACCGTTGCACCAGCTGGCACTGCGGCCCAGCGAGTACGTGCGGCGCCAGGTGAAGGTGGCCGTGTTCTGCTACGAGGGCCCTGCCCGCCTCATCGGCGAGCTCGGCGAGGACATGCTCATGTTCTCGAGCGACTATCCCCACGCCGAGGGCATCGCCCGTCCCGTCGAGGACTACGACCGCATCGCCGGGCCTCTCGAGGGACGAGCCGCCGAGCAGCTCTACGCCGGCAACCTCGAGTGGTTGCTGGGCGCCGCCAACGCCTGACCCCCGTGCCCCGGTGGGCGGCCGGCGGACCTCGGGTCGTGGCCGCGCACGGCGGGGCCCTCGAAGTCGATCACCAGCTCGGCGCCCAGGGCGCGGGCGATCCGGTCCAGGCTGATCACCGTGGGCGACACCATCCCCCGCTCCAAGCGGGCGATCGAAGGCTGGCTGGTGCCGGCACGCCGGGCCAGCTCCACCTGGCTCAGCCCGGCTCGACGACGCGCTGCCCGAACGGTGCTGCCCACCATGATGGCTGTGCGCGCCCGCTCGTAGCGGGCGAACGCCTCGGGGCCCCGCTGCGGGAGCGGTCGGGCGGGTGCCGCCGCGCCCTGCCGGGGGCGACCTTGCGAGCCCCCTATGTCGGTCTCGGTATATGTCATCCCTGATCTAACCTCAGTATCCACAATACTCACTTCTGCCCCAATTGCAACAGGACGGACGCGTGAGCCTGGGGGCCGCCCGAGCCGGGGTGGGCGCCGCCAGGCCCGGCGAGGTGGGCAGGCGGCTGGTGGGGGCGGCACCTCGTTGGCCACGACGGCGGCCGTAGACTGACGCCCGAGTCAGTCCATGCCCGAGGAGGCGGCCATGCCCGGCGACGAGCGGACCATCGAGCCCCTGCCCACCCCGCCCACCTTCGATTCGGTCGACGACGAGCGCCTGCACCGCAAGCAGCGCCTGGCCGCCGCCTTCCGTCTGTTCTCCGCGTTCGGCTTCGAGGAGGGCGTGGCCGGTCACATCACGGCCCGCGACCCGCAGTTCCCCGACCGGTTCTGGGTGAACCCCTTCGCCGTGAGCTTCGCCCACATCTCGGTGTCCGACCTCATCTGCGTGGACTCGAGCGGCGAGGTGGTGGAGGGGACGAAGCCGGTGAACCGGGCTGCGTTCGCCATCCACTCCCAGGTGCACGCCGCCCGTCCCGACGTCGTGGCTGCTGCCCACTCGCACTCGATCTACGGCAAGTCGTGGTCGTCGCTGGGCCGGCTCCTCGACCCACTCACCCAGGACGCCTGCGCCTTCTACGACGACCACGGTCTGTTCGACGACTACACCGGCGTGGTGGTCGACGTCGAGGAGGGCAAGCGCATCGCCGCCGCCTTGGGCGAGAACAAGGCCGTCATCCTCCGCAACCACGGGCTGCTCAGCGTGGGCCACAGCGTGGACGAGGCGGCCTGGTGGTTCATCACCATGGAGCGGACCTGCCAGGCACAGCTGTTGGCCGAGGCGGCCGGGACCCCCGTGAAGATCGACCCCGACAACGCCGCGCTCACCGCCTCGCAGGTGGGCGGCCACTATGCCGGGTGGCTCAGCTTCCAGCCGCTGTACCACAAGATCGTCCGCCAGCAGCCTGACCTGCTCGACTGACCGCGGACCGGGACCGCCCACGTGGACTGGCCGCTTCGCTTCGGGACCTTCCTCGCCCCCTTCCAACCCGCCGGACAGAACCCCACGCTGGCCCTGGAGCGCGACCTCGAGCTCATCGTCCGCCTCGATGAGCTGGGCTTCGACGAGGCCTGGATCGGCGAGCACCACTCGGCGGGCTACGAGATCATCTCCTCGCCCGAGGTGTTCATCGCCGCCGCCGCCGAGCGCACCCGCCACATTCGCCTGGGCACCGGGGTGGTGTCGCTCCCCTACCACCACCCGCTCATGGTCGCCGACCGCCTGGTGCTGCTCGACCACCTCACACGCGGACGGGTCATGCTCGGAGTCGGTCCCGGCGCGCTGCCCTCGGACGCCTGGATGCTGGGCATCGATCCCATGCGCCAGCGGGCCATGATGGAGGAGGCGCTCGAGGCCATCTTGGCCCTGCTCGAGGGGGACGAGCCGGTCGAGCGCCGGACCGACTGGTTCACGCTGCGCGACGCCCGGTTGCAGTTGCGCCCCTACACCCACCCCCGCTTCGAGGTGGCGGTGGCGGCGCAGGTGTCGCCGGCCGGCCCGCGCGCCGCTGGTCGCTTCGGCCTGTCGCTGCTCTCGATCGGGGCCACCACGGCCGGGGGCTTCGACGTCCTCGGTTCCCATTGGGTGACCATGGAGGAGCGCGCCGACCAGTTCGGCACCACCGTGGACCGCCGCCGCTGGCGGCTGGTGGGGCCGATGCACCTCGCCGAGACCGAGGAGCAGGCCCGCCGGGACGTCGCCTTCGGGCTGGCGCGGTGGGTGGACTACTTCGAACGCGTGGCTGCCCTGCCCCTGGCGCCCAACACCCTCGACCCCGACAAGATGGTGGACGCTCTGATGGAGACGGGTTTCGCCGTGGTGGGCACGCCCGACATGGCGGCTGCCCAGATCGAGCGGCTGGCCGAGCAGTCCGGCGGGTTCGGGACCTACCTGCTCATGGCCACCGAATGGGCCGACCGCCAGGCGACGTTGCATTCCTACGAGCTGTTCGCCCGCGAAGTGATGCCCCGGTTCCAGGGCTCGGCCACCTCCCTCGAGGCCTCCCGTGACTGGGCGGCGGCCAACCGGCCGCGATTCGTCGAGCACCTAGGTGGCGCCGTGATGCAGGCCATCTCCGACCACCACGCCGAGCGCGACGCCCGAAAGGAGCACGGGGGCAGGCCGGCGTAGGCTCCTTCTCCGGTGGCCACCACGACCGGGGAGGCTTGGAGCGGGGGATCCGACGAGGACCGTTCCATCTCGGCGCCCGACGGAGCCGGGCCCGAGGAGCTGGCCGGGGTCTTCGAGGCGGTGGCGGCCAACGTGGCGCTGGCCTTTTTGGGAGACGAGGAGACCGTCCGCCTGGCCCTGTGCTGTCTCATGGCCGAGGGCCACCTGCTCGTGGAGGATTACCCCGGGGTGGGCAAGACCACCTTGGCCAAGGC
This sequence comes from Acidimicrobiales bacterium, assembly GCA_046704365.1. Lineage (GTDB taxonomy): Bacteria > Actinomycetota > Acidimicrobiia > Acidimicrobiales > UBA8190 > UBA8190. Next base: position 1,166 of record JBJKRZ010000259.1, on the reverse strand, counting down.
CCTGGCCCGCTCTCTCGGGCTCGACTTCGGGCGGGTGCAGTTCACCGCCGATCTGCTGCCGGCCGACGTGACCGGCGCCGTGGTGCTCGACACTCGCAGCGGCGAGCTCGGCTTCCGGCCCGGTCCGCTCTTCACCAACCTGCTGCTGGCCGACGAGCTCAACCGCGCCTCGCCCAAGGCCCAGTCCTCACTGCTCGAGGCCATGGAGGAGCGTCAGGTGAGCGTGGACGGCACCAGCCATCTCCTCCCCCGACCGTTCATGGTGGTGGCCACCCAGAATCCCTTCGACGCCGCAGGGACCTTCCCGCTCCCCCACAGCCAGCTCGACCGTTTCCTCATGCGCGTCACCATCGGCTACCCCGGTCGCGCCCGGGAGGACGAGCTCCTGGCCACGGCGGGGGCCCGCCCCGTCCCCGAGCTGCTCTCGGCGGCGGCCGGGCCCGAGTTCGTCCTGGCCTATGCGGGCGCCCTCCGTCAGGTCCACGTCTCGGCACCCGTGCGCGGCTACGTGCTCGACATCGTGCAGGCCACTCGCTCCCACCCCGAGCTGGCCATCGGCGCCTCGCCCCGGGCTGCTCTGGCCGTGCTGCAGCTGGCCTCGGCCATGGCCCTGTCGTCGGGGCGCACTTTCGTCGCTCCCGACGACGTCAAGCGGGTGGCCGCACCGGCTCTCGTGCACCGCCTGCTCGCCCATGTCGCCGGCTCGTCGTCGGCCGCCCTCGCCGAGATCCTCGAGCGGGTTCCCGTCCCGGTGCCCAGCGGTACCGGGTAGGCGACACGCCGTGCCCACCAGGCGCGGGCTGACACTGGCAGCGACCGCCGGGGTCTTCGCCCTCGTGGGCCTGTCCTTCGGCGTCGAGGAGTTCGTGCTGGTGGCCGTCACGGTGGGGGCCCTGATCCTGGCCGCGGCGGCGGGGCTGCTCTGGCAGGTGCTCGGCTCGAGGGGGGCGCTCCATGGCCGCCTGGGGCCCGTACCACCCGAGGTCGCTGTGGGCGACGAGCTCGACACGGTGCTCGTGGTGGCCAACGGCGGCTCGAGGATCGTCACGGTGGGGTGCGTCGGCGCCCAGCGCTGGCGCCTGTCGCACCCGGGGCTCTCTCGCCTGCCTCCGCCGTCCATGCGACGCCATGCCCGCCCTCGAGGGCGTCTGCGCGGCGCCCTCGGG
>JBJKRZ010000258.1:0-3056 GCA_046704365.1 Acidimicrobiales bacterium | reverse complement strand
CGGGTGTCCCCCCATGGACCCGTAGAAGCCGGCGTCGCCGAAGGCGAAGATGCCGCCGTCGGAGGCCACCTCCCAGTAGCCATGGCCGTCGGGGGTGGAGGCGATGCCCACCACCGGCGAAGAGAGCGGCCGGCCCCCCATGGACCCGTAGAAGCCGGCGTCGCCGAAGGCGAAGATGCCGCCGTCGGAGGACACGAGCCAGTAGCCATGGCCGTCGGGCGTGGCGGCCATGCCCACCACCGGTGCCGAGAGCGGCTGGCCCGCCATCGAGTCGAAGAAGGCGGCGTCGCCGAAGCTGAACACGCCGCCGTCGGAGGCCACGAGCCAGTACCCGCCCCCGTCGGGCGTCGCCGCCATGCCCACCGCCGGGCTCATGAGCCCGGGGCCGCCCGGCGAGCCGGGCAGGTCGGGGAGCACCTGGTTCCAGGTGAAGTCCACGTTCTGGCCGCCCGACGAGTCCACGAGCAGCTCCGCCCACGAGGGGTCGCCCTGCCAGGCGGTGGCGTTGTAGCCGTCACCCTCGACGCACGGGTTGCAGTTCAAGCTCATGAGCACGTTGTCACGGTGCCCCCAGCAGCCCGAGGTGTTCGACGCGGTGCAGTCGATGTTGCCCGAGCCCTCCCCGTCGTCGTACATCCAGTAGTACATGGCCTCGAGCGGGTTGCCCACGGCTCCCGCCCAGTTGCTCCCCCACGAGGTCCAGGGGAAGCCCGAAGGTGGTACGGGGTCCTGGTTGGCGGCGGCGCCCTGGTCGGCGGCGCCGTCGAGGGCGCTGGCCATGGCGCTGAGCGGGGCCAGGCCGCGCACGGTGCGCTCCAGGTTGGTGACCACGAACAGCTGCTCGGCCGGGTTGAGCGTGCTCCAGTCGGTGGGCAGCAACATGGCGGGCAGACCCTCCTGCTCGCGGGCGTTGCCGATGGCCTGGAGCGTGGCGCTCACGCACGACGACGAGTCGTCGTAGGTGGACCCCGCGCAGTCCTGGAGGAAGTTGGGGTTGGGGGCGATGTCCTCGGGGGGATTGCTCGGCGGCAAGGTCCCTTGACGGGACTGCGGATAGGCCTTGGTCACCGGCACCGGGTTGGCGGTGGCGTGGGTGACGGTGGCGATGGCGTCCGAGCGGGGCCCGGCGCCGGCGAGCGCCGACGTCACCACCCCGGCGAGGGGGGCGATGCTGAGGCAGGAGGCGGACAGCAGACGCACGAACCGGGGCCGCAGGGCCCCCCGCCACAGAGCGCCGCCCCTGGGCTGTGGGCTGAGATTCACTGCGAGGTGTATCGGGCCACTCCCCGCGTCCTTTGACGGTGCAACTGGCCGAAGACGACCACTTTGTGTGGAATTTGTTGTGAGAGTCGGCGCAGCGGCTGTCGGAGGCGCCCGGGACGAACGGATCGGTAGGGTCGCGAGCACCATGACCATGGAGCGCCTGAGCCCCCTCGACGCCTCGTTCCTGCACGCCGAGGACGACGTCAGCCACATGCACATCGGCTCGGTGGCCATCTTCGAGGGACCACCGCCGCGCTTCGACGAGGTGACCGCCATGGTGCGCGGGAAGCTGCCGCTGGTCCCCCGCTACCGGCAGGTGGTGCGCTTCGTCCCCTTCGACCTGGGCCGCCCCGTGTGGGCGGACGACCCGCATTTCGCCCTCGACTACCACCTGCGCCACAGCGCCCTGCCCACGCCCGGCGACGAGGTGCAGCTGCGCACCTTTGTGGGCCGGGTGATGGGCCAACAGCTGGACCGGTCCAAGCCGCTGTGGGAGATCTGGGTGGTCGAGGGGCTCTCGGGCGACCGCTGGGCGATGGTGGCCAAGACGCACCACGCCCTGGTGGACGGCGTGGCGGGCACCGACTTGCTGGCCGTCATCATGGACCTGAGCCCCGAGGCCTCCCCCATCCCCGCCGACGACTGGCACCCCCGTCCCGCTCCCGGCGCCGGGCGCCTGGCCGCCCAGGCGGTGACGGACCTGGTGCGCAGCCCCTACGAGCAGCTGCGCGCCCTGCGGGCCACCACCCGCCTTCCCCGCCAGGCGCTGCACCAGGTCGCCGACGTCGCCAAGGGCCTGAGCTCCTACGCCGGGATCGTGCGGCCCACGCCTGCCTCCAGCTTGAACGGGCCGCTGGGACCGCACCGCCGCTACGCCTGGGCATCCACCTCGGTGGACGACGTCAAACGCGTCCGCAAGGGCGCTGGCGGCACGTTCACCGACGTGGTGCTGGCCGCCATCTCGGGTGGCTTCCGCGAGCTGCTGGCGGGGCGCGGGGAACCGGTCGACCGGGTCCTGCGCACGCTGGTGCCGGTGTCGGTACGCCAGCGCGACAGCTCGGGGCGGGCCGTGGGCGACAACACCCTCGCCAACAAGGTGTCGGCCATGTTCGCCGAGCTGCCTGTGGGCGAGGCCGACCCCGTCGAGCGCCTGCACATGTTGAGCGCCCAGATGGCGGGGCTCAAGGAATCCAAGGAGGCGATGGCCGGCGAAGCGCTCACCTCGCTGAGCGGGTTCGCCCCGCCCATGCTCCTGGCCCTCGGGATGCGCCTGGCCACGCGCGTGGCGCAGCGCAACGTGAACACGGTCACCACCAACGTCCCCGGTCCCCAATTCCCGCTGTACGTGCTGGGGCGGCGCATGACGGCCGCCTACCCCTACGTGCCCCTCGCCGGCCAGGTACGCATCGGGGTGGCCATCTTCTCCTACGACGGGACGGTCAGCTTCGGCGTGACCGGCGACCGCGACAGCACCCCCGACCTCGACGTGCTGTGCCGGGGGATCGAGCGCGCCATGGACGAGCTGCTCGGGCGCCAGCGGTGAGCGAGGCCGCTCCCGTCCCTCCTGCCGGCAGGGCTGTCGCCGGGCCGGCACCGGTGGTGGCGCTCGTGCTCGGAGCGGGGGGGATGGCGGGGCTGGCCTTCCACGCCGGCGTGCTCTCGGCGCTGTCGGAGGCGCTCGGGTGGGACCCCCGCACGGCGGACCTCATCGTGGGCACCTCCGCCGGGGCCCTCACCGGTGCCGGGCTGCGGGCCGGGGTGAGCGCCGGGGACCTGCTGGCGCGCGCCTGCGG
>JBJKRZ010000257.1:0-5025 GCA_046704365.1 Acidimicrobiales bacterium | reverse complement strand
GTCTTCGAGCGAGAGCGTCGACGCCTGGATCGCTTGGAGGTGCCCGGACCTCGTGTGCATGTCGTGGACGACGGGGGCCATCGAGGCGAGCACCTCGGGCGGCGCGGCGACGACGAGGTCGGGACCCTCGGCGACGATCTCGAGGTCGTCGTCGGTGAGGAGCGTCGCGATCTCGACGATCACGTCCTTCGTCGGATCGAGCCCCGTCATCTCGAGGTCCATCCAGGCCAGCACCGCCGCGATGCTAACGGGTCGGGCCTGCGGGCCCGAGGACCGCGGGACGGGGTGCGGGACGCACGAGGGGTCGTCTGAGCTGTTCCTGAACGACTAAGCAATACCAAGCGTACATACGTTCGAGTAATATGCTTGCCCCTGTGAACCTGACCCAGTGGGCTCGCCAGCAGGGCATCCATCCCCAGACGGCGTACCGGTGGTTCCGACAGGGCACGCTCCCGGTCCCGGCGGTGCGGGTGAACGAGCGGACGGTGCTCGTCTCGATGGACGCCAAGGCTTCACCTGGGCCGTCGCTCGGGCTCTACGCCCGGGTCTCCTCACACGACCAGCGGGCTGACCTCGACCGCCAAGTCGCTCGGTTGAGCGAGTGGGCAGCCATGGCCGGGCACCCAGTCGTCCGAGTGGAGGCAGAGGTCGGCTCGGGCATGAACGGCAGACGCTCCAAGGTGCGCAGGCTTCTCGCCGACTCCGAGGTGACGACCGTCGTCGTCGAGCACCGTGACCGGTTAGGGAGGGTGAACACCGAGCTCGTCGAAGCAGCGCTGTCGGCCTCGGGGCGCAGGCTCGTGGTCTTGGACGCCGGCGAGGTGGACGACGACTTGGTACGCGACATGACCGAGGTGCTCACGAGCTTCTGCGCCCGCCTCTACGGCAAGCGCGCTGCTCGCAACCGCGCGGAGAAGGCACTCCGATGCGCCAAGCACGACATCGGGCCGAGGGAGCTGTCGTGAAGAAGACCCGCTACCCGCTCCACGGGGCAGCGCAGGCGCCCACCACGACCACCTTGTGCATCCGCGCCCGCATCCACCCGGGCGACGACGACCGGGCCGTGCTCACGGCCCTGGGGGAGCACATCTCCGTCCTCCTGGGCAAGGACCTCGCCGCACGCTGTCGAGCCGGGGCCACCCACGACAAGGAGGACTGGCGTAGGAGGAAGCAGGCCCTCACGAAGGAGTGCTCGTCCCGGTGGGCAGGGTGGGTGACCAAGTCGTCGAACGACGCCTACGCGACCGCCCGGCGCAACCAGCGCCGTGCCCTCGTCGACAAGGCGCAGGCGGCGGCCGCCGTCGCCAAGAAGCTCGCCCTCCCCATCACGAGCACCGCCGAGCGCAAGGAGGCCGTGCAAGCCGAGCGCCAGCTGGCCACGGCCGAGGGCCGCAAGCCCAAGCGCCTCGACTTCGGCTACCGCTCGGGACACGAGCACGCCATGAAGCGCCGGCGCCTCGGGGTCCTCCGGGCGCAGTGCGCCCGCCTCGAGCGCGACCTCGCGGCCGGCACGGTGCACGTCACCCGTGGGGGCAAGCAGCTCCAGAGCAACAGGCTCCACCTCGCCGAGGCCGGGCTCACCGGGGAGCAGTGGCGGGCCCGCTCAGACGCCGTCCGCCGCTCCTTCGGCGCCAACGGCGAGGCGCAGAAGACTTTCGGCAACGAGACCATCAGGCTCTCTCCCGACGGCACCTTGGACGTCGACCTGCCGCCGGCCCTCGCTCGTCTGGCGAACGTGACCGCCCGCGGCACCACCCGCTACCGCCTCTCTGCCCCCGTCGCCTTCTCCTGGCGCCGAGACGAGTGGCTGGCCCAGGTGGAGGCGAACCGCGCCGTGGCCTACGACGTCGTGTTCTCGGAGAACGGCCGGGTGTACCTCGCCGCTTCGTTCACCCCCGCAGAGCTCCCCAACGTCCCCGAGCTCGAAGAGCTTGTGGCCGACCCCGAGCTCGGGGTGCTCGCCGTCGACCTGAACGCCGGTTTCCTCGCCCCGGCGGTGCTGGACCGCTCGGGGAACCCGACGTCCCTGCTGCCCGACGTCCCCTTGGAGTCCGAGGACCTCTTCGCCACGACGAGGGACGGCCACCTGCGCCAGGCAATCACCCGCCTGCTGGACATGGCCGAGGCTCACGGCTGCCGGCTCGTCGTGGTCGAGAACCTCGGCTTCTCCGACATGCGCACCACCGGCAGGGAGCACGACGGGTCCAACAAGCGGTTCCGCAGGACGGTCTCGGGCATCCCGACCGCCCAGTTCCGAGACCGCCTCTGCGCCATGGCCTCTCGCCGGGGCATCGCCGTCGTCGGGGTCCCCGCCGCCTCCAGCTCCATCTGGGGTGCCGAGCACTGGCAGGCACCCCTCTCCAACAAGCAGCACAAGGTCTCGAGGCACACCGCAGCAGCGGTCGTGCTCGGGAGGCGAGCCCTCGGGCACTCGGCCCGACGGCGCCGTCTGCGAGCAGCAGTCCCAGGTGTGACCGCACCCGGCCAGAGGACCGAAGCCGCAGCCACGGGGGAGCCCGTGCGCAGTGCTGATGACGCTCACCGAAATCCGCCAGAGTTGCTCACCGAAATCCGCCAGGTGAGCCCCCGGCGTTCAGGTTGTCTGGGTGGTCACGCTACGTGATGGAGCCTCCTTTCGCCATTGGGCAGTGGGGGGCGGAAATCGCCCCGGTGGTAGGTGCCAGCCGGTGGCTTTGAGCGCCTCCTGGGGCAACTGAAAGGGCGCGATTGCGCCGTCGGGCCGTCATTTGCCGCCGTCGGGCTTGGGACGTGGTCGCAGGCGCTCCGATCGGGCCCGGTGCGCCCGCATGCGGTAGCTGTCGCCGTCGATGTTGAACACGACTGACCTGTGCAAGAGCCTGTCCAGCATCGCGGCCGCCACATTTGGGTCGTCGTTGAAGATCCGTCCCCACGATCCCACGCCCAAATTGGTGGTGAGGCACACGCTGCCTTTGAGGTAACGCTGGCTGATCACCTGGAAGAGTGCGGCTGCCGCCTCCTGGGCGAGCGGCAGATACCCCACCTCGTCGATGACGAGCAGGCGCGGCCCGGCGAAGAACCGCATGGTGGTCGCCCACCTGCCCTCGAGGGCAGCCCGATGACAGCGCGCGGCGAGATCGGCGGCCGTGGTGTAGTAGGTGCGATAGCCCGCTTCGATCGAGGCGCGTGCCAGGGCGACCGCCAGCATCGTCTTTCCCACCCCGGGCGGCCCGATGAAGAGCACATTGGTGGCGTCCTCCAGAAAGCGCAGCGTGGCGAGCTCGTTCACCATGGCCTTGTCCACCGCAGGCTGGGCGTCGAAGTCGAAGTCCTCGATGCGCCAAGGAGCGGGCAAGCGGGCGAAGCGCTCCAGGCTCTCCCGCCGGCGTGCCTCGGTGGCGGACACCTCGGTGTCGAGCAGGCGCTTCAGAAACGCCGAGTGGCTGAGCTTCTGCTTCATCGCCACGTCGAGCTCGCCGGGGAGCGCCTCTGCCGCCGCCTGCAGGCGCAGGTAGGCGAGGCTTCCCCGTAGCTGCTGGTAGATCGAGTCCTCGCTCATGCCCGGTCCTCCTTGTGGTGCTGGGCCATGTCCTCGACGAGGGCCTGGTAGGCAGCCAGGGAGACCACGACGTCTTTGTCCTCGACGCGCTGGAGCAGCTTGGCCGCCTCGGCCCGGGCCGCCTCGCCGGGGGGCCGGTTGGCCTTCCTGCGACACGGCGGGTCGCTGGTGAAGGCGGCCAGCACCTCGGCCTCCAGGGCCGAGCGGTGCGCCGGGTCCCGCACCACATATCCACCACCGGGAGTCTCGCGATAGTGGCTGGCCAGGAGGATCCCGGCAGCCGAGACGATCTCGATGCCTCCGGTCCCCAGGCGATGACGCACGGTCACCTCGGCGCCCATGAGCCCAGGAGGCACCGAGTAGGCGTTGCCCTCGAAGGGCACCAGGCACGACGGGTCCACCTTGTTGGTGGCCTCCTTCATCGCCGGGTAGCACGAAGCAGGAAGTGGGCGCAGGCCCTCGAGCTCGGCCAGGTCCGCCACGATCGGACGCTTTCGTCCCCGGGCCGCGAGGAACGATGCGGCAGCGTCCTTGCCCAAGATCTCCTCCAGCTTGGCGACGGTCCTCGGACGCTTGTCCCCGATGCGCTCGCAGAAGCGGTCGAGCTGCTCTTGGGCCCCTTCGGTGGTCTCAGCCGTCATGGTGCGCCAGAAGCGCTGGGTGGCGTAGTGGATGGACTTCTCCACCGATCCCTTGCGGTTGCCCCGCCGAGGCGGACAGGCGACGACGCTGACCGAGTAGTGCTTGGCCACCGGCAGAAAGCTCGGCTGGACGACGCCGGTCTTGGGGTCGACGACGGTCGCCATGCGGTCGAAACGCCAACGCCTGGCGTTGCCGCCCAGCCGGCGCAGCACGCCGTCCATGGCCTCGATGAGATGGGTCTGGTCCTCGCATTCGGCGAACACCCCTCGGAACTTCCCCGAGCATGGCAGTGACCCGAGAAGCAGGTGGGTATCGTCTCCCCAAGGGGCTTCGGGCAGCTCGTCCCAATCCCATTGGATCTCTTCGCCCGCGGGATGATCGATCTCGATGGTGGCCCTGTCCTTCACTCCCACGCACGCCTCGCAGTGGGGACGCAGCTCGCGCTGTCGCAGTCCTCGCGTGAAGCTCGGGTAGGAGAGCAGGTAGCCGAGGGCCTCGACCTCGTCGTAGAGGGCGCTCGCCCACACGTGCGGATCCTCTCGCAGTCGGATACGCAGATAGGGAACGTATTCCTCGAACGGGTCGGGGGCTGCTCGCCGGTGCTCGCCGGCGACTCGCATCCCGTTCAAGTGGTTCCTGATCGTCTCCCGGTTCCGACCGAGATGACGGGCGATGGCCGAGATCGACCAGCCCTGCTCGCGTAGTGCTGTTGCCTCCATGTCCTCATTCCCTGTGAACATGAGAGAGGTCCCCTTTCCGAGGCTCTGGTTTGGACACCAAAAGCCTCGGAAGGGGGCCACCCTCGGTGGTGGATGGTCAGTTCACCGGGGGGTCAGGGTGGCGGA
>JBJKRZ010000256.1:0-18481 GCA_046704365.1 Acidimicrobiales bacterium | reverse complement strand
CTCATGCCGCTCCGAGCGGCGACGGCTCCTTGTCGCCGGGCGCCGGGGGTGTCCAGTGGCGACAGGGGGACCGGACAGCGCCGGCACCACGGCGGGCGCCGAGCACCGGGAGCGCGGGCCGCGACCGGTGGGCGTCGAGGGGGACCGGATACGTGCCACCCGACAGCGCCCGGTCCCTGTCGGCCAGCTCGGCCAAGGTGGTGCCCGCCAAGCTGGCGCGCATGGCCGAGGTGGCCGCCACCCAGCTCTCGTGCAGGGGACAGACCGCCTCCCAGCGACAGGGCCCCTGGCCGAGGGCGCAGCACTCGGAGAGCAGCGGACCCTCGCCGGCCTCGATCACGTCGAGCAGGGTCACGGTCTCGGGGGGCCGCGCCAGGCGATAGCCACCGTGGGCGCCGAAGGAGGAGACGGCCAGACCGGCCCTTACCAGGTCGCCCAAAATCTGGGAGGCGAAGGTGCGGGGCACCTCCATGTCGGCGGAGATCTGGCGCAGCTTGGTGGGCTCGCCCGACTCGTAGGCCTGGGCGAGACAGATGGCCGACCGCAGGACGTAGTCCCCCCGCCTCGAGAACCTCAGGTTCACCTCTCTTACTATAGTTACTGACTTGACGTAGTGTCCAGTAGTACTTAAAGTGCCACCTATAGCTACGGACTACACCTCAAGGGAGGGCAATATGGTGCTCGGCCTACAAGAGCGGGGGGCGGCACTGGCCGACCCGGTGCCGCTGCCCCGGCACCTGCGGACACCGGTGCGCAGCGGGATCGACGATCGCTTCGGACCTTCGGATCCCTCCCCCGGCCTCGAGCTCACCGCCCATCCCCGCATCGCCCGGCTGGTGCGCAACCGCAAGTTCCAGTTCCTGCTGATCCTGCCCAACCAGATCGTGTTCTGGACGGTGATCTTCGTGGGCTTGGTGGGCACAGCCGTCCCGGGCCTGAACTTCGGCACGGCCATCACCTGGTACGTGTGGTTCTGCCTGGTCTTCGTGATGATGGTGGTGGTCGGACGGGCCTGGTGCGCCATGTGTCCCTTCGGCGGTTTCGCCGAATGGATCCAGCGTCGCAGCCTGTGGCAGCGCACCCAGAAGACGCTCGGACTGGGGCGGACGTTCCCCAAGTCCCTCGCCCGCCTCGGCTTCCTGCTCCCGGTGGCGAGCTTCCTGCTGCTCACCTGGATCGAGGAGTTCTTCAACATCGCCGGACCGGGCAACCCCGCTGACACCTCGTTGATGGTGGTGGGCATCGTCGCCTCGGCGTTGTTGTTCTTCTTGGTCTTCGAGCGGCGCAGCTTCTGCCGCTACCTGTGCCCGCTCACCTCGCTCATCGGGACGGTGGGGTCGATGGGATCGGTGACCGGGTTCCGTACCCGAGACCGCGAGGTATGCGTCACATGCGAGACCAAGGACTGCATGCGCGGCGGCGAGAACGGCTACGGCTGCCCCTGGTACACCTGGCCCGGCAGCGCCGACTCCAACTTGTACTGCGGGCTGTGCTCGGAGTGCTTCAAGGCCTGTCCCCAGGACAACGTGGGCCTGTTCCTCCAGCGCCCCCTCACCTCGGTGGTGGCGCCGAGGCGCCGGCGGATGGACGTGGCCTGGGCCGTGGCGCTGCTGTGGGGCCTGGTCCTCTACCAGCAGTTCAACGCCACCAACGCCTTCGCTGCCGCCGACAACTGGCTGAACGCCCGCTTGCACTTCCCCCACTATCCGAACCCCGTCGACTACCTCGGGATCATCGCCCTGGGCGCCGCCGCCGTGGCCGGGGCCGTCTGGCTCGTGAGCCGGGCCATGGGGAACCGTTCCGCCGGGGCGACACAGCTCGGAGCAGCCGAAGGCCGCAGCCGGTTCGCGCGCTTCTTCGCACCGATCGCCTACGGGCTCATCCCCGTGGTGGGCGCCGACTACTTCGCCCGCCAGCTGCCCAAGTTCTTCCAGCACGCGCCGCGGGTGGTGCCGGCGGTCGCCCACATCGCCGGCTTCTCGTCGACGTCGTCGGGTCTCTACCGCTTCTCGTTGGCGACCGACGGCTGGATCGTCGTCGTACAGGTGGGTGTCGTGGTGCTCGGGACCCTGGCTGCCGCCTGGAGCACCTGGAAGATCACCGGTCGAGAGTTGCTGGCCATAAGCCGCAGCCGGGTGGGCATCCGTCTGGCCACGCTCAGCCTGGTGCTCGCCTGCGGCGCGGCTGCCTCGGTGCTCTACGTCCTCATGCACGCGGCGGACTAGGAGGGAACCATGACTGTCGTTGACTCGCCACGGACAAACGACCTGCAGGCTCACCCGCGCGTGACGGTGCTCGCCGACCGTTGCGCCGGGTGCCAGGAGTGCGTCGTCCGCTGCCCCACGAGCGCCCTCTCCATGGACGTGGTGCGCTGGGTGGCGCAGGCGGACGACACGGCATGTGTCGGTTGCCGTCAGTGTGTCCGCACTTGCCCGTTCTCGGCTATCGAGGTGGCGGGAGCCATCCTCGTGGCGGACCGGGCCGAGCTGAGGACCACCGTTCCCGTACCCCTGCTCGCCAGCGTGAGCGAGGTCCGCCTGCCGCTCGATGGTTGGGCCGAGGCGCTGGCCGAAGCCGAGCGCTGCCTCGCCTGCCCCGACCCCACCTGCGTGCGGGGCTGCCCCGCCCACAACGACATCCCGGGGTTCATCGCCGCCGTGCGGGAGCGCGACCTGGCCGGCGCCCATGACGTGCTGGCCCGGACCACCATGCTCCCCGACGTCTGCGCCCGGGTGTGCGACCAGTCGGCGCAGTGCGAAGGGGCCTGCACCTGGTCGCTCGCCGGAGGGGTGCCCGTCGCCATCGGCGCCCTCGAGCGCTTCGTGGCCGACCACCGGGAGGTTCCGGCTCCGGCCCTGCCCGCAGAAGGCATCGAGCTCTCGGTGGGGATCGTGGGATCGGGACCGGCGGGGATGGCGGCGGCCTGGGAGCTGGCCCAGGCGGGTGCCCAGGTGACCGTCTACGAGCGGGCGGCCGCTCCGGGAGGGCTGCTCGCCTGGGGCATCCCCGCTTTCACGCTGCCCGCTGCCGTGGCCGCCCGGCCATGGGACCAGCTCGAGGCAGCAGGCGTCGAGCTCCGGTGCAACAGCGACGTGGGCCCCGACGAGCTCGACGGGCTGCTCGTGCGCCACGACGGGGTCGTCCTGGCGCACGGGGCAGGAGCGGGGCTCGCCATGCCGGTACCGGGAGCCGAGCTGGTGGGGGTGGAGGACGCCGGCTCCTTCCTCCATCGGGCAACAGAGGCACTGGCGGCGCGACGCCCCCTTGCCGAGCTCCAGAGGGCGCGGTCTCGAGCGAGCGCCGAAGCAAGCGCCGAGACGGGCGCCGAGACGGGCGCCGAGACCGCGCCCACCGTGCTCGTGGTGGGAGCAGGCAACACCGCCATGGACGTCGCCCGTAGCGCGAAACGCCTCGGCGCCCACGCCGTGTGCGTTGACTGGATGGACCGCCGCTTCGCCCCGGTGCGACCCGACGAGCTGACCGAGGCCGAAGAGGAAGGCGTGGAGGTGCGCTTCTCCACCACCCTGGTAGCCCTGGAGGGGACCGACGGGCGGGTGCACCTCGCCCGGCTGGCGGCCACCCACCAGGCCAAGGCCACCGAGCGGCCCACCGTGCTTGCGAAGCAGACGAGTACCCTGGGCGTGGACCTCGTGGTCATGGCCATGGGGTTTCGCACCGACGCCCGCTTCGCGGCGCTGCTGCCGGGCACGCCCCTGCGTCGCCAGCCGACGCGGCTCGCCGACCGGCGCGTCATGGCGAGCGGCGTGCTGGCCGGCCCCGCCTCGGCCTTCGCCCATCACCATCCGGTGGGCCGGCTCTCACTCGGACGCGAAGTGGGCGTCGTCTCCGCAGCCCTGCCGTTCCGGGAGCGCCTGTGGGCCGCCGGCGACGCACTGGTGGGGCCTTCCACGGTCGTAGAGGCCATGGCCCAGGGGCGCCGGGCAGCCCAGAGCTTGGTGGCGGCTCGCCCCCGACGTCCGGGGCGACCGACCGAGGCGCCCCAGCGCCTGCTCGTCTGCTACGAGAGCCGCTCCGGGCGCACGGAACGGGCCGCACGGGTGATGGCCGACGCCCTCTCCGAGCAAGGCGCCCAGGTACGCACCCTCCGACTGGCCGACGTCGACGAGACGGTGCTCGCCTGGGCCCAGGTCGTGGTGGTGGGTACCTGGGTCGAAGGGCTGGTGGTGGCCAAGGTGGGCCCGGCGGCAGCCACCCGCACCTGGCTGGCCGGCCTGCCACAGCTGGGGGGGAAACCGGTGGCGGTGTTCTGCACCTACGCAGTTGCCCCCAAGGCCACCTTGTCGGTCCTCGCCCAGGCCCTCGTGTCCAAAGGTGCGCACGTGGTGGCCGAGGCGGCATTCCCCCGAGGTGGCGTGGAAGCCGGGGCGTCGCGCTTCGCCGGCTCGCTCGCCACGACCATCTCCCTGCCCCCGAGGAGCTCGGACGTCGCCGCTGTGGGCGCCTGACTGGAGCCGGTGCGCCAACGGTGGCCACGACGTCACGTGGCCCCATGGGTCGGGCCACGACGTCACGTGGCCCCATGAATGTATAGACTCACAGTTGACATTGTGCCCAGGGGCCGTGGCGCCCGTCCGTCCACCCCGAGGAGTTGATCCGGGCAGTGAACATGACCCTGTCCAAACGCGGCGACTACGTCATGCGCTCGGCTGTCTCCCTGGCGCGCGCCTTCGACGACGGTGGTTGGCGCAAGATCCGGGAAGTGGTGGCCGATACCGAGGTGCCGGCCACCTTCGCCTCCCAGATCCTGGCCGACTTGGTGCGCGCCGGGCTGGCCAGTTCCAGGGCCGGCAGGGACGGCGGGTACAGGCTCAGCCGGGCCCCGTCAGAGATCAGCGTGCTCGAGGTCATCGAAGCAGCAGAGGGTCCCCTGCGGGCCGAGCGGTGCGCGCTGGGCGAGGGTCCCTGCCGGTGGGACGCCGTGTGCCCGTTGCACGAGACGTGGTCGAAGGCGACCACCATGCTCCGAGAGCTGCTGGCCGGCGCCACCCTGGCCGAGGTGGCGGGCCGCGACGCCGCCATCGAAGCCGGCACCTACGAGATACCGGCGGACTCGCACCGCGCCCATCCCCTGGCCGTCCCCGTGGAGGACGTGGTCCAGGTGGAAGTGGCCGCCCCCGAGTTGTACCAACAGCTGGCGCGATGCGCGCCCGAACTCGGGCCGCTCGCCGCCCGCGCCGTCGCCGACGGACTGCTCGACCAGGCCCACGGCCCCACCGCTCGACTGCCGCTCGGCGAAGTATCGCTGGTCCCGGTGAGCGCGCCGGGATCGGACGATTCTTCCGCTTCCCAGCGTTACCTCCTCGAGTGGCGGGTGTCCGGTCCTCGGGGGGTGGTGCGGCTCGAGGCTGGGCTCTCGGTGACAGCCGTCGACCCCGAGCGCTGCGAGGTGCGGGTGGAGGGGACCTGGCGCCAGGACGCCCGACCCGACTCGGCCTCCCTCCTCAGCGGGCCCGAGCTCGAGAAGCGAGCGCGCCGGATCCTGCGGGGCTTCTTGCGACAGCTGGCCGGGATGCTCGAGGGGGCATCGGGTCCGGCGGAATTCACCTTGGCGCAGCGCAACTGACTGCGAGTGGCACTGTGGCCTCGACCCTCGTCCCGCGCCCCGGGGCGGAGCGGACTGCAAGGCTTCCGCCGAGCAGCCTCGCTCGTTCGGACATCCCGAGCAGACCCAAGTGCTCCGTGGGGCCCTCGTCGAGCTGCTCGGGGGCGAATCCGCCCCCGTCGTCGACGACGCAGAGCACGAGCTCGTCGGCTCCGAAGCCCACCTGAAGCTCCACCTGGCTCGCTCGGGCGTGGCGGACCACGTTGCGCAGTGCCTCCTGGGCGATGCGGAAGGCGCCGAGCTCCACCTCCGGCGACAGGCGCCGGACAAGGCCGGTCACTGTCAGCGTGGTGGCCAGCGACGACTCCACCTCCACGTCAGCCAGAAGGCTCGAGAGCGCTGCCCGCAGACCGAGCTGGTCGAGTGCCGGCGGACGGAGCCCGCTGGCGAGGTCCCGCAACCGGCCGGCCGCCTCCAGGGCCTGGGCGCGCGCCTGCTCCAAGCCTTGAGCCGCATCGGGGGCGACTCCCGACCGGACGAAGTCGTCCAGCCGGCGGGCCAGGTGGAGGAAGAGCTGGAGGGGTTCGTCGTGCAGCTCGCGCGCCAGACGACGCCGCTGTTCCTCCTCCGCCTGCACCACCATGGCGGCGAAGCGCGTGGCGCGCCGTCCACGGTCGCGCTCGGCGGTGACGTCCTCGAGGACCACCTGCGTGGAGGCATCCGGGGCGCCGGCGGGGAGGGCGACCGAGCCGACGCGGTAGTCCCGACCGTCGGAGAGGCGGAGCACCCGTCCGTCCTGCGCCTCCGACACGAGCTGGCCGTGGTCCGGCAATGGCGCCCTCCGCCCGATCACCTCCGCACCGAACACCTGTCGTGCCGCCGGGTTTGCGTCCATCACCACGCCGTCGCTGCCGAGGACCAGGATCGGCGCCCGGTTGGTCTCGAACAGCCGCCGGTAGCCCGTCTCCACGGCCAGGCGTTCGGTGGTGACACGTTCGACGCGTCGGCGCGCCCGGCGTTCGGAGTCGATGTGCAGGCCCGAGAAGAGGGCGACCAGGTCGACGAGGGCCAGGTTGACGAGGTCCGCCCCGACGTGGCCCTGGTCGTGGGGCAGGAGCAGATCGGGCAGCCAGAGCAAGGTGGCCCAGGCCCCGGTGGCGGCCGATCCCACCAGCCCGTAGCGGAGGGCGGCGTAGCCGACGGGGACGATGAGGAGCGCCACGGGGATGCCGGCCGGGAACGCTCCGGTGTCGGCGGCAGCGGTGAGGTCGATCGTGAGATGCACAGCGGCCAAGGCGACCACCATCGCCTGGATGATCCAGAAGCGTCGCTCTCGAAACGGGGGACGCAGGGCGCGGCGTACGGCCGCGGCGAGCTCAGCGGGGACCGCTCGGCGCGTCATCGCTTTGCCCGACGAAGCGGTGCTGGGCCCGGAAATACAGAGCTGCCTCCGTCCTCGAGGAGACCCCCAGCTTGACGAGCACGTTCGAGACATAGCCTTCGACGGTGCGGACACCCAATCCCAGCGCGGCAGCAATCTGCTTGTTCGTCCGGCCTCGTCCCAGCTGCGCCAACACGCTCAGCTCCCGCGAGGTGAGCGCCGCCGGTGTCCCGGCACTGGCGTCGCCGCCCGCCTGACGACGGGCGAGGCGGGCGGCCACCGCCTGGTCGAGCACGAAGACGCCGTCGGCAACCGCTCGCAGGGCATCGACGAGTTCTCTCGCCGTCGCCGTCTTGAGCAGATATCCACCGACGCCGAGCTCCAGCGCCTCGGTGACGTAGGCGAAGTCGTCGTAGGCGCTCACCACGAGCACCCGAACCCCGAGGCGCCGCTCGGAGGCCCGGCGGGCCAGCTCGAGCCCGCTCATGCCCGGCAGGTTGACATCGACGAGGGCGACGTCGGGACCGACGCGCTCGAAGAGGGCGAGCGCCTCCTCACCCGAGCCGGCCTGGCCCACCACCTGGAGGTCGGGCTCGTGTTCGAGCAGTTCGACGGTTCCCTCACGCACGAGGGCGTGGTCGTCGACGATCGCCACCGTGGTCGAGGGCCTGGGCCGCTCCGCCCGGTACGGGCGCGCTCGAGGCGGCTCGGCGCCGGGGATCACCGCACCACCGAGCGACGTGCCCGATCCAGGACTCCGGCGTCGGTCCTCCCTGCGTCCCCAGTGCCGAGGAGGGCGGGTTCGCTCCCCGTAGGATTTCGGGGCCGGTTCCCGTGGTGTCCCGGTGCCGGTGTGCCGATGGGGGCGTTCACGATAGGACCATGCAGGCGCTGGCCGTGACGTTCGTGGTGCTGGTGAGCTCCTCGTTGCTGGCCACTGTCGTGTACGCGCTGGTGTTCGTGATCACCTCGCTGCGCAGCGCCTTCGGTGCCAGGCACGACACGCCGGGCGAGGAGCTCGACCGGGTGCTCGCCGAGATCCTCGGCGTCGGCGCTCCCGCCTCACCCGCCGGCCATGGCCCCACGGCCGGCGACGGCTCGCCGTCAGCGCGGGGCACCATCGCACACCGGCTCTAGGGCCCGGCGGCGGAACGGTGCCCGTCGCAGTCCAGGGCCTCCAGGCGCTGGGCGACGTCTTGGAGAAAGGCCCGAATGGTGTGCTCGGCCAGGTGATGCAGCACCAGGCGATCGATGCCCGCCCCGATGATGCCCAAGGGGGGGTCGTACCGGGCGAAGAGTGTCACCTGCGTCATCTGGTGACCGAGCGACAAGACGTCCAACGACCCGTCCAGCCTGGGAAACAGCGCCGCCGGACCGGTCGCCTCCCACAGGAGCGCGATGGTGGTCACGCCGTCGCAGACGACCGGTTCGCCTAGCTGCAGTTCCACCGTCTTGGCGACCAAGGCGTGCGGGCCGCCTGGGCCGATGCGGATCCGCAGGCGCTCGGCGCTGGCTTCGGCACTCGAGGCGCTCTCGGCCAGCCACTGCGCACCTCCGACAATTGCCTGTTGGACGTCGCTCGCCGAGCGCTCGACGACGACGAAGTCATGCAGGATCACCCCGCCGCCACCCCACGGGGTCCCACGCGCATGACTGGCCTCCTCGGTCCTCGGCCGCTCCCGGCCGTCCTCGACCCGATCTAACGTCGGGGCCTCGATCAGGCCTAGGGCCGAAGGTCCCGCCAGGCGGCCCTTCGGGTCCGCTCCCGCCGGCAAAGGTCACTGGCCGGTCCGCTGGGCGCGCTGCTACCGTCGCAAGGCGAGGGCGTGTCCGCGGCGGGAGCTCCCACAAGATCGCACTTCGGGCACAGCACGGCGGAAGGGGACCTGGTGGGTGGCGGACGCTGGGGGCGGACAGTGCCGTTGTGCCTCGCCCTGGCGGCAGCGGGGAGCACCATGGCGGTCACCCCCGGCTCTGCGCAGGCGAACACGCCCACACCCGGTTCGAGCGCCTACATCGCCCGCGACGTGGCCAACATGGCGGCTGCTTTCGGCCGTGACGTCGAGGAGCTCACCAACCCCGCCTACATGACCGGGCTCCCGCCCGCCGTCGCCTCGACCTATCTCGCCCAGCTGCAGGCGCAGGCCGCCGACCCGGCCGATCCGGCCCTGACGGGCGGAGCAGTGATCCCGGGCTGGGACGTGGGCAACCCTCTGCGCGCCGGCTGGGCCGGCGCCCGGGGCCGGGAGGTGCCGGTGCAATTCACCGCCGCCGACGGGGCCCTCCTGCGTGGAGACCTCTTCGCCCCGCTACCAGGCGCCAGAGATCCCTACACCGGCGCGGCGCTGCCGAGCACCATGCCGGGCGTCGTCATCGTGACCGGCTCGCTGCAGGCCTCGGCGAACATGTACAGCTGGCTGGCCGAGGATCTGGCTGAGCGGGGCTATCTGGTGCTCACCTTCGACGTCCAGGGCCAGGGGCGAAGCGGCACATTGCCCCACCAAGGACCCGATCCCGCCTTGCCCGGCTGCGGCACCAGCGTCCCTGCTGGCGAGGCCACGCCCTGTAGCGGTGTCCCTTCCGAGCAGCAGCAGAGCTTCGACGGCGACGCCGAGGATGCCATCGATTTCTTCCTCTCGACACCTTCCTCCCCTTATGCCAACACGGCTGACGGCAGTTCCTCGCTGGACGCCTACAACCCGCTGTGGCAGCTGTTCGACAGGACCCCGGACCCAGCCACGCTGACGCCCGGGCGCACGACCCGTCTGGCCCTCATCGGCCACTCCACCGGGGCGGTGACCGTTTCGTACCTCCAGGGCGTCGATCCCCGGGTGGAGGCGGCGGTGGCCTTCGACAAGATCACCGCCACGGCCAATGCCATCAGCGACGACGAAGCCCTGCTGGGCGCCCTCCCGGGCCCCGTGGTCCCGGTCGTCCCCACCCTGGGCATCCAGTCGGAGTACGGCTTCGAGCCCCAGCCCTACTGGGAGGCGAGCTGCTCGTCCTTCGAGCCCTGCCCACTAGCCCCGGGCGGGAGCATCTCGGCACCGGATCTCTCCAAGGCTCCCGACCCCAACCGGGAGGAGGCCACGGGCTTCGACATCTGGGTCGCCCACGGTGTGGACTCGATGGTGGTCGTGCCCCGGGCGTCGACCCACCTCGACTACACCGACGAGTCGCCCGTCCTGCCCGCCTCACGCTGGGGACAGGCCATGGCCAGCTACTACACCCAGGCCTGGTTGGACAAGTACCTGAAGCACGAGCCCGGTGCCGACGGCCGGCTCCTGGCCCGCACCCTCTCTTACTTGGAACCGGTGGGCGGCGGCGTGTGGCGGCCCGTCACCATCGACCGCAACCAGGACCTGTCCTTCTACTTCTGTTCCGGCTACCGGTTCCACCTGGCCGGGGGAGCCGTGACCTCGGACCTCGACATCGTCCACGACGGCTGTCCCTGAGGAGCCTGGGCCGGTACACAGCTGGTCTAGTCTCTCGCCTGCCGCCCTCGGAGGGCACCGGGGACCACCGTGTCCGCTGGAGCACAGGGGGTTGTGAGGGACACAGATCCACCGCTGTCTCCCGAATTGGAGGAGTGCGAGAGCGGACGAATCGGACGGTCTCGAAAACCGTTGTGGTCGCAAGGCCACCGTGGGTTCGAATCCCACCTCCTCCGCTGGTCAGAGGCACTTTCTGGCCTTGGGTTCGTGAGCCCCTCCTGGGGCAATTTCTCGTTCATCCCTCAGACATCCCTCACAACACGGCCGGGCTCTACAGTTGGCCCCATGCGGGGATCGCTGCGGGAAAAACGCAAGGGCGTCTGGGAGCTCCGCGTGCGAACCGGACGCGATCCCCTGACGGGTGTCTACTCGCAAACCAGCCGCACGTTTCGGGGTTCGAAACGCGAAGCGGAGTCGGCGCTGGCCCGTTTCGTGACCGAGATGGCGGCCGGCGCTGTCGCGTCGACCAAAGAGACCCTGGGCGTCCTCCTCGACCGGTGGATCGACCATCTCGAGGCGCTCGGGCGCGCCGTCAAGACGATCGACGGCTACCGGTCCCTGGCGCGAGCGCGCATCGGTCCCGCCCTCGGCCATGTGGAGCTCCGCAAACTCACCCCATCGCACCTCGACTCCTTCTACCGGGCGCTGTTGGGCTCAGGCCTCTCGCCCACCTACGTCCGCCATTGCCACGCCGCCCTGTCGACGGCGTTGCGCCAGGCAGTGAAGTGGGGCTGGATCGACCGGTCCCCCGCCGAGCGGGCGACGCCTCCTGGCGTGCCCCACAACGACGTCCGGCCTCCGACGGTCGAGGATGTGGGCAAGCTCATCACGGCGCTGGAGGCCACCGATCCCGAGATGGCCGCCCTCGTCTTCGTGGCCGCCACCACGGGGTGCCGGCGGGGCGAGCTGTGCGGGTTGCGGTGGTCTGACATCGACTTCGCCACCGCCACTCTGACCGTGCGGCGGTCCATCACCGACACGAGCCGGGGCGTTCAGGAGAAGGATCCCAAGACCCATCGCTCCCGGCGCATCGCACTGGATCCTTCGACGGTGATAGTGCTGCAGCGGCTGTTCGCCCACGTGAGTGAGCGAGCAGCGGTCTGCGGGACCGCCTTGGCCCAGGAGGCCTACGTCTGGTCGCAGGACGTGGACGGGTCGACGCCCTATCGGCCCAACCGGGTGACCGACGCATTCCGTCGGATCCGGAAGAAGGTGGGACTCGAGCACCTCGACTTCCACCATCTCAGGCACTTCTCTGCCACCACCCTCGCCGGTGCCGGGGTCGATGTCCGCACCATCGCCGGGCGTCTCGGCCACGCCAATCCGGCCATCACGCTCCGGACCTACGCCCACTTCCTCGAAGCGTCGGACCGGAAAGCCGCGGAGATCATGGGGGCGTTGCCTTTCGATGGTTACTCGGCGCTTTTGGAGCGGGATCGGTCCGCGCCCGGGAACCGCTCTGCTTCGTAGACCTCCGATGGAGTTCACGAGGCATGCGATCCGCAGGATGCGCCTCCGAGGAGTGAGCAAGGTTGAGGTCCTCGAGGCCCTGCTCTCCCGTCAGGAGACGCGGCCATCGGACGAATACCCAAACCGGTCCATCGTCATCGGCACCACATCGGCCGGGCGAAGGCTCAAGATCATCCTTTCCTCGGACGAGCAGACCGTGATCACCGTCGCCGCGCAGGGACAGAGGAGGTAGTCTCATGGGCGTGATCGTGGAGTATGACAGCGAGGCCGAAGCCATCTACTTGCGTATCCAGGACGACGCCGAAGTGACAGAGACCTTGTCGCTGTCCGACCTCGTCATGGCCGACGTCGACCCCGCCGGCAAGGCTGTGGGTGTCGAGATCCTCAAGGCGCCTACCGACATCACGCCTGGGGATCTCCGCCGAGTATTCGATCGTTTCCCTGAGCTCCAAGCCTCCGCATCGTCCGCGCTCTTGGCCCTCGGCATTCGGCCTGCCTGACGAAAAGTCGCATCGTCGGGGGATCGCCGGAACACACACGACGCTCCGGGGCGCACGCGGGAAGGAGCAACCGTCAAGGCCGGCCGTCAGGCCGCCCGTGGGCCTGGCCTTGAGGGATGCGGCGACGAGGTCGAGGCCCCGCCACGATGGACCTCGCCGGCTGCCCGGCAGCCGGCCTGTGCGCAACAAGAGCCGGAGATTCGGGTCCGCGCCCTGTATCACAGGACCCGCAAAATACGAGGTCCCTCCTCGACGACGACCAGCAGGCCGCCATCCGCACCGTGATCGAGGACACGCTACTGAGTCACCAGGCCCGCTGGTTCGCCGCCACTGAGGGGACTGCTGCGGCGGGCCGCTCGGATCGGAGACGCCCGGCGGCACGGGCGTGAAACCACGGTGCGGGGGGCTGAGGCTTCCTTGCAGACCAGGAGCACCTGTTCGAGGCGGCCGGCCCGCCGGGGCCGAAGGCCAGGAGGCGGGGCCGGCGGGCACCGGCGAAGGCGGGTTCCTTGATCTAGTAAAGAAAGTTCTCACACACCACGCCACCTGGGCCTTCGCCCGCCGGGTCGGGGAGCGGTGCGATCTTGATTTCGTCACGGGCCGGGGCCGGCCGGCGGGAGACCCCTGCGGGGCCGGTGACCGGCGGCCGCCGCCGCAGGCGGCCAAGGCCGCCTCCGGGTCGACCAGAGCCACATCGGAGGAATATGACAGCTGGTCCCTATCGTCGTCGACGTCGTGGGCAGAGCCAGCCGGGCCAAGCGGGAGCGTCGTCTCGCCCGGGCGGCCAGTGGCATCGGGAGGGTCGACGTCGCCGAGGCCGAGCCCCTGGTGCACGTCGGCGACAAGCAGGAGGCCGAGCAACGATCCGGCTCCCGGTGGGGCGGGCGTCGCGTCGGAGCCGGGCGGCCTCGGGTGTATGCGAGTGCTGCTGAGCGTCAGGCGGCGTATCGGTCGCGCCGACAAAGGCTCAGCCCACCGGGTGCCTCATCTTGGACCATCGGCTGGCGGTGACCCACGACGCTGTAGGGAGGCGGCAACAAGTTCGACGTCACTGCTTGGCACCGAGAGTTCAAAGTCGCCCTGGTCAGTGTTGGCCACCACGACCTTGAACTCAGGAATGGGGATGACACCAAACGCTTTGCCGCCCTTCTTCACATTCCATTCAGCTCGGCCGGCAGCCCGAACCTCGATCGACCGAATCGGCCAGTCAATCGACAACGGCTTGCGGTGAAGACCCCACGACGGGCGCCACCGAACGGCGCCCGCTGTGAGTTCAAGGCTTCCTTGCCTTGGCCGTCGAGGAAACGGAGGGGCCGGGCCTCTGAGGATGCAACTGACGACTCGGCCTTCACCACGCTCCAGTGCTTCTTGGTCGGAAGCTATCAAGCTGGGTGACGGTGAACGAAACAGTGTGCGGATTGATCCCCAGGCCGTTCGACTCCCAGCAGATGGCCGTAGACGACCCTTCTGATCCGACATCACGGAAGCCACGAGTCGGGAACGGGCACTGGCTCATTCTGAATTGCTCCCCACAGGAGAGATTCAATGAAGCCAGGAACTGACGGCTGACAGGCATCATGTAGATAGCCGTAGCCTCCGATGCCAGCGCCCACCGCACTGTTGAATATGAATCCTCCTGCTGCGGTCGCGCAAAAGGCGCCGAAGGACAATGCACATCCGGCCGAAAGACCGCCAGCCAGACTGCCGAAACCGAACGCCTGGGCGTAACCACCGACAGTATGCGGTCCCGATGATGCGCTGTAGAAGCCGGCGCCCGTAACTCCCCCGATGCCTCCCACGGTCAGGACCGTTCCGACAACCGTTCCACAGATCCCCGCAGTGGCGGCGATACACCCAGCTGAAGCAAGTGCTCCAGCTCCGATCTCAACACCTTGAGCGATTCCACGCCAGTGATGCTGAATATTCGTCACGACGCCGCAGCCGGGCACCCACGATGGGCAAGTGATCATCCCTGTCGGGTCCGTGTTGTTCACCGGATCGTCCCCCGTGTACGCGTAAGGCTGCGACGTCAGACCGACGGCCGGGTCCACAGACAGGAACTGCCCCGTCGCCGGGTGGTAGTAGCGGTGAACCGTTGAAGATTTCAGACCGACGGACCGCCGCGCATAGTGACACCAATCGAGCGCGCCGGCAGCCGGCGTGACCGGGCGAACCGGCGCGTCGAGGAGCCCAGGGCCGGGCATGGTTCAGCTGGCCTTCTTCACCCGGACGTCGACGTGCATCCCAACGGCGCTGAGCATGTTGATGAGACTGTCGATGCTGAAGAGGTCGATCTTGCCCCGAGTGAGGTCAGAGACCCTGGGCTGGGTGACGCCCAGCCGCTTGGCCGCCTCGGACTGGGTCATGCCAGAGGTATCGAGGTAACCCACGAGCTTGCGCATGAGGGCAGCTCGAATCTTCAAGTTCTCGGCCGTGGCCGGGTCCTCCCCGAGGGCGTCCCAGATGCTCTTGTAGCGCTTGGTCGTCACTTCCGGCCCTTTCCTCGCACCATCTCCATCATCTCCTGATACCGGCGCTTTGCCAGCGACAGCGCCTGTTGTGGTGTCCGCTGGGACTTCTTCTGAAAGCAGTGCAGGACATAGACATCGCTTCCGATGCTGGCCACGTAGAGCACCCGGTAGGCCCCAGTCGACTCGCGGATGCGGATCTCCCGACAACCCGGGCCGACCGACGCCAGGGGCTTGGCGTCGACGGGGCTGTCGCCTTTCTGCACCAGATACAGCTGATACCCGGCTCGGTGACGGGCCACGGATGGAAATGCCCGTAGCTCCTCGTCGGCGCCTCCCACGAAGGTCAGCGGCTTCACGGCTCAGGAGTATACAAGACTTTGTATTGACTGCTTAACAACTGCGGGGAGAGGAGGGGTCATGACTCCCATCGAAGCCGACGCCCGGGAGTACCTCGAGTGGATGGAGATCCACAACTACGCCGAGCGCACCATCGACTGCCGGCGACGCTACCTGGGCTACTTCTTCGCCTTCGCCGGTGCCAGAGGGATCGGCGAAGGCAAGGAAGTGACCCTTGAGCTGCTGCTTTCCTACCAGCACCAGCTCTTTGCCCACCGAAAGCGCGACGGCGAGCCGCTCGCCTTCGGGACCCAGGCCCAGCGGCTCGTGCCGGTGGCCCAGTTCTTCTCCTGGTGCCGCCGGGAACACCGCATCGAGGCCAACCCCGCCGCTGATCTCCTCCTTCCCCGGCCCGACCGGAGGCTGCCCGAAGCCACCCTGAGCGCGCCTGAGATGGCCGCCTTGCTGGCGGCACCGGACGTGTCCAAGCCTCTGGGTCTCCGAGATCGGGCCGTGCTCGAGGTCTTCTACTCCTGTGGGCTGTGCCGAGGCGAGCTCATCTCGCTGTGGATTCGAGATGTGGACTTCGACTGAGGGACGATCTTCGTCCGGCTGGGCAAAGGGGTGTAAATCACGGTCGAAAACGGCAGCACCCTGAGCGTCAGAATCACGGTCGAAAACGGCAGCACCCGACCATCCCCGGATCTGTTCGGTCCCGCTCCGAGGCTTCGAGCCTGGAGCGGACGAGCAGAACGGGAGAAGGGTGCACACCGACATGGACGAATGGACCGAGATCCGGCGAAAGGTCCTAGTAGAAGGGGTCTCCAAGCGCTCGATCCTGCGTGACTACGGGATCGGCCACCAGGTGCTGGCGAAGATCCTGGCCCACGCCGAGCCTCCCGGCTACCAGATGGCCGAGGCGCGCCGGAAGCCCGTGCTCGGGCCCTACCTGGGCGTGATCGACGAGATCCTCGAGGACGACAAGAAGGCCCCGCCCAAACAGCGCCACACCGCCCGGCGCATCTTCGAGCGCCTCCGTGACGAGTACGGCTACGGCGGCTGCTACTCCCAGGTCCAGACAGCGGTCAAGGAGGCGAAGCAGTACTCGAAGGAAGCCTTCGTCCCGCTCAGCCACCCGCCCGGCCACGCCCAGTTCGACTTCGGCGAAGCCGTCGTCGAGATCGCAGGCGTCCGCAAGAAGGCCGCCCTCGGGCTGATCACGCTGCCCTACTCCGACACCTACTTCCTCTCCGCCTATCCGCGCGAGTGCACCGAGACCTTCCAGGCGGCACACGTGGCCGGTTTCGAGTTCTTCGGCGCCGTGCCGCTGCGCACCTCCTACGACAACACCACCATCGCCGTGACCAAGGTCATGGGGACCGAGCGGGCGCTCACCAGGGCGTTTCTGGCCCTGGCAAGCCACTACCTGTTCGACCACCACTTCTGTCACGTGGGCCGGGGCAACGAGAAGGGACACGTGGAGACCCACGTCGGCTACGCACGGCGCAACCTGCTCGTCCCGGTGCCGAGCTTCGCGTCGTGGGCGGCGCTCAACGACTACCTGGCCGCAGCCTGCTACGCGGATCTGTTCCGCCGGGTGCGGGGCAAGGTCGGCACCAAGGCCGAGCGCCTGGCCGAGGACCGGGCCGCCATGCTGGCGCTGCCGAGCTGTGCCTTCGAGCCCCGGCGGGTGGAGCAGCGACATGCCAACTCGCTGTCGCTCGTGCGCTTCGACCGCAACGACTACTCGGTGCCGACGGCCTTCGCCCACCACGAGGTGACCGTGATCGGCGGGATTGAGGAGGTGACGGTCACCGCCGGGACCGACGTCGTCGCCCGCCACCGACGGCACTGGGGCAAGGAGCACGTCAGCTTCGACCCGCTTCACTACCTGGCCCTGCTCGAGCGCAAGCCCGGTGCCCTCGACTTCGCCCGGCCGCTGGAGAACTGGGGGCTTCCCGAGTGCTTCGCCATCTTGCGCCGGCGTCTCGAAGCCGATCTCGGCCACGGCGGCACCCGGGAGTTCATCAAGGTGCTGCGGCTCCTCGAGCACTCGAGCGTGCCGGCGCTCGCTCGGGCCGTCGAGGCGGCGCTTCGGATCGGGGCAGAAGGGTCAGACGCCATCGCGTTGATCCTGTTCCACCAAGCGGAGCGTCCGGTCGGGCTCTTCAGCCTCGACGGTCATCCCCATCTGAAGGCCGTCGCCATCGATCCCCTGGACCTCGGCGCCTACCGGACGCTCACCGCGACGGGGTCCTGAACCGCGTTTTCCCAGCTCGCATCCCGACCCCGCGGGTCCAGGCCAGGCGTCGCGTCGCCGCTGGGGCCAACTGAGAGGCCGGGCTGATCCATCACGGCGCAGGTCGCGCCGGAGAAAGGAGCAACACCATGAAGGCGACCGAGTCGAAGTCGATGGTGCTCTTGCACCACCACCTGAAGGTCCTGCGATTGCCGACGGTGGCGGCCGAGTGCGAGAAGGTGGCCGCCCAGGCCGCCGCCGACAACGCCGACCACCTCGCCTACCTGCTGCGCCTCACCGAGCTCGAGCTGCTCGAGCGGGAGAAGCGGGCGGCCGAACGGCGGGTGAAGGCGGCGCGCTTTCCGACCATGAAGAGCCTCGAGACCTTCGACTTCTCCGCCCGGCCGTCGGTCAACAAGGTGCTCGTCGCCGAGCTCATGCGATGCGAATACATCGACAAGAAGGAGAACATCCTCCTGGTCGGGAACCCCGGGACCGGGAAGAGCCACCTGGCCACGGCGCTGGCGGCCCAGGCGTGCGCCAAGGGATATCGGGTGCGCTTCATCCGCACCACCGAGCTCGTGACCGCCCTCATCGAGGCCCGAGACGAACGGAGCTTCCTGAGACTCAAGGCCCAGTTCGCCAAGCTGGACCTGCTCGTGCTCGACGAGCTGGGCTACGTGCCGGCGTCGAAGGTCGGCTCCGAGCTGCTCTTCGACGTCATCTCGACCGCCTACGAGCGCACCAGCCTGATCGTGACCACGAACCTGCCCTTCGAATCCTGGACCGAGGTCCTCGGATCGGAACGCCTGACCGGCGCCACGCTCGACCGACTCACGCATCGCTGCCGGATCATCGAGACCAAGGGCGAGAGCTATCGGCTCCAGGACGCCAAGGCGCGGACTCGTCCGGCCAAGCCGACGGCCCAAACCGTGGACGAACCGACCCCGTCAAGCTAACGTCAACGACAACCGCAGTGCTGCCGTTTTCGGCCGTGACGCGCTGCTGTTTTGGATCGTGATTCACA
>JBJKRZ010000255.1:0-2651 GCA_046704365.1 Acidimicrobiales bacterium | reverse complement strand
TAAGGACGAATGGTCCGCCCTTCCCTCTCCGCCTCGCGTCGACGCCGGTCGCGGCTCCACTTGGCGGCCAGAGCATCGTGACGCTTCTTGATCCTGGCTCCGTGGGCCTCATCAGCGGTCTGCTGGTCCGTGCGCCGTTGGCGAAGATGCCGGTCGCCGACGGGCGCTCGAATGTCCGTCAGGCTGCAGACGAGCCTCCAGAAGAGCAGGCCCCGGTTGCGAGCGTGGCGGCGGTTGAAGCGGAAGACGAACTCATCGAGGTACGCGTCGAGGTGCTGCTCGGCGACCGCTCCCTGGTGGGTGCCGAGCAACCAGCGCTTGAGGAGGGAGGCGACCCTGTGCACGTGCGGATGGACGACGTGCGCCTTTGTCTCGGTCTTGGAGAGCGTGGTCGTCTTGGCTTCGTAGTGCGATCCACGAGCCTCGAGCTCGTCGAGCGCGGGGCCGTAGGAGGGCCAGTCATCGGAGATCAGCACCGACCCCGGTTCGACGTTGCGTTCCAAGAAATCGGCTACTGCCAGGGCTGACGCGTCAGGCATCCGGGCGAGTCGGATTCTTCCCATAGCGGTTGGTGAGACCACCTCGCACGCCACCGCCACCGGTGACTTCTTCCCGCGAGATCGCCCGGGCGCTCCGGGGTCGACGCCGCCCACGTAGGTCTCGTCGAACTCGATCTCGCCACTGAGCTTGTCCCGCTCGCCCTGGTCCATGGCGGCCCTCATCTTCTGGAGCAGGAGCCACGCCGTGGCGTAGTTGACGCCGGTCATCCGCTGGATGCTGAGTGCTGAGACCCCGATCTTGGTCTGTACGAGGTGCCAGGCAACGAGGAGCCACGTGGCGAGCGGCACCTTCGTCCGCTCGAGCAGCGTCCCCGTCGTAGCAGTGAACCATCGCCGACACGTTCCACACCACCAGCGAGGTCCGCCCGGCAACGTGATCGCCGTCGCGCACCGCGGGCAGACGATGCCGTGCCGAAACCGCACCGCGGTGACATACCGAACGGCGTTGGCCTCGGTCGCGAACCATCGGTTGAACTCCGCCAAGTCCCTGGGGTAATGCCGACCGGCCCGAGCCTGGCCCTCATCGAACACCCAGGTCAGCACGTGCCAAGGCTACCACTACATCTTGTGCTCGCGTAGTTATCTCGCGAGCCCTTTCCGGCGATTTCGTACACGCTGTCCGGAGTTTTCGTACACCCCAGTCGGAGGCCGCAGAGCGGCCGACGCTGAGCAGGGTTCAGCCCCTGTCGATCACCTCCTTTGCGTGACGGGGTGAGTCTGCCATCACGGTCGACGGCGAGGCTTGTCGGAAGGACCGGTTGACGGCTCGACCTTGCGGCGGAGCGAATCGCCGCGCAGTTCGATGCGGTGGACGTGCTCGAGCAACCGGTCCAAGATGCCGTCGGCGACGGTGGGCTCGCCGAGGGCGTCGTGCCACATGGCGACGGGCAGCTGGCTGGTGACGATGGTCGAGCGCAGCCCGACGCGGTCCTCGATGACCTCCAACACGTCGGCCGCCTGGTCGGGGGCGAGCGGGCGCAGCAAGAAGTCGTCGATCACGAGCACGTCGAGGCGAGCCCAGGAAGAAAGCAGGCGGGCGAGGCGCCCCTCGGCCCGGGCCAGGGCGATCTCGTCGTGCAGGCGCGGGCCGCGCAGGTAGAGGGCGGAGTGCCCGTGACGGATGGCGGCGTTGGCGAGCGCACACGCCAGGTAGGTCTTCCCCAGCCCGGTCGCCCCGACCACCACCACGCTGTGGTGGGAGCCGACCCAGTGGGACTCGGCCAGAGCGAGGACCTGGGAGCGCTCGAGGCCCCGGGGCCGGGCGAAGTCGATGTCTTCGACACTGGCGGCGATGCGCAGGTGGGCGGCCTTCAGCATGCGCTCGAGCCGGCGGTTCTGACGCTCGGTCAGCTCCCGGTCGACGAGCATGCCCAGGCGCTCTTCGAACCCCAAGGCGGCGTAGTCGGGGTGCTCGCGCTGTTCGAGCAGGCCCCGGGCCATGCCGGGCAGGCGGAGCTGGTGGAGGGCGTCCAAGCTGGCGTGATCGAGCACGAGGGTCCTTTCAGGAGTAGTAGCCGGCGCCGCGCAGGTTCTGGTGCCGGGGGTGGGGACGAAGCGCGTGGGGTTCGGGGAGCGGTTCTTTGTCGAGGCCGTGGCGGAGCATGTGCTCCATCGAGCGATAGGAGAAGGAACGGAGCGAGAGCGCCCGGCGGGCGGCCGCCTCCACCCGCTCGGCGCCATAGCGATCGGCCAGGCGGATGATGCCGAGGACGGAGCGATAGCCCTGCTCGGGATGGGGACGGGCCGCCAAGATGGCCTCGGCGAGGGCGGCCGTGGCCGGTCCGGTGTGCTTCGCCCAGGCCACGATGCGTGACGGCGTCCACTCGGCGTGGCGGCGGTGGGACTTGGGCATGTGGGAGGGCTCGGTGGTGTGGCCCCCGACCACGGTGCTGCGCAGGTGGGAGGCCACCCGCTTGGACGCACAGAACACCTCGACGGTGGTGGCCGTGGCTCGCACGTCCACCCGGCGGCCGACCAACTGGTGCGGCACCGAGTAGTAGTGCCGGTCGCAGTCGACGTGGTAGTCGATGTTGACCTTCACCCCGAGCCGCCAGCGGGCGATCTCGTAGCGGGTGGCGGGGAGCGCCGCCA
>JBJKRZ010000254.1:0-6155 GCA_046704365.1 Acidimicrobiales bacterium | reverse complement strand
CCGACTCGACCAGTTCGTCGGTGACGGGGTCGTCGAGCGCCATCCCCGAGAAGTCGTGGTTCATGAGCTCCGACAGCAAGGTGAGCGACGCCAGCGGGTCGACCAGGTCGTTGAGGAAGACCTGCTCGCGTTCCTCGGCGTGGGCGTGGGACTCGCCCACCACGGTGTACACCATGGGCAGCATCTTGACCGAGGACGGGTCCCGACCGCCGGCCGCGATGCGGTCCTTCTGGTCCTTGTAGTGCGAGCGGGCGATGTCGATGTCGGGGTCGCCGGTGAAGATGAGCTCGGCCCAGCGCGCCGCGAAGTCCCGGCCCCGTCCCGAGGACCCGGCCTGGAGCAGCACCGGCCGGCCCTGGGGACAGCGGGGCAGGGTGAGCGGGCCGCGCACCGAGAACCATTTCCCGTCGTAGCCGAGCTCGTGCACCTTGGACGGATCGGCGAAGGTGCCGCTCGGGCGGTCGAGCACGAGGGCGTCGTCCTCCCAGGTGTCCCACAGGCCGGTGGTGGCCTCGAGGAACTCGTCGGCGCGGTCGTAGCGCTCGTCGTGGCCCAGGTGCTCGGTGAAGCCGTAGTTCTGCGCCTCGCTGTCGTTGACCGAGGTCACCACGTTCCACGCCGCCCGGCCGCCGCTCAGGTGGTCGAGGGTGGCGAAGGTGCGCGCCACATGGAAGGGGGAGTAGTAGGTGGTGGAGTAGGTGGCCCCCAGCCCGATGTGCTCGGTCACCCCGGCGATCACGCCCAGGACAAGGCTCAGGTCGAGCTTCACCGGCCGCGCCCCCAGGCGCACGGCCTCGGCCACCGACCCGCCGTAGATGCCCGGCATGGCCAGGCGGTCGTCGAAGAACATCATGTCGAAGCAGCCCTCTTCGAGGACCCGGCCCAGCTTGGCGTAGTAGCCGGAGGTGAGGAACCCGTGCTCGGTGGCGGGGTGGCGCCAGGAGCCGGCGTAGACGGTGGTGCTCCCTGCCTGCATGAACCCCACCAGGGACATCGTTCGTTTGGTCATGGTCCGTCTCCCGGTCCGGGTGCGCCGCCGCCGGGGGCTAAACTAATATCTGATATGTCAGATTTCAATCGGGTGGGGGGGACGGTGCGTTCCCGGGCGGCCCGGGAGCTACGCGACCGCATCCTGACCGGCCGCCTGCCGGCCGGCAGCCGACTCGATCTCGACGAGATCACAGCGGAGTTCGGCACCAGCCGCACCCCGGTGCGCGAGGCGCTGCTCGAGCTGTCCTACGAGGGCCTGGTCGCCGTGGCCCCGAGAAGCGGCATCACCGTGCTCGGCATCAGCCCCGAGGACGCCGTGGACAGCTTCGCCGTGCTCGCCGCCCTGTCGGGCAAGGCGGCGGAGTGGGCCACCGCCCGGGTGACGAAGGACGAGCTGGCCGGGCTGCGGCGTCTGGCGGCGGCGGTAGACGGGGCCGAGGACGTGGTGGGCGCCAACTGGCGCTTCCACCGCGCCGTCAACCGGGCCTCGGGCTCGCACCGGCTGCTGCTGCACCTGCGCCAGGCGGTGCGAGCCGTGCCCGGCAGCTACTTCGAGCTGTTCCCCGCTCAGGAGGAGCGCAGCCGCACAGAGCACGCCGCCTTGCTGGCGGCTATGCGCGCCGGCAACGCGTCCCGGGCCCGTGTCCTGGCCGAGGCGCACGTCCTCGAAGCCGGCGACGCCCTCGGCGACTGGCTGCGGGGCCGGTTCGGCGACGAGGGCCACCTCGGCGACCGGCCCTGATCCTCAGCTGTTCGCCGCCGACAGGGCCCGGCGGGCCCGCTGACGGAATCCCTCGAGCTTCTCGTCGGGGGTCCGCACCCGCGTGCTGCGGGCCACCACCGACACGTCGTGACCGGTCGCCTTGGCTCGCAGCGCCCCCACGGTGGCCTCCTCCTTGGGGAGGTGCACGAAGGGGTCGAAGGAGTACCAGCGCATGGCGTTCTCGTGGGTGATCTTGGCGATCTCCGCCTCGGGCACGCCATTGGCGCCGAAGACGGTGCCGAGCTCCTCGGGGGCGCCGGGCCACATGGAGTCCGAATGGGGGTAGTCGGCTTCCCAGGCGATGTTGTCGATGCCGATGTGCTGGCGCAGCGCCACCCCCACCGGGTCGCTGATGAAACAGGTGAGGAAGTGCTGGCGGAAGACCTCGCTGGGCAGCTTGCCGCCGAAGTCCTGCAAGGTCCAGGCACGGTGCATCTCAAAGGTGCGGTCCACGCGCTCGAGGAAGTAGGGGATCCAGCCCGTGCCGCCCTCCGACAGCGCCACCCGCAGCTCCGGGTAGGTCTTCAACACCCGGCTCCACAGGAGATCGGCGGCGGCCGACTGGATGTTCATGGGCTGGAGCGTGATCATCACGTCCGGCGGCGAGTCGATGGCGGGGATGACCATCTTCCCCGACGACCCCAGGTGGATGGACAGGACCGTGCCGGTGTCGACACAGGCCCTCCACACGGGGTCCCAGTACTCGTCGTGGAAGCTCGGGCAGCCGAGGGCGGCCGGGTTCTCGGTGAAGCTCAGCGAGTGGCAGCCCTTCTGCGCCGTGCGCCGGATCTCGCCCGCCGTCTCCTCGGCGTCCCAGATCATGGGCACGGCCATGGGGATGAAGCGCCCCGGGTAGGCCCCGCACCACTCGTCGACGTGCCAGTCGTTGTAGGCGCGCACCAGGGCGTTGGAGAGCTCGACGTCCTCGGAGAGAAAGGTCCGGGCCGTGAAGGTGGGGAAAGAGGGGAAGTTCATCGAGGCCAGCACGCCGCCGGCGTTCATGTCCTTCACGCGCTCGTGGACGTCGTAGCAGCCGGGGCGGACCTCGTCGAGGCTCTGGGGCTCGAGGCCGTACTCCTCGCGGGGTCGGCCCGCCACGGCGTTGAGGGCCGCCGTCTCGATCACGACCTTGCCGAACACCCACACGTCGTTGCCCTCGTCGTTGCGCACCAGCTTGGGGGCGCGCTCCAAGTACTTGGCGTCGAGGTGGTTGACGAAGAGGTCGGGGGGCTCGATCAGGTGGTCGTCGACGCTGATGAGCACGAGGTCATCGACACCGGCCATCGGGTCCCCTCCCGAGAACTACGTTTCCGATTTGAAAGAGTAAGCCTATCACCGGTACCGGAGCCCGCCGCTGGCCGGGAAGGCGCACCTCCCTTCGATTGGGCCGCACCAGAACCTGGACCGGGTATCCTTACTTGCAGAAGCAGGTAAGGAGCGATCGATGGATGCTGCGGCCAGAGTTACGTCAAAGGGGCAGGTAACCGTCCCGAAGGCTGTTCGAGATGCCTTGGGGATCGAAGAGGGCGACGAGGTCGTCTTCCGAGTCGAGGGCAAGCGGGCCATCTTGGCGCGCACTCCCAGGTTCCTAGACTTGGCAGCGACCGTACGCGTGCCTGCGGCGAAACGAAACGTCGCATGGGGTGAAGTCCTCCGTCGTACGCGCACGGAACGAGCGACTGCCCGCCGTTGAGTGCGTTCATCGATACCAACATTCTCGTTCGTCACCTCACGGGGGACCCTCCCGATCTGGCGGCCAGGGCGACACACTTCCTCGGATCGGAGGACGAACTGTTGCTCACCGACTTGATTGCGGCGGAAACCGTCTATGTCCTCGAGTCCTTTTACAATGCACCCAGAGGTCAGGTCGCCGAAGCCCTGCGGTCCCTCATCGCTTTCGAGTCAGTTATGTGCGTCGATCCCGCCCTTCTCCTGCGAGCGCTTGAAGTGCATGAGGAAGACGGCCTCGACTTCGCGGAGGCTTACCTCGTTGCCTGCGCGGAGAGCACGGCAGTTGGCAGGATCGCATCCTTTGACCGATCCATCGACCGCGTCAGCACGATTGAACGGATCGAACCGCCGACAATCTGAATCCCAAACCGCCGGACTGAATATTCTGGTGGCGCGCCAGCTTCAGCGCCGTGCTGGCGGACCCAGTCGGTAGGCACGAGCCGCCCGGTGCAGCCAGGCCTCGAGCTCCGCACTGGCCTCCCACTCCGACTCGAGGAGGAACAGCGCCGGGGCGGGGCAGCTGCAGCCGATCTCCGACAGCACCGGCTTCAAGGTGTGCTCGGCGGCAAGGGCATGGCGGGGCGAGGCCCCCAGCATGAGGGCCACGGCCGGGGTGCCCTCCAGCTCGCCGGCGGCGAACTGGTCCAGGAACAACTTGAGCAAGCCGCTGTAGGTGGCCTTGAAGGTGGGGGAGGCGAACACGACGAGCTCGGCGGCGCCCACGGCCCCCTTGGCGGCCTCCACCGCCGGGTCACCCCATCCGAGAAGAGAGGGCCCCAGCTCGGCGAGTTCGATGGTGACGGCCGGCCTCGTGCCGGTGAGCCGCTCGGCCACCATCTCGGCGGCCTGGCGGGTGCGGGAACCGAGCTTGGGATTGCCGACGACGGCCACGACGTGCACGGCGGCTCCTTGGCTGCTCCGGGCGGGGCTGCGCTCGCTCCTATCCTTGTGCCGCCATGGCCGGCGGCCGCAAGCTCACTTTCGACCCCATCGCCGAGGCCCGCCGCCAGTGGGCCGGCCACGGCTGGGCGGAAGCGGCCCCGGGCATGGCCGTGGTCACCTCGGTCATGCGGGTGCAGCAGCTCTTCATGGCACGTGCCGACGCCGTGTTGCGGCCCCTGCGGCTGACCTTCGCCAGATACGAGGTGCTCATGCTCCTCGAGTTCTCCCGGCGCGGCGAGCTGCCCCTGGGCAAGGTGGGCGAGCGTCTGCAGGTGGGGCCGGCCAGCGTCACCAACGCCATCGACAGGCTCGAGGCCCACGGCCTGGTGACCAGGCGGGCCAACCCCGACGACGGCCGGGGCGTGCTGGCGGCGGTGACCCCGGCGGGCAGGCGGCTGGCCCGACGGGCCACGGGGGAGCTCAACCGCCGGCTCTTTGCAGCCCTGGAGGTCCCGGCCGGGGAGCTCGACGCGCTGTTCGACCTGCTCCAGGAGCTGCGCCGGGGGGCCGGGGACTTCCGCTGACCTCCGGCGCCGGGCCGCGCTGGCCTGGTCTTTCGGCGTCGAAATATCATGGTGGTGGGGTCGAAGCGCGGAGGTGACGGCCGTGACCCGTAGAGAGGACTGGGAGCGCCAGTACCGAGCAAGCCCCACCGACGCCGTGGAGGGCAGCACCATGTCGGGGCTCGAGGTCGACCCCGTCTACGGCCCCGACGACGGGGAGTTCCCCGGCCAGTGGCCCTACGCCCGTGGGCCCTACGCCTCGATGTACCGGGGCAGGCTGTGGACGATGCGGATGTTCGCCGGCTTCGGCACGGCGCAGGACACCAACGCCCGTTTCAAGGACCTCCTCGGCGCCGGCGGCACCGGCCTGTCGGTCGCCTTCGACCTGCCCACCCTGATGGGCACCGACTCCGACGACCCTCTGGCCCTGGGCGAGGTGGGGAAGTCCGGCGTGGCCGTGGACACCCTGGCCGACGTGGAGGACCTCTTCGCCGGCATCGACCTGGGTGCGGTGAGCACGTCGATGACCATCAACTCGCCCGCTCCCATCGTCATGGCCATGTACGTGGCCACCGGGGAGAAGGGTGGCACCGAGCGCAGCCGACTGGCGGGCACCGTCCAGAACGACATCCTGAAGGAGTACCAGGCGCAGAAGGAGTTCATCTTCCCGCCCCGGCCCTCGGTGCGGCTCGTGAACGACGTCGTGCGCTTCTGCACGGCCGAGATGCCCTTGTGGCACCCCGTC
The DNA here is from genome assembly GCA_046704365.1 of Acidimicrobiales bacterium. Lineage (GTDB taxonomy): Bacteria > Actinomycetota > Acidimicrobiia > Acidimicrobiales > UBA8190 > UBA8190. The sequence continues at coordinate 481 of JBJKRZ010000254.1, read as the reverse complement.
TCCATCTCGGGCTACCACATCCGCGAAGCGGGCTCCACGGCGGTGCAGGAGCTGGCCTTCACCTTGGCCAACGGATTCGCCTACGTGGAGGCGGCCCGGGCGAGCGGGCTCGAGGTCGACGCCTTCGGCAAGCGCCTCAGCTTCTTCTTCAACGCACACCTCGACTTCTTCGAGGAGATCGCCAAGTACCGCGCCGCCCGGCGCATCTGGGCCCGCTGGATGCGCCAGCGCTACGGCGCCACCGACGAGCGCGCCATGCAGCTGCGCTTCCACACCCAGACCGCCGGGGTCTCCCTCACCGCCCAGCAGCCCGAGGTCAACATCGCCAGGGTGGCCATCGAGGCCCTGGCCGGCGTGCTGGGGGGCACCCAGAGCCTGCACACCGACTCCTTCGACGAAGCGCTCGCCCTGCCGACTGAGAAGGCGGCGCGCCTAGCCCTTCGCACACAGCAGATGATCGCCGACGAGACCGGCGTGGCGG
>JBJKRZ010000253.1:0-9032 GCA_046704365.1 Acidimicrobiales bacterium | reverse complement strand
CCGCAAGGGCCAGAGCGACCGGGAGGAGCTCTTCAGCGGGCTCCTCGACGACATCAAGGAGGTGAGGCGCCCGAACTGCAAGGCATAATCGACAGTCAGTCGGCGTGGATCACCCACATAATGCCGGTAATGCGCTACCGGCCCCACGAACCAAGCAATTCCAAGGCCACCTCGGGATCCGGCCCAGCCTTGGCCACAGCCAAGGACAGCGCGACCGGATCGTTTTGGATTTGCTCGACGCCGAGGACCTGGCCCCCGGCTCTTGCATCGGGGTCTCCCTCCGTTGTGGGGTTTCGGTTTGGTCGACCCCGAGTGTGCCAACACTCGGTTCCCCACGACGGAGGAGGTCCTTGATCCGAGATCCTGCAGGTCCCACGGGGCTTCCCTCTCACCCACGGCGCCGGCCCGCACCATCCGGGCCCGTCACGCGGGAGCGGCGACGCGCTCCTTCATGACCTCAGCTCCGGAGCGCTGGACGGGTCGGTGTGCCGCGACATAATCGCCGGGTCCAGCCTCAGCCGAGTACGGGCGCCAAGAATGCGTCCACGGTCGAGTTGTCGTTGCCTATGCCGGGGCAATTCAGTCAGGATGCTTTCGCGATTTGGGCAACCCGTTGGTGGGACAGGCCGAGGAGCTCGGCTATGTCGCGGTAACTGATGCCAGCATCAGTGAGTTCTTTGACGGCGCGATCTCGGAGTGTGCGGTCAGTTTCGGCATGGGCCATAGCCGCTTTCGCTTGCTTGACCGTGCCGGCCAGGTTCCCGAGACGGAGGTCCCATTCGATATCAAACTGGTCCGGCTCAAGCTCGAACCACAGCGCCACCATCTCGATACCGTGACGCTTTGCCTCCGCCAGGGACCGACCGAACGTGTGCGCCCCGGGTTGGCCAGGCACGTTCACCAGCCAGGCAGTGTGGTCTTCCGGATCACGCCGGACGGTGACCTTGATCTTCTTCACTTCCACCACCCCTCTCCGAGACACGGGCTCAGCGATGTCCTGATGTCGGCCCAGGTACCTGGAGCGAGGTCCCTGGAATGCATCGGGATAACCGTCCGGCACTTCCCGCACTGGACGATGACGTGTGAGCCACGCTGGCGAAGAACGACGCAGTTGAACCTGCGGCCGGTCAGCAGCTTGAGTAGGGCCCGGCTCGTCACCTGCCTAGTTTACTAGACAGAAGAGCCTTGACAACCGGCCGAAGCGGATCTCCCCGATCAGGCCAGCGACACCAGCGATGGCGCGGCTCGTGGACCACGGCGCGACCGAACATCCCGATCTGGAACGGGCCTGGTCAGATCACCGAGCCAGCGCTCAACCGTCCATATCGACGGTGCTGCGCTCACGTAGCATCCGCAGATTGGCGCCATAACGGCTCAGATCACTGAACTCCTCGACTTCGTGCTCGTCGTGGCTCCCCGAGTGCCGCCTCGGTGCGATTTCGTACCCCAAGCCTGCGGTACGCGAGCTCGAGGTGCTTTTGTACCGTCCGGTGACTGAGACCAAGTCGACCTGCCACCTCCTTGTCGGTGAGTCCGACCCGCACGAGATCGAGGATCTGCTCCTGGCGTGGGGTGAGACCTTCGCCGGCGAATCGGGTGTTCCCGACCACGACTGTGGATGGGAACACCTCACCCGTGAACCATTTGATGGCATTGAAGATCCCAGAACTGTCGCCGACGTAGGGAGCGTGATCGGCGCCGGGTAGCTCGACATAACGGGAATCGGCGATTGCGTCAGCGAGCATGCGTCCGTGCTCGGCGGAGAACCAGCCGTTCGCCCGGCGGTGCACCACCAGAGTTGGGGCTTGGACCTTGGCCAGGTTGCCGCGGACGTCCGATCGCAGGGCCAGGTCGAAGGCGGGCAGGAAGCGTCGGGCGTCTCCGGCTTGACGAAACGCTCCAGTCAGCCAGGCCGAGAAGCTTGGGTCGCGTCCCAGGCTGGGGGCGATCACCTCCAGGCCGGGTAGGTCGGGCTGCCAGCCGTGCGCGAGAGTGGAACGCAGGTAGTCGATGTAGCCAGGGCCACTGCCCCGGCGAGCGAGGGAGCTGAGCGCCGGCCCCGGCGTAGCGTTAAGGAGGACCAGGGCAGCCACCTTCGACGGGTGTCTTGCGGCCAAGGCCACGGCGGTCACCGCCCCCTCGGCCAGAGCGACGACGACAGCACGGACGGAGCCCGAAGCGACGAGCACGTCGGCGGCGTCGTCTGCCCAGTCTGCGAGGCCGAACGGTTGGGCCCGCCCAGCCCTAGCCGATGCGCCGATGCCGCGACGGTCGAAGAGGATCAAGCGGCCGAGCGCCCCGAGCTGGTCGAGGAACTGGGCGTAAAGGGGGAACTGCGCCAGGGCCGCCATGGGGAGCAGTCCGTCTGGGACGAGGAGCAGATCCGGGTAGCCGACGGGGGCCGCCTGATAGGCGATCCCGGTGGCGGTCGAGCCGACCGTCGTCGTGACACCGCACTCCGCGTCCGCTGCCATAGGTGCTGCGCAATCCTACGTAATCGAGGCCTGCTGTGCCCTTGACCAGGAGGATTCGCTTCCGGACGATGGGGGTGGTGAGCGAAGGCGGTCGGGCAATCTTGCTGTTCGGCTGGGACGGAGGTGGCAACGTCCCACCCTTCCTCGCGCTTGGGAAGCGGCTGGTCCGCCGTGGCCATCGGGTGCGCATGGTGGGCACCGAGACCATGGCCGATTCGGTGCAGGCCGCAGGGATCGAGTTCTCGCCATTCACCCGGCCACCGTCGTGGGCGCCTCGCCCCGGCCAGGCCCTCGAGGATGAGATGGACAACCTGGCGCTCCACTTGCTCGGTCCAGAACTCGGCGAGGAACTGCTCGGGGCGGCAAAGGAATTCGGGCCGGACGTCTTGGTCATCGACTCCATGGCCGGCGGGGCCCTTTCGGCGGCGGAGCACCTGGGGCTTCCCACCGCTGTGCTCGTGCACTTGCGGGCCCGCTTTCACTACGACGCCAGGGGCGGCTCGTCGTTGGCTTCCCAATCGGCCAAAGAGTCGCTCAACCGCCAGCGCATCCGCCTCGGGCTCGCTCCCCTCCCGGTTGAGATTGGTTGGTGGGGCGAGCTGTGGCAGCGCGCCGGCAACGTCTACATCGCCAGCCTCCCCGAGCTCGAGGGCCCGGGCGACCCGCTTCCTCCCAGCTTCGCTTACGTCGGTGGGGTCTTCGACCCCGAACCTGCTTCGCTCCCCTCCGATGTCGCCGAGCTCGCCCGCGGCAGAGACGGACCGTTCGTGGTGACCAGCCTCAGTACCACCTACATGCACCAGGAGACCCAGCTCGATGCTGCGGTCCAAGCCTTCGACGGACTGCGGGCAGTGGTCACGGTGGGAGGGGGAATTGATTCCCAAGGGCTCCGTGCGTCATCGCAGGTGCTCATCCGCACCTGGCTCCCCCACGAGAGCCTCCTCGATTACGCAGACGTGGTCGTCACCCACGCCGGCCACGGCACGGTCATCGCGGCCCTCGCCGCCGGTGTACCCCTGGTGTGCATGCCGATGGGTCGAGACCAGCACAGCAACGCCGAGGAGGTCGTGCGCACGAGCACAGGCGTGTGTATCGACCCGGGCGCTGACGCCAGACAGCTGCGCGCTGCGGTCGACCAGGTGCTCGCCGAACCGACCTACAAGACGAACGCCGAGAAACTTGCCGACAGCATGCGCCGGCTCGGTGGCGGCGAGCGGCTGGCCGACGACATCGAGGCACTCGTATCCATCGGCCGAGCAAAGTCGACCGTGTCCACCCACGGAAAGGAGCTGTAAGTCATGTCCTCACCCACCCTGCAAGTCTTCCCGCCAAACGCCGAGAACGAGGAGCTCTTCGGCGCCATCCCCGGCTTCCGCCAGACACCGGTCCCCGTGGTCGCCTTCGACGGTCCCGACGGTGACGCCGGACCCGAAGGCGCTGGGGCGGTATTGGTGCTGCACATGACCATGATCGATGAGGAGCGCACCCAGCGCTTCTGGCGTCAAGTGGCACTCACCTCCAAGGCTGCGAGTGAGTCCCCCGGATTCATCCGGATGATTGCGTTCTTCGACGGGGCGGCCAACTGGGCGCTGGGGTTTTGGCGGAGGGTCGATGACGCTCAAGCCTTTGCGAAAAGCCGTCCGCACGTCGATGCCATCAAGGACATGCACAACCACGCTTTCGAGTACACGCATTTCGCTGGGCTCTTCTCCCCGGTAGAGCAACGCCCACGCCACGCCTACTGCGACGAGTGCGGGGCGGAAATCACCATGCCCGCCGAGACCTGCGCAGCGTGCGGACGCGGACTAGCTGACGTGTTCCGGCTCCAGCACGCCTGACGGCGTCCGTCGCACCGGAGAGCCCCTTCCAATCGCGCCGCAACGACTCTCGCGACGGAATGATTGTTCGGGTCGACCTCACTTGGCTTCGCTTGGGGCCCCCGTCGCCCAGATCGACGGATCTCGCGCCGAAGGCGGCCGACGTATTGCTCAAGTGCTTGGACTGATCTGATACCCAAATGAATCGCGAGCCTGTCAGTCGATCACAACCGTTCTCCAGGCAATCCCTTCTTCGTCGAGGACTCCAGGCAGTATCCCCGCTGTCGTCTCCCGTGACAGCCAGAATCCCGCAGCCAGGATCATGCCGGCGGCTAAGGCCTCGAGATTGAGCAGATTGAGCCGAGGATGGCGCCGCGACACGTCGACCATCGTCGGCACGGTCGAGCGCGGATCAGGGAGGAGTATGTCGGGTCGAAGCTCAAGCAGACTCAAGATGGCCTGCTCTTGCTCGACGGTCTCGAGTTGCTCGAAGGGCCCTGAAAGATGGCCTCCAGCTCCGAGCACGGCCGCTCGGCAGGCTCGGTAATACCAGTAGGTCGTCGTGTAGAACTGGACTCGACTCTTTCGAAGGCCGCCGAGGAGCTCCTCAATCAGCAGCCTGTCGTCAAGAATGACAACCCGCTGGCGGGCAGGCACGTTTAGAACTATTGGTCGACAAGATCGGGATCGTCGATGCCGGCCAGTCCCTTGGCGTAACGATCTCGAAGTACCCGTCGGAGCTCTCGGCGAGCGACCTTCACACCTCCTGGCACGATGAGGGCGGCATCGCCAAGATCGATAAATCCGATCTCACCGCCCTCCTCGATATGCCAGCGGTGGCGCAGATCAGCGGGAAGGCTCGTCTGTCCTCGATGAGACACCCTGGCGTTCGTGATCGCTGTCATGATTGCATTGTACCAGATGCTGTTCACAAGGCGCCACCCTATGAACTCGCACCGAGGAATCGATCTGGTAGCCGTTCGAGAACCGCTGGATGAGCGCCGCGTGCACGCATATCGACGGTGACGCGCTCAGGCCACTCGCACCAATCACGCCATAACACAAGACCTCCTGCTTGCTTCTGATCCGAACAGGCGCTGGCTCCCCGGCGAGGTAAGAATCACGAGATGTTCGATCCAGCCCGTGGCTATCCCAGCGTCGCCCCCTACCTCCGATATTCGGATCCGTCCAGGGCCATCGACTGGCTCATCAAGGTTCTCGGTGCCAGAGTGGCCTTGAAGCTGACTTTGCCTGACGGTCGCATCGGCCATGCTGAGATGGTCACCGGGCAGTCGGTGATCGCGGTCGGCGTGGCCCTCGCTCCGCCGCCACCCGTCGATCCGAGGGAGGACCGGTACACGCTGCGCCAGATGACTCTTGTCTTCGTCGAAGACGTTGACAGTGTCGTTCAGAAGGCAACCGAGAACGGCGGCACCGTTGTCGACGACGCCACCGATCAGCCCTGGGGCTTGAGGCAGGCCGTCATCAGAGATCCGGAAGGCTACCTCTGGGAGCCCTCGCATCACCTTAGGGACGTTGAGCCCTCGGCATGGGGTGCCGAGCTTGTGAGCACGCTCCCGGGTTGAGGACAGAACATTCCGGTTGGAACCACCGGCAACCGACGATGCCGGCGCCTCTTCCACGCCCGATCGACGGGTAGGCGCCTTCATGCTGGCTCCAGAATGCGCGCCCATAACACCGTGACGAAGAGAAGAGCGAGTTGGCAAATCAAATCACCGAGTGTCGTCGTGGAGAACTGGCCGGCTGTCACGGCGCCCGGTGGCCGATCAAGTGCTTGGGCCCGTGAGGCCGAGCTCAACCAGGTCCGTCGTCAAGCCCCCGGGTGACGACGGCGTTCTTGGGCCCGGCGTTAAGCACGGTTGCGAGCCTGTTCGGCTGGCCACTTATCGCGCATGGCCTCCCAGCTGCCCGGTAGAGCTGCGAACTCCTGCCGAGACCGTTCGACATCGAAATCCTCGTTGTCGTGGAGAGTGCTCCAGACCTCTCCGCTTACGACGGACCCGAGCATGTGGAGGACTTCGTGGCGGGAGTACCCCGCCTGCAGAAGGCGCTGGGCGGTCAGCCACACTTCGGGAGGGCGATCGGCCCATAGCTGGTTGGCCACGATCTCGTGCATGGCTATGTGCAGCCGCGGGTTCATGACCTCTCCGCCGGCGTGCACGTCGCTGTCATCCTCGAGAGCCTGGGCGCACTCGGGGTGCTCGGCCTCGATGAGGACCCGACGGTCGCCCTCTGCCCCGGGGTCGAGGAATGAAAGCTCGATGCCGTCGCATTCCCCGCTGGCCGGCGGGCAGGCGAAGTGTCGGCGGTCCGCCTCGGTCACCTCCGCACGGTACCGCCGACCCAGGACCGGGGGCATCGGCTGTGGTGGGTTCGCCGCCTCCCTGTCCAGGTGGCCTATTTCTTCGGCTTGGTGCGGAGAAGGAGGCCGCTCATGGGAAGCCGACCAAGAAAGTCTCCTCCCGTGGTGGCGCTGGTATTGAGCCGGGAGAGCCACGCCCTGCGACGTCGCCTCGGTCCACTGGCCTGGGCCGCCTTGGAGACTCTGGCCCTCGGTGTCGAGCCCCATGGGGAGAACTGGATCGCCATCGGTGGTCTCCGGGCGCTCGCCGAGGATCTCGGTGTCAACAAGGACACCGCCGGTCGCTGACAGCCGACTTGAAGATGGTTGACACCCACCGGTACACGAGCTCCACCGATCCCGGCGCCAGGCGCGTGCTCTCGTGTTTCACCCACGCCTGGATCTCGCTGCGGCGTACCGCTCCCAGCGGACGCTTGCCCAAGGTGGGGTAGGCGTGCAGCCGGAGATAGGTCTCGGCCTGCACGGCGGTGGTCGACCGATGCATTTGGGCGGTACGCCACCGCTCTGCGTAGTCCCGAAACAGCACCTGTCCGCCGGCGGGATCGACGTAGGTGCCATGCGCCAGGTCGCCGCGCACACCGTCGAGGAAGCGGACGGCGTCGCCTTTGCGGTCGAAGTGCCTCGTTCTCTGCGGGCCGCCGGCGTACTCCCTCCGGTCGATGCTGGCCATGGCCCCTCCCAAGGGACTCCCGAGGACCGCGCCCGGTCCTCAATCGGTCCTCAGGTCCTCAAAAAGTCCTCAGCTCGGAGGACTGTGGCGGGCAGTGCGATAGACCAGCTCAGGGGCCATTTTACCCGGCCGACCAGGACAGGTGACGGTGAGCCGGCCTATAGGCGGGGTTCTGTGACGCCCCGAGGGGCGCCGGTGGCCATCCATCTAAGCGGCCCACCTGGGGACCGCCTCCCTTTCAGGAGGCCGAGCGGGCAACTCATGTCCCACGTTTGGCCTTGCTCCGGCTGGGGTTTACCGAGCCGGCCGAGTCACCCCGGCCGCTGGTGCGCTCTTACCGCACCGTTTCACCCTTGCCTGTGCGGGGGTTTGGCCCGCCATCGGCGGTCTGCTCTCTGTTGCACTTTCCTTCGGGTCGCCCCGACTGGCCGTTAGCCAGCACCCTGCCCTGCGGAGCCCCGACCTTCCTCGACACGGTGCCCACCGAAGTGGGCCCGGGCCGCGACCACCCGGCCGGCTCACCGTCACCCCTGATTCTGCCAGGACCGCCACCGCCGCGACACCCCCTGGGTAGGGTTGGGCGATGGCCCGAGCCGGTGCCGAGATGCCAACGCTCTTTCCCGACGACCACTCGGACGCTTTTTCCATCGCTGCCCTCCTCTCCAGGGTCCAGGTGGCCCTGGCCGGCGCCTTTCCCCGAGGCTCGGAGGTGTGGGTTCGTGGGGAGATCCAGACGATCTCCGATCACCGCAGCGGCCACTGCTACATGGACCTCGTCGACCCCGACACTCCTCGCGGTCGGGAGCGGCCCGTGCTCAAGGTCAACTGCTGGCGCACGACGTGGGGTCCCATCCGGCGTGTGCTGGCCGCCCAGGGGGTCACCTTGCAGGCGGGGATGGTGGTGACGATCCGGGGACGGGTCGAGCTTTACGCCGCCCGAGCCCAGGTGAACTTCATCGCAGCTGAGGTCGACGTCTCGGCCCTTCTCGGGCGCATGGCCGCCCAGCGCGCCGCTTTGCTCCAAGCGCTTGGTGCCGAAGGGCTGCTTCGCCGCAACGCCGCTCTGGCCGTCCCCGACGTCCCCTTGGTGGTCGGCCTCGTCGCCAGTCCCCGTACCGAAGGTTTCGACGATTTCCTGGGGCAGCTTCGCACCTCGGGTTTCGCCTTCAGCGTCCGCCTCGCTGCCGTGCAGGTTCAGGGTGCCAGGGCCCCGGCCTCCATCGCCGACGCCCTGACGGTCATGGCCAGGGAGGGCTGTGATGTCACCGTGCTGGTGCGAGGCGGCGGCGCCAAGGCCGACCTGGCGGCCTTCGACCACGAGATCGTGGCCCGGGCTGTCGCCACCCATCCCGTGCCTGTCTGGACGGGGATCGGGCACAGCGGTGACCAGTCCGTGGCCGACGTGGTGGCCAACAGTGCGTTCATCACACCCACCGAGTGCGGCCAGGAGCTCGTTCGCCGCGTCGGCGCCTACCACGACCACCTCACCGCTACCGCCCGACACCTGGCGGGGCGGGCGGGCGACGTGACCGAGGACGCCGCCGCCGGCCACCTCCATGCTCGTCGCCGCCTGGTGGGGGCGGCTCGTGGGCAGTTGCGCCACCACCGGGAACGGATCGCAGGGTTCGGAGCTCGGCTGGCGGTCCACGCCCGCCGGCACGTGGAGGAGCCGGCGCGCTCCCTCGAGC
>JBJKRZ010000252.1:0-8608 GCA_046704365.1 Acidimicrobiales bacterium | reverse complement strand
ACGCGACACCACGGCGCCCACCCGGGACCCGAGGCGGGCAGCGGCCACCACGGCAGCGGCCGCACCCGTGCTGGCACCGAAGAGCCCCACGGCGAGCGCCCCCAGGGCGCCCTGGGCGCCCACCCATTCGATGGCTGCCACGAGACGCCTCCCCAGGAGGCCGACGTCGAACACGTTGGCCCGGTCCTCGGCCTCCTCGACCGTGAGGAGGTCGAAGAGCAAGGTGGCCAACCCGGTGCCCTGCAGGACACCGGCGACAGCCCGGTTACGGGGGCTGGCACGACTGGACCCGCTCCCGTGGGCGAACACGACGATGCCCGAGGCGCCGGCGGGCACGACCAGGTCGCCGGGCAAGCTCAGGCCGTCGACAGGCACGTGGACGGCCTCGTCGGCGCCGCCAACCGCCCGAGCGGCGTGAACCGCCCGATCGGCGTGAACCGCCCGATCGGCGGAGACCGCCGACTGGGGGGGAACCGCCCACTGGGCCAGGGTCTGCCGCACCTCCTCGTCGGAGACCTGGTGGAAGTCGTCGTAGCACTGACCGATCCCGAAGAAGCGCTCGGAGACCTCGACGCACACCACGTCGTCTGCAACGCCAGCCATCGCCTCCACGACCGCTGGCGGCGCCACGGGCGCGGCGAGCACGGCCCGGGCCGCGCCCCGGCGCCGAACCACCGACAGGGCGGCGCGGGCCGTGGCCCCCGTAGCAAGGCCGTCGTCCACCACCACGGCCGTCCGTCCGGCCACCTCGGCCCCGTGACGACCGCTGCGGTAGGCGTCCAGCCGCCGCTCGAGCTCTGCCTCCTCGGCAGCGGCAACGTCCTCGATCACCGAGTCGGGCACGCCCAGCTGGGCCACGACATGGTCGTTGAGCACGCGGACGCCGCCCTCTCCGATGGCACCCATGGCCAGCTCCGGTTGGGGGGGATAGCCGAGCTTGCGGACCACGAGCACGTCCAGAGGGGCGCCCAGGGCCCGAGCCACCTCGGCCGCCACCGGCACCCCGCCCCGGGCCATGCCCAGCACGACGGGATGGTCGAGCTCGAGGGCGGCTACTTCGGCCGCCAGGCGGCGGCCGGCGTCGGAGCGGTCGCGGAACGTCATGGCGCGGGCGCCGCTCGCCGTCAGCGACGGCCCATCCCAAGCCGGCGCGCGTACCAGTCCGGGTCGCGGGCGTGGGCGTGGAAATGGTCAGGAATCTGGCGCATCACCGTGTCGGTGGACCACCGCCCGGAGCCCAGCACGGCGTCGGCCACCCTTCCGAGCTCGGTCATCATGTGCTCGAGCTGCTCGGCGGGCGGATCCACGCCGTGGTGACGCCAGACGACCATGGGCACTCCGCAGATCTCGCAGTCGGCCACCCAGCAGGTGTCGTCCTCGTGGTACCAGGTGGTGAGACGCGCTGCCTCGCAGAGCTCACAACTCTCGGATGCGACCACCGCCGGTCACCCTGTGCTCAGCATGTTGACGGTGGTGCCCTCGGGAACCGTGGCCCCCTCGGGCGGGTCGCTGGCCACCACCGTCCCGCCCACCGAGCCCTGGTCGGTCCCCGGCACCAACCCAGCCGCCTCCAGCATCTGGACAGCCTGGGCGACCGTCTTGCTGTAGATGGATGGCACCACGACGGGCGGTGGTCCCTCGGAGACCTGCACCGTCACCGTTGAGCCCTCCGGTGCCTGGCCCTGGGGGCTCCAGCTCACCACCTGACCGCTGCTCACCGAGGTGCTGTAGACCTGGGCGCAGCTGGCCACGAGCCCGACCGCCTTGAGCGCCGTGGTGGCCCCTTGGCAGGTGGAGCCCGTCAGAGAGGGGATGGTCTCGACAGGTGGGCCGCTGGAGACGACCACCTGCACCGTCGACCCGAGCGGAGCCGTGACCTTGGGGGTCCAACTCACAATCGAACCCGACTTCACCGACGTCGACGACTGAGAGGTACAGCTGGCGTGCAGGCCGACGGCAGCCAGCGTCGAGGTGGCCTGGGCACAGCCGCCGGTCACCGATTGCAGCGACGGCACCGACACAGGCGGGGGTCCGGCGGACAGCACCAGCTTCACCGTCGAGCCCTCTTTGAGGCTGGTGCCTGGCACCGGGCTCTGGGAGAGGACGTGCCCGTCGGCGACGGTGGCCGAGTAACGGTGCCCAACGACGCGCAGTGCGAAGTGCTCCCGGTGCAGCGTCTTCGCGGCGGTCGCCTGGGTGTCGCCGGCCAGGGCCGGGAGCCGGTGGCTGGCCACCAAGAGCTGCGAAGCGTCGACGCCGTAGGCGGCACCACCCAGGGCGGCCAGCACCACGGCCACGATCGCCGTGGCCTTGACCAGCCGGTGCCGTCGGCGGCCCTGACCTGGCGCCGGCTCCGTCGACGCCTCGGCTTCGGCCATGCCCACACCGGCACCTCCACCGCCACCGTCGACGGTGGCGGTGGCGGGTGCCGACGACAGCGAGGAAGCGGCGTCCGACGACGCGCCAGCCGGCACCTCGCCCTCCAACAACCCGAGCTCGGTGGGATCGGCCCCAGCCCCGAGAAGCGCCGAGGCAGAGGACCCGGCGCCACCCTGGCGGGGCGAGGGACGGGCCAGGGGTAGGGGCTCGGGAGCGGGCATCTCGGCAGCGAGTGCCCGAAGACGTGCGGCCAGCGACGAAGCGTCCAGGCGACGCTCGGGTTCGTCGGCAGTGGCTGCGTCGAGCACAGGGCCCAGCGGCCCCAGGGCGTCGTGGCCGGGCAAGCGGGCACCCACCCGTGCCATCAGCGTGGCCAGGGTGGTGTCGGCCGTGAAGGGGACCACCCCGGTCACCGCTTCGTAGATCACGAGGGCCAGCGCGTAGACGTCGGCCGCCCCGTCCACACGACGACCTTGGGCCTGCTCGGGGGCGGCATAGCGGGCTGTGCCCAGGGTGGCGCCGGACGGCTCGGTCCATGCCGCCTCAGCGAGGGCGCGTGCCAGGCCGAAGTCGGCCACCCGCAAGCGCGCGTCCTCGCCGAAGAGCAGGTTCGCCGGCTTGATGTCGCGGTGGACGAATCCCCGCGCATGGGCATAGGCGAGCCCGTCGGCCGCTTCGGCGCCGACCAGCAGCGCCTGGGCCACCGTGAGCCGCCTGCCTTCGTCCAGGACTTCGCGCAGTGAGCCCCCGGCGCAGAGCTCGAGGACGAGGAACGGTCCGGTCTCGTCCTCGCCCCAATCGTGCACGGCCAGCACATGGGGGTGGGCCAGGGAGGCAGCCGCCTGGGCCTCGGCTCGGAACCGGCGCAGGAAGGCGCTGTCGGCAGCCAGGGCGGGATGGAGAACCTTGACGGCCACCCGGCGCCGCAGGCTCACGTCCCAAGCCCCGAAGACGTGCGCCGAGGCCCCACTCCCGAGAGCGGACTCGATGCGGTAGCGGCCAGCCAGGACTCGCCCGATGGAGTCGGTGATGGTCGGCATGGTGCCCGAACAGGCTACCGAGGCCCGGCCTCCGGCCGGTGGACGCAGGCAGTAGGCCTTCGGGCACATGCTGCGTCATGGCGCCGATGGCACGGCCACGGTTCCACCAAGGGCGACACAAGGGTCGCGCTGCTCAGCCCCCGACGGAATCGACCGGTCGCCCCTCCTCCAGGTACACCACGGTGGGAGGCGGCCGCACCGCCTGCACCCGGCGGCGCACGGCCGGACGCAACAAGGCGTCGGCCTCGGCGCTACCCACGAAGCGGAACTCGGCCACCTCCTCCGGGGGCACCGAAATGGCGGCCGCCTGTTCATCGGAGAGCCGACCACAGTCGAACAACAATCGCAGGCCACCGGCACGGCCGGGCCGGGGGCGCAGGAAATCGACGCAGGCCAGCCGGCCACGGCCTATGGCGAGAGCGCACTCCTCGTGCACCTCCCGGCGGCAGGCCTGCCACGGTGTCTCGCCGTCCGCCTCCATCTGGCCGCCCGGAACCGTCCAACCCGATTTGTAGGTCGGTTTGAGCACGAGCAGCCGGCCGGCGCTGTCGGTGATGAGGGCGCTCACCGAAACCGGAACCCGTGGAGGGTACCGACCCTCGGACGCCGCGGTGCTCACCTGGTCGGCACTTCACCCGTGTCGAGCAGCTCACCAAAGCGTTCGCCGTCGACCACGGGGACGCCGAGGTCCTCGGCCTTGCGCAACTTGGCGGTACCGGGCTCGCTGCCCACCACCAGGGCGAAGGTCTTGGCCGAGACACTCCCGGGCGACTTTCCCCCCCGGGCCAAGATGGCCTCCTCCGCCTCCTCCCTGGTGAACTCGGCCAACGTGCCCGTCACCACGACCGACTTGCCGGCCAGCGTCTGGGCCGCCCCCCGCTCGTCGCCCGCCCCTCGCCGGACATCCGGCGCAGCCCCGGAGGCCGGCGTGGCCCGGGCGTCCGGGGGGGCCCCGGAGCCCGGCGCGGCCCTGACGTCCGGCGTGGCTCGGGCGGCGCTACTGGCACTGCCAGGGCCGCTCGTCACCGCCTGCTCGCTCAAGAGCAGTCCGGCACGGCGGAGCTTGTCGACGACCACCATGTTGGACGGGGAGGCGAAGAACCCTGCCACGCTGTCGGCGATCACGGGCCCGATCCCTTCCACGGCGGCCAGCGCCTCGGCATCGGCCGCCAGCACCTCGTCCAAAGAGGGGTAGGCCCGGGCCAAGGCACGCGCCCCGGTAGGACCGAGATGGCGGATGCCCAGGGCGACGAGCAGGCGTGACAACGGACGGCCCTTGGACTGCTCGACGGCCCGTAGGAGGTTGTCGGCCGACAGCTCGGCCATTCGCTCCAGGGCGACGAGCTCCGGTCGCTCGAGGAAGTACACGTCGGCGGGATCCGAGAGCATCCCGGCCTCGACCAGCTGTATCACGCGCTTGTCCCCCAGGCCCTCGATGTCCATGGCCCCCCGCGAGGCGAAGTGCACGATGCGTTGGACCCGCTGGTCGGGACAGTCGAGGTTCGTGCAGAACGTGTCGCTCTCGCCGGGTAGCCGGACCAGCGGCCCGCCGCAGCTCGGGCAGCGGGTCGGGAACTTCCAGGGCTTCGAGCCCCTGGGCCGCTCAGCCAGGACGGGACCCACCACCTCGGGGATCACGTCGCCCGCCTTGCGCACCACCACGCTGTCACCGGGGCGCACGTCCTTGAGCGCCACCTGGTCCTCGTTGTGCAGCGTGGCCAGACCCACCGTCGAACCGCCCACGAACACCGGGTCGAGCACGGCGAAGGGGGTGGCCCTGCCGGTGCGACCGATGGACACCATGATGTCGGCGAGCCTGGTGGTGCGCTCCTCGGGCGGGAACTTGAAGGCGATCGCCCAGCGCGGTGCGTGCGAGGTGGCGCCCAGGCGCTGCTGGAGCCCCAGGTCGTCGACCTTCACCGCCACCCCGTCGATCTCGTAGTCGAGGTCGTGACGGTGGTCACGCCATCGCTCGCAAAAGGAGAAGACCTCGTCGACGCCGTGCACGACGGTGATCTCGGGGTTGACCGGGAAGCCACAGCGCCGCAACAGTTCCAGGGCCTCGCTGTGGCGTGCCAGCGCGGGCCCACCCTGCAGGGCGCCCACCTGGTAGGTCCAGAACGAGAGCTCCCGGCTGGCCGTGATGCGGGCGTCCTTCTGGCGCAGCGACCCGGCGGCGGAGTTGCGGGGGTTGGCGAAGGTCTTCTGGCCGGACTCGAGCTGCCGGCGGTTGAGCTCCTCGAAGGCCGCCACCGACATGTAGACCTCGCCGCGGGCCTCGAGGAGATCGGGAACGGGCCCCTTGCCCTTGGGCCAGCGAAGCTCCTGGGGGAGGCCATCGATGGTGGCCACGTTGGCCGTCACGTCCTCGCCCGTCACACCGTCACCGCGTGTGGCGGCACGGGTGAACTTGCCGTGCTCGTAGGTGAGCGACATGGCCAGCCCGTCGATCTTGAGCTCGCACACGAAGTCGGCCTCGAGCGCCTCGGCGTCCACTCGGGCGATCCGAGTGGCCCAGGCCTGCAGCTCGCCCAGGTCCATGGCGTTGTCCAGGCTCATCATGGGCACCACGTGGCGCACCGGGGCGAAGAGCACCGAAGCCGTCCCCGACACCCGCTGGGTGGGCGAGTCGGCGACGAGGAGTTCGGGGTGGCGCTCCTCGATGCGACGCAGCTCGCCGATGAGGGCGTCGTACTCGGCGTCGGGGATCTCGGGGGAGTCGAGCTCGTAGTAGCGCCGGTCGTGGTAGGCGATCTTCGCCCGCAGCTCCTCGACCCGGCGGGCGGCGTCTAGAGCCATGGAGCCGAGCGTACCGAGGGCCTGGGTCAGCCAGGTGCGGGGAACGTCACAGCCAGACGGGGAGGGCTCAGCCAGCGGGTGCCGACAGCGCCGAGCCCAGCACCGCCTCGGGGTGCGTGGCGTCGTAGAAGGCGACGGTTTGTCCCGGCGCCACCAGCCGCTGCGGCTCGTCGAACTCGAGCCCGTCGTGTCGCAGGGTGCACGGCACCGGCCGGCCGTGGGCGCTGGTCTGGGCCACGGCGCGCTCACCAGGTGCCAGGCGGCGTGCCACCCACGTCCAGGCCGTGAGCGACAGGTCACGGGACAGGGCCGACGACGCCTCGCCGACCTCCACGCGACGACGGGCGACGTCAACGGCCAGCGCGAAGCGCCTGCGGCCTCCCACCCCGAGACCCAAGCCGCGACGCTGGCCCACCGTCACCAGCTCCACTGCCGGCACGGCCCCCACCTCGTGGCCCGAACCGTGGTCGACGAGGGTACCCGGGTGGAGCGTCAGCCTCTCAGCCAAGAACTGTTGGCGCCCGCCATCGGAGTGGATGAAGCACACGTCCTGGCTGTCGGGCTTGGACGCCGTGCGCAGGCCGCGGCGCTCGGCCCAGGCCCGCACCTCGGACTTCTGCATGGTGCCCACGGGGAGCAGGAGGCGCTCGAGCTGGGCGGCACCCAGCATCGACAACACGTAGGACTGGTCCTTGGCCCTGTCGGCGCCCCGCTCGAGACGCGCTCCGTGCGGGCCGTGGACCACCCGGGCGTGGTGGCCCGTGGCCAGGGCCTCGAAGCCCAGGCGGTTCGCCCGTTCCAGCAAGGCGCCGAACTTCACGTGGCGGTTGCACTCCAGGCAGGGGTTGGGGGTGAGGCCCTGTCGGTGCCCGTCGACGTAGTGATCGACCACGGAGCGCTCGAAGAGCTCGGTGAAGTTGAACACGTGGTGGTCCAAGCCGAGCTGGCGGGCGACGGCCCGGGCGTCCTCCACGTCGGCCACCGAGCAGCACCCCGAATCGCTCGGCCCACCCCAGAGCTTGAGGGTGGCGCCCACGACCTCGTGACCCTGATCGGCGAGGAGCCCCGCCGCCACGGACGAATCGACCCCCCCGGACATGGCCACGAGCACGCGCACGGCGAAAGAGCGTAGGGCGCCATCGGCGGCCGGCCGATCCCCTCAGGACGAGCGGAGCCGCTCCACGGCCTTGGCCACGACGCCCAGGGCAAGCTCGACGTCGGCAGCGGTGGTCGACCACCCGAGCGAGAAGCGCACAGCCTGGCGGGCCACGGTGGGCGACATCCCCATGGCCAGGAGCACGTGGCTCGGCTCGAGGGCGCCGCTGGCGCAGGCCGAGCCCGCCGAGGCGCACACCCCTCCCTCGTCGAGCAGCACGAGCAGCTCCTCCTGGTCCACGCCGTCGAAGAGGAGATGGCAATGGCCGGCGGTCCGCGGCGTGCCGGCGGCGGTGCGCCGGGCACCGGGCACCGCCTCGCACAATCCCCGGGCCAGCTGTTCAGCCAGGGCGCCCAGGCGGGCAGACTCCTCGGCCCGGCGGGCGGCCGATGCCTCCAAGGCGGCGGCCATGCCCACGATTCCGGCGACGTCGTGGGTGCCCGGCCGCCGGTCGCGCTCCTGGGAGCCCCCGTACAAGACGGGCGCCAGGCGGGCGCCGTGGCGCGCGACGAGGGCGCCGGTACCTTTGGGGCCGCCGAACTTGTGGGCGCCGACAGAGAGCAGGTCGACCTGTCCCGCCAGCTCGGCGAGATCCAACCAGGCCCCGGCGGCAACGGCGTCGCTGTGCACCAGCGCCCCTGGGGCTCGCTGGCGCACCAGGCGCACCACGTCGCCCAGTGGCTGGACCGTCCCCACCTCGTTGTTGACCGCCATCACGGACACCACCGCCACCCCGGGGTGCAGAGCGGCCTCCAGGGCCTCGAGGTCGACGAGACCTTCGGCCGTTACCGGCACCAGGCGCCCTTCACAAGCGGTAGAGGCGTCGAGGACGGCGTGGTGCTCGAAGGCCGAGCACAGGACCTCGCCGCCCGTGGCCCTATGGGCCCCCAGCACGGCCAGGTTGCAGGCCTCGGTACCCCCGGCGGTGAACACCACCTCGCCCGGTTCACAGCCGACGTGCAGAGCCACCGTGTCCCGTGCCTCGTCGACCGCTCGGCGCGCTCTGCGGGCCACGGCGTGGGCGCCTGAGGGGTTGCCGAAATGTTCCGACAGGAACGGGAGCATGGCGGACAGAGCCTCGGGGCGAAGCGGTGACCCGGCGGCGTGGTCGAGGTAGGCGACGTGGGCGGGGCGAGCGGCCACCGGCCCAGGCTACGGCGACCACCTGCGCAGGGCTGCAGGCTCGGGCGGGCGGCGACCGGCCGGGATCGGGTGGGCGGCGACCGGCCGGGAT
>JBJKRZ010000251.1:0-2661 GCA_046704365.1 Acidimicrobiales bacterium | reverse complement strand
CGGAGGGGTGGCGGTGCGGTCGCCAGCGCACGGGATCGACGGCGTGCTCAGGAGGCGTGCGCCCCCACCAGCACGGGCGGCACGGTGTCGGACCAGGCGACGCCGCTGGCCGTCAGGCGCATGTCGAACTCGAGGTAGGTGACGCCGAGCAGCGTGGCGACGCTCAGACGGTGGACCGGGTCGACCGCCGAGCGCGTCGGATAGGTGACCGACCCCGGGCCGGTGAACCGCAGGCCGTCGCCGAAGGCGTCGTCGTGCACCGCCAAGGCGCAGTGCCAGCGGACGAGCTCTCGGACCTGGGTACCACCCGGTGGGCCCGGGAGATGGCGCAGCGAGTAGAACGGCGCGCCCGCCGGCATCAGGGTGTCGAGCAGCTCGGCTCCGAGGCGCTCGGTCGGTGAGACCACCACGGTGGCCAGCGTGCAGTCGTCGGGGCGGGCCAGGGTGCCGACGACGGCGTCGGGCTGGACCGACACGCCGACCGACGCCAGCTTCTTCGGCGCACCGAGGACCTCCCGGCCGGCGGCGAGGGCGCCGTCGTTGGTGACGTAGATGTAGGGGACGTAGAGGCCGGCGACGTCGTCGTCGTCGACCACCCGCAGCAGCGAGACGAACTCGCCGTAGGGGCCGAGGGTGCTCGCGCCGTAGTCGGCGACGAAGACCGCCCCGATGGCCGGCGTGTCCAGGTGCAGGCCCGGCGGCAGCAGGTCGGCGACGTCGTCCTCGACGGTGAAGGCGGCGACGAGCCCGCGGCAGTTCCAGTACTCGACGCCGCGTCCGGCGTCCATCCGGTACAGCGGGGCGTCCAGCGGGGTGCTCGTGATCGTCACCATTTGGCCATCATCTCCTCGAGGTCGTAGTGGTCTCGTTCGTAGTTGGCGACCAGGTCGCGAGCGGCGTCGAGGGCGAGCACCTCGAGCGTCCCGTCCTCGATGAGGAGGCTGCGGGCGTCCCGGAACAGCTTCTCGACCAGCCCGTCGCGCTGGAGCCCGTGGGCCCCGAAGACCTGCAGGGCGTCGTGGGCCACCTCGTAGGCGACCCGCTTGGTGTAGACCTGCGCCGCCCGGCTGTGCCGGGGCGACGCGCCGAGGGCGTCGGGCGACGACCCCGGCGCGCTGGCCTGGGTGTGGGCGAGGACGGCACGCGCGTAGGCCCGCGCCGTCTCCACCCGCTCGAACATCGCGTACAGGCTCAGCTGGATGTTCTTGTGGTCGGCGATCGGGGTCCCGCCCTGGACCCGCTGGCGGGCCTGGTGCAGCGCTTCCTCGAACGCCGCCCGCGCCACCCCCACGGCCACGTTGGCGATCACCGAGCTGGTCAGGCACAGGAGCTGGTCGGCGAAGGCGGGGTAGAGGGGCCCGGGCGGGACGAGGACGTTGCGCTCGGGCACGAAGACGCCGTCGAAGAAGATCTGGCCCTGCGGGTCGTCACGGGCGCCGAGCATGTCGGCCGGTGGCCCGCGCTGGACGCCGGGGGCGTCGAGGGCCACCACCGCGAACAGGCCGTGGTAGAGGTCCCCGCCCCGGCCGGCCTGGGCGTGCACGGCGGCATGGGTGGCCACGGGGCCCGAGCTCACCCAGGCCGACTTCTGGCCGGACAGGACCCAGCCGCCGTCGGCCGGCTCGGCCACCAGCTGGGCGTGCCCCCACGACGGGGCCGAGGTGTCGCGGAACCCCAAGAAGTCGCTCCCGTGGTCGGGCTCGGTGATGGCCCAGCAGCCGTGGTACGCGCCCGTCTCGTCCTCCACCCAGGGCGTCATGAGCTCTGCCCGGAGCTCGGGGCTGCCCAGGCGGGCCATCGACGACACCGGGAGCATGTCGACGAGGAAGGCGGTCGCCAGGCCGAGGCTGCCCCACCCGAGCTCCTCGAGCACCACCGACTGGGACAGGGCGGAGAGCGGGGGGTCGGCTCCGCCGGCTTCGGGCGGCAGGAACAGCCGGTGGTAGCCGAGCGACTTCAGCGTCGCCATCGTGGTGAAGTAGGGCGATCCCTCGGCGACCCGCTCGTCAGGAGTCATGCGGTCGAGGGCGCAGGCGGCGGGGCGCAGCACCTCGACGGCGATCCGGTGCGCCTGCTCCCGGAGCAGGACGTCGTCCGCCCCCAGCGCTGCCAGGTCGAGGAAGGTCCCGTCGGTGCTGGCCACCGTGTGGATCGTGCGCCGGCCGCCGATGCCCGGGCAGGGCCGAAGGTCCCACCTTGGCGCACCGCCGGCATCGGAGCACGGGGGCTCGGGGTCCTGCCCCTCACGGGTCCTTCCCCTCGTGGCTCCGCCACTCGGGGGCCCTCCCGTACGGGGCACCCCTCGCCTACGGCACGGGGCCGGCTGCCCAGAAGGGCTGCGTGCCAGGAACGGCCGGGTGCTCAGGAACATTCGGGTGCTCAGGAACGGCCGGGTGCCCGCCGTAGGCACCGCCCCAGGGTGGGCGCTGGGCTGGGCGGTCGGGCGTGACCGGGGAAGGCCGAGCGGGGTGCGGCGCTACTTGCCGGCGCGCCGTTGCCAGCGCGTCGCCTTCAGCATCTTCTTGTGCTTCTTCTTCCGCATGCGCTTGCGGCGCTTCTTGTTCAGCGATCCCTTGGCCTGCGGCAGGCTAGCGGGCGCGCGCCCGTCTTGGCACGTCGGGAGCCCGGAGGGCGGCCGTCGCGCCGCTCAGGGCCGCCGCC
>JBJKRZ010000250.1:0-3376 GCA_046704365.1 Acidimicrobiales bacterium | reverse complement strand
ACCCCACCGAGGTGCCCGGTGTCCGCCTGGTCGACGCCCTTGCCGCCGCCGACGGGGGCGGCGGGGACCTGCCCATGGCGGAGCTGGCCGCCGCCGAGGCCACCCGCGTGGGCCTGCCCACACGGCTGCTCGAGCGCGCCCTCAACGTCGACCTGTCGGGGGGCGAGCGCAAGCGCAGCGAGGCGCTCCAGCTCGGCGTGCTGCGCCCCAAGATGGCAGTGCTGGACGAGGTCGACTCGGGCCTCGACGTCGACGGCCTGCGCGACGTGGCTCGTCGCGTGGTCGACGCCCGCCGGGAATGGGGCCTCGGCGTGCTCGCCATCACCCACTACCGACGCCTGCTCACCGTGCTGCGCCCCGACGTCGTGCACGTGCTCATCGACGGCCGCATCGTCGCCGAAGGCGGACCCGAGCTGGCCGACGACGTCGACCGCCTGGGATACGGCGCCTACCGGTCCGAGCCCTCCTGAGCGCCGGCTCAGGGGACCCGACCCGAGTTGGAGGACCTGGTCCTTTCGTGCCAGAGTCTTGCGCGTGGGCAACCCACCGGTGGGCGGCGGGCCGGTGCCCTGTGGCCGTTGTTCGGGCCGCGGGCGTGACGGCACCTGGGGCTTTCCCCCTTCTGGCGCCGCTCCCGGCGCGATGGAGCCGACGCCTGTAGCGCTCCGACCCGCCACGAGCAAAGGACGGTCCTGATCGTGCGACGCCGCTCGTCCGCCCTGGCTGGCGGTACCGCCCTCCTCGCCGCTTGCACGGCCCTGGCCGTCCCGACGGTGGGCTCGGCCAGCACGGCGCTCCCGCCTATCCACCACGTGTTCGTGATCGTGCTCGAGAACGAGTCGTCGGCGTCCAGCTTCGGTAACCCCGCCGCCGACCCCTACCTGGCCGCGCAGCTGCGCTCGGAAGGTGCCTACCTGGAGAACTACTACGGCACCGGGCACGTGAGCAACGACAACTACGTGTCGATGATCAGCGGCCAGGCGCCCAACCCGCAGAACCAGGCCGACTGCCAGATCTACGACTCGTTCGTGGGCACCGGGCCCGTCGCCCTGCTCGACGGCCAAGCGGTGGGCACCGGCTGCGTGTACCCCGCCAGCGTCCCCACCATCGCCAACCAGCTGAGCGCCGCCCACCTCACCTGGAAGGGCTACATGCAGGACATGGGCAACGTCCCCTCTCGGGAGTCGGCCACCTGCGGCCACCCCCAGATCGACACCCAGGACACGACCCAGGCGGCGGTGGCCGGCGACGGCTACGTGTCGCGACACGACCCTTTCGTGTACTTCTCGTCCATCACGGGCGACCCCCAGTACTGCGACGCCCACGTCGTGCCCCTCGGCACCACCAGCGGCGCCCTTCCCCCCGACGCCCCGGCGGGGACCACCGGGCTCGTGAGCGACCTGGCCAGCATCTCGACCACCCCCAACCTCTCCTTCATCATCCCCAACGTGTGCAACGACGGGCACGACTACCCCTGCACCAATGAGACGAGCCCCTCCACCAGCGCCCTGGGCGACATCGACAGCTTCCTCAGCACCTGGGTGCCGCTCATCACCTCGTCGCCGGCCTTCACCCACGGCGGCGGCTTGCTCCTCATCACCTTCGACGAGGCGGCCACCCCGCCCACGGGCGACTCCAGCGCCTGTTGCAACGAGATGCCGGGCCCCGACTCGCCCCTGCCGGGCATCGACGGTCCGGGAGGAGGGAAGGTGGGCGCTCTCGCCCTTTCGCCGTACATCGCGCCGAACACGGTGGTGAGCACTCCCTACAACCACTACGGGCTGTTGGCGTCGCTCGAGGCCCTCTTCGGCCTGTCGCGTCTGGGCTTCGCCGCCGACGTGCCGGGCTCCTTCGGGAGCGACGTGTACACCGACCCGGCCGGCACCACGACGTTCCCCCCGGGCTGATCCCGGGCCCGCCTCTCTCAGGAGGCGGGGCCTTTCTCAGGTGGCGGCCTCTCTCAGGAGGCGGCTGCCACCTTCCCCATCTCGTCGAGGCCCTGGGCGAGGGTGTTCCAGCTGAGCGTGGCGCACTTGATGCGCACCGGGAACTTGACCACCCCCGCAAGGGCCGCCAGCTCGCCCAACGACGCCAGGTCGACCGCTTCGGCCTCCGCCTCGGCCCCGTCCTCGCCCAAGCGGGCCTCGTGGACCGACATCATGGACTTGAAGGTGCGGATGAGGTCGCGCACCTCCTCCACGGTCCTGCCCTTCACGGCAGCCGACATGAGCGACGCCGAGGACTGGCTGATGGAGCACCCCTGGCCGCCGATGCGGATGTCGTCCACCTTCCCGTCCGCCACCTGTAGGTACACCACCACCTCGTCGCCGCACAGGGGGTTGAAGCCCTCCACCCGGTGGGCGGGCGGCTCGGGCAGCTCGCCGCGGTTGCGGGGGCTGCGGTAGTGGTCGAGGATGATCTCGCGGTAGAGGTCTTCGAGGCCGCTCATCAACCGAAGAGGCTAGCGGCGCTCTCGAGCGCCTCGACCAGGGCGTCGACATCGGCATTGTCGTTGTAGACGTAGAACGAAGCCCGGGCGGTGGCCGGCACCCCCAGGCGGCGCATGAGCGGCTTGGCGCAGTGGTGACCGGCCCGCACGCACACCCCGGCCTGGTCGAGCACCTGCGACAGGTCGTGGGGGTGGATGTCGCGGTAGGCCAGTGACAGCACTCCGCCCCGGTCTTCGGTGTCCGAAGGCCCGAAGACGGTGATGTCGTCGCCCAGGCGCTCCTCGAGCGTCCGCAGGGCGTATCCGGTCAGCGCCTTCTCGTGCGCCCTCACCTGATCCATGCCCAGGGCCTCGAGGTAGGCGACGGCGGCCGCCATGCCCACGGCCTCGGCGATGGGCGGCGTGCCGGCCTCGAACTTCCAGGGCAGGACGTTGGGGCTGAAGCCGTCGCGGCGCACGTCGCGGATCATGCCGCCCCCGCCCAGGTAGGGGGGCATGGCCTCGAGCAGCTCGCTCTTGCCCCACAGCACGCCGATGCCCGTCGGGCCCAGCATCTTGTGGGCGCTCAAGGCCAGGAAGTCGCAGCCCAGCGAGGTCACGTCGGTGGGCAGGTGGGGGACCGACTGGGCGCCGTCGGCCACCACCACGGCGCCGGCGGCGTGCGCCGCCTCGGCGATGGCGGCGAAGGGGGGGATGGTGCCGAGCACGTTGGACATTGCGGTGCAGGCCACGAGCTTCACCCCGTCGACCAGTCGGTCGAGGTCCGACAGATCCAGGCGGTACCCGTCGTCCAGCCCCACCCAGCGCAGCTCGAGCCCGCGCTCCTCGGCCAGCATGAGCCAGGGCACCAAGTTGGAGTGGTGCTCCATGTCGGTGAGCAGGACGGCGTCACCGGGCTGCAGGTTGGCCCGCCCCCACGTGGCGGCC
>JBJKRZ010000249.1:0-9203 GCA_046704365.1 Acidimicrobiales bacterium | reverse complement strand
TCGAACTCGTGACGACCGACGCTCCTGCGCTGCCCGACGCCGCCGACGGTTGATCGAACGCATGTGACCGTCCCGTGAGCTCGGCGGCTCCGCGGGTCTTGGACGAAAGCCGCCCACTCGATCCCGCTGCCGCTCTCCCTGGGGGCCGGCATTAGCGTTGGGAGTAGTGACGGTGACCTGGACTGTCGTCGGGCTCTTCGGAACGTTCGGGCTTGGCGCCCTCGGCTTGCTCACCTGGGTGATCACGCATTTGGAAACCAAGATCGGCCTCGTGGAGATCAACCTCGGGCATCGCATCACCGAGCAGGGCGCCGCCTTCGACCGCTTCGAGCGGCTCGTGGACCTGCGCTTCAGCGAGGTCTACCGTCGCTTCGACGGTATGGACCGACACCTGGACCAGGTGGACGGCCGCCTGGAGCGCGTCGAGGGTCGGCTCGAGCGGGTGGAGGACCGGCTGGAGCGGGTCGAGGGTCGGCTCGAGCGGGTGGAGGACCGGCTGGAGGGAGCCGAGGGGAGGCTGGAGAGCCTCGACCAAGGGGTCCGGGGCCTTCGAAGCGACCTGACGAACCACGTCGCGCACCACTCCGCCTGAGCAGGCGGCAGCTGGATTTCTTGCGCCGGTTGCACCCCCGGCCCATCCCAGCACCGATATCAGATCTGATAAACACCCGGGCATGGCCGGCGCCGGTGGAGCGCTTTCCGGAACGCTGCTGGCAGTCCTCGAGGCGGCAGCCAAGCTCCAGCAGGTCGTCCCCGACGCTGTGCTCGTGGGCGGGTCAGCGGCGGCCTTCCACGCGCGCCACCGCGAATCCTTCGACGACGATCGCGTCGTCTCCGACCCTGCCGAGCGCTTCGACGCCGTACTGGAGGCCGTCGAGTCCACGAGCGGCTCGGTCACGAACCGGGTGGTACCGGAGAAGCTCGTGCTCGGCGAGCTCGGAGGCATCGAGACCGGCATCCGTCAACTACGCCGGCGGCGCCCACTCGAGACCGTGGAGGTGGATCTCCCCTCCGGCCATCGCGTGGTGGTACCGACCATCGAGGAGACCCTGCGCATCAAGGGCTACCTCCTCGTCCGTCGCAACCAGACCCGCGACACCTCGACGTGGCGGCACTCTCCGACCGTCGCGGCACGGCAGAGGCCGGGTCGGTTCTCGGCCGGATCGACGAGAACTACGAGGACCAGCACCAGGGCGGCAGCGGGGTGTCCACCCAGCTGCCGAGACAACTGGCCGATCCGCGCCCCAAGGACCTCTCCACTACCGAGCATCTCTCGAGCTACAAGAACCTCGACCACCGATGGCACGAATGGAACGTCGTCGTCACCCAGTGCCGGCAGGTGGCCGTCGCCATGGCGCGTGCCTCATGAGTGGCACTCTGCGGTTCCGGAATCTCGACGTCTCGCCTCAGGACCCGGTCGAGCAGTGGCCTGTGGAAGCCGTCGCCACCGCCCTAGATCGCGGCGAGCTCCCCGACTGGCACCAGTTGGCGCTCGCCATCGAGGCCGATCCCTACGGCGAGGTCGCCCGGCGAGTGGAGGAGGCCTTGCCGCTCGTGGACAGTCTCGGTATCGGCGAGCTCATAGAGCAGCTCATCGTCGACGTGCGTGAGGAGCTGGCCAAAGTCAGAACGAACGGCGGCGGGTGGCGGAGGAGATCCGCCAGCTCGTCGGTCGCTCCGGCCTGTCCATGGCGCAGTTCGCCTCTGGGATCGGCACCTCGACGCCACGGCTCTCCACCTACATGAGTGGCAAGGTGATGCCGAGCGCTGCGCTCATGCTGCGCATGCGCGACAGCGTGACCCGCAGGCTTCGGAACGCCACGGTGCCACGACGCGCTCAGGCGTAGGCTCACTGCCGTGGCGTCGGCGGAGGCGGGACAACGTGTTGTGCTGCCGGGGTGGCTGCTCGTCGTCCTCTGCATCGCCGCCACGGCCGCCGTCTTCGTGCCGGTGGCCGCCACGGCGTCCTCGGCGCCACCCTACGCGCCGCTCGACCAGCCTGGACCGCCGCTCGACGTGCCGGCCACCGCTCTGGCCGCCTCGCTGTCGTGCACGAGCTCGGTGCGCGCCGCCCAGCGCGACCCGGTGCTCCTCGTGCCGGGCACCGCCCTCGACCCGACGTCCAACTACTCGTGGAACTACGAGATCGGGCTGAGCGACGCCGGCCTCCCCTGGTGCGCCCTCAGCCTCCCCGACCACGCCATGGGCGACATCGCCACGGCCGGCGAGTACGTCGTCCATGCCATCCGCACCATGCATGCCCTGTCGGGGCACCAGGTGGACATCCTGGGCTACAGCCAGGGCGGCATGGTCCCTCGCTGGGCGCTGCGCTTCTGGCCCGACACCCGGCCACTGGTTCGAAGCTTCGTCGCCATCGACCCCTCCAACCACGGCACCCTCGACTCCTGGGCCTTGTGCCGCCTGCAGTGCCCACCCGCCTTCTGGCAGCAGGCGACAGGCTCGCCGTTCCTCGCCGCTCTGAACAGCTACGCCGAGACCTTCGCCGGCATCGACTACACGGTCGTCTACAGCCGCACCGACGAGGTGGTGGTGCCCAACCTCGACGCCGAGGGGAGCTCGTCGCTGCACACGGGCTCGGGCGCCATCCTCGACATCGCCGTGCAGCAGCTGTGCCCCGCCGATCTCTCCGAGCACCTCCTCATGGGCACCGTCGACCCCGTCGCCTACGCGCTGGCGCTGGACGCGCTGCGCCACGACAGCCTGGCCGATCCCGCCCGCCTCCCCGACGAGCTGTGCAGCGAGGGACTGGCGCCTGAGGTGGACGCCGTCACCTTGCCCGTGCACTTCGCCTCGGAGATGGCGACCATCGCCCGCTCGGTGGCCGGCTCCCCCGAGACGAGCGGCGAACCGCCGCTCCCGGGCTACGTCTACGCATCCTGAGGAGCGCGGCGCTGCGGCTCCGGGCAGCGCCCCGGCCAGGGCGGTTGCACCCCTCTTTCGAGGAGCGCCGCATTTCTCCGCCAGAGGAGTAGCGTCGAAATCGATGGTGAAGGCCGTCTCGACCCGGGGGACAGGGCCGAGAACCGGCGCCCGCAACGGCGCCAAGGCCCGTCCTGGTGCCAACGGCTCGGGGAGCATCCTCGAGCAATTCCCTGCCGAAGAGCTGATCGAGGACTTCCGCCTGTCCTGTCTGTCGCGGGCGCTCGACGACCGCGAGATCCTTCTGCAGAAGCAGAGCCGGGTGTTCTTCCAGATCTCCGGCGCCGGCCACGAGATCCTCTACACGGCCCTGGCCCGCTCGCTGCGCCCCGGCTACGACTGGTTCTTCCCCTACTACCGCGACCGGGCCCTGGTGCTCGCCCTGGGGGTGACGCCGCTGGCGATCATGCTGCAAGCCGTGGGATCGGCCGAGGACCCGGCCTCGGGGGGACGGCAGATGCCGTGCCACTTCGGCGACCCGGCCAAGAACATCGTCACCCAGTCGAGCCCCACGGGCAGCCAGTGCCTACCGGCGGTGGGCTGCGCCGAGGCGGGCCGCTACATCGCCCGGCGCCCCAACCTCCCGGGGTGCCGGGCCCAGGGCGACGAGATCACCTACGTGTCGCTCGGGGAAGGGGCCACCTCCGAGGGAGAGTTCTGGGAGAGCCTGAACTCGGCCTGTCGCCTGCACCTGCCGGTGCTCTTCGTGGTGGCGGACAACGGCTACGCCATCTCGGTGCGGGCCGAGGATCAGGCGCCCGCCCCCGTGTCGGAGCTGGTGCAGGGATTCCGGGGCCTGGCCGTGACCAAGATGAACGGCTGGGACTACGCGGCGTGCCGCACCAAGGGGGCGAAGGCGGTGGCCCGGGTGCGCGCCGGGGAGGGCCCCGGTCTCATCCACGCCAAGGTGACCCGCCCCTACTCGCACTCCTCGGCCGACTCCCAGGCCAAGTACCGCGACGCCGCCGACCTGGCCGCCGAAGCCAAGCACGACCCCATCACCAGCCTCCGGCGGGCACTGGTGAACGCCGGCATCCTCGACGAGGACGGCGCCGAGGCCGTCGAGGCCGACGCCAAGGCGCAAGCGGCGCTGGCCGCCGACGCGGCGCTGGCCGCCCGGCGCCCCGACCCGGCAAGCGTGACCGACCACGTGCTGCGCATCACCACGCGGCCAACCGGGGAGCCGGGTGCCGGGCGCCACGCGGCGGGCGAGGCGGCACGGGGTGAAGCAGCACCGGGTGAAGCAGCACCGGGCGAAGCAGCACCGGGTGAAGCAGCACCGGGCGAAGCGGCACGGGGCGAGGCGGCACGGGGCGAGCCGCTCGTCATGGCCGAGGCCATCCGCCAGGCGCTGTTCGAGCTCATGGACGGCGACGAGCGCATCCGCGTCTTCGGCGAGGACGTGGCCGACGCCGACGAGGACGTGCTCGACCACGTGGAGGGCAAGGGGGGCGTGTTCGGTGTGACGCGGGGCCTGCAGCGCGCCTACGGCTCGGCCCGCTGCTTCAACACCCCCCTGGCCGAGTCCAACATCGTGGGACGCGGCGTGGGCCAGGCCCTGCGAGGGCTGCGCCCCTGCGCCGAGATCCAGTTCTTCGACTACATCTGGCCGGCCATGCAGCAGCTGCGTAGCGAAGCCGCCACCATCCGCTGGCGCTCGGCCGGCACCTTCACCTGCCCGCTCGTGGTGCGCGTCTCCATCGGCGGGTACCTGACGGGCGGCGCCATCTGGCACTCCCAGAGCGGCGAGTCGATCTTCGCCCACATCCCGGGGCTGATCGTCGTCATGCCCTCGCGCGCCCGCGACGCCGTGGGGCTGCTGCGCAGCGCCTTCGAGGCCGGCGACCCGGTGATGTTCCTCGAGCACAAGCACCTGTACCGCCAGCGCTACGCCGCTGACCCCATGCCGCCGGCGGGCTGGAGCCTTCCCCTCGGTGTCGGCACCGTGGTACGGCCCGGGGAGCACCTGAGCATCGTCACCTGGGGAGCGACGGTGCAGAAGTCGCTCCAGGCCGCCGAGACCCTGGCCGCCCGGGGATGGTCGGCCGAGGTGGTGGACCTGCGCACCATCTCCCCCTGGGACCGCGACCTCGTGTGCCAGTCGGTGCAGCGCACGAGTCGCCTGCTCGTCGTGCACGAGGACACCTTGACCGCCGGCTTCGGTGCCGAGGTGGCCGCCTGGGTCACCGAGCACTGCTTCTGGTCGCTCGACGCCCCCGTGCGGCGCGTCACCGCCACCGACACCTTCGTGGCCTACGAGCCGGGCCTCGAAGACGCCATCCTCCCCCAGGTGGACGACATCGTGAAGGCCGCCACCGAGCTCGTGGGCTGCTGAGCCAGCGACGGTGTGAAGGGTCCGCCGTTCGGTCGGCGCGCATGACCTCACCTTGGGCTAAAAGTGACTAAAAACACTAAACAAACTAAAACTCACTAAATCTCCTGGTAGCCTGCACCAATGGCGCGACCGACTCGCCAGGAAGAGGCCCGCCGGCCCCGGTCGAATCCGTTCCACCCCACCTTCGGCGTCAACCCGCCGTACCTGGCGGGCCGTGACGATCTTCTCGAGATCTTCGAGGAGGCGCTCGCCAACGAGCCGGGGGAGCCCGGGAGGGCGACGCTCTACACCGGGGCCCGGGGCACGGGAAAGACCGTGATGCTGAACGCCGTGGAGGACGTGGCCCGCCACAGCCGATGGGCGGTGGTCTCCGAGACAGCCACCCCAGGTATGACACAGAGGTTGACCAACGATCTCATCCCTGGCGTGCTGGAGCGCTATGAACCCGGGGCGGCTCGCCGCTTGACCAGCATCACGGCGCCAGTCGTAGGCGGCGGAGTGACCTGGGACACCTCGGAACGGCACCACGTGGTGCCCGGGCTGCGCACCCAGATCATCGAAGCAGCGCGCTTGGCCGCCGGCGATGGCGGGGGGCTGCTCATAACGGTGGACGAGCTTCAACGGGCCTCAAGGAACGAGATCGAAGCTCTGAGCGTGGCGGTGCAGCATGCGTTCCGGGAAGGCGAGGAGGTGGCATTCGTCGGGGCAGGCCTTCCGGCGGCCGTGAGCGACTTGTTGAGCGATGATGGCGTCGTCACGTTCCTCAGACGAGCCGACCGCTATGGCTTGGGGACCATTGGAGCCAGCGACGTCGAACGAGCGCTCGTCGTCCCCATCACCGAGCGGGGCCGGGCGATCGGGCCTCAGGAACTCGCCGCCGCAGTTGAGGCGACAGGTGGATATCCGTTCATGGTCCAGCTTGTCGGCTACCACACCTGGCGTCAGCATCCCGACCAACCAGCTATCACCGCGGACGACGTGCAAAGGGGCGTCGCTGCCGCACAACGGCGGCTCGGAACGACCGTGCACGAGCCCTCCCTCACGGGGCTGTCGGATGTCGACCGGACCTTCCTTGTGGCCATGGCCCAAGACGACGGCCCGTCGCAGATGGCTGACGTCGCCGATCGGATGAGCGTGGATGCCAACTACGCCGGTCAATACCGGCTACGGCTCATCGAGGCTGGCCTGGTCCAATCAGCCGGCCGCGGACGCGTTGACTTCGCACTCCCGTACCTCCGGGAGTTCCTGCGGTCGCACCCCGCCGCCCAATGGCATCCCCACTGAGGGTCTCCGCCGGGTCACACTCGCACCCAAAGGACGCAGAACTGGAGCCTCTCGGCGAGAAGTCGACGTGGTCCCTGCCGGATCCCACCTGGCGGCGCAGTGCCCGCCGTGGCAGGGTGCGCGTCATGGAGGACCGTCTCCCCCGGGTCGTGGTGGTGGGAGCGGGCTTCGGCGGCCTGGCGGCCACCCGGGTGCTGGCGGGGCGGCCCATCGACATCACCGTCGTCGACCAGCACAACTTCCACACCTTCCAGCCGCTGCTGTACCAGGTGGCCACCGCCGGCCTGGAACCAGCCGACGTGGCCTACCCCGTGCGCGCCATCTTCGGGCACGAGCCCAACGTGACCTTCCGCTGCGGCAAGGTCACCGGCGTCGACCTCTCCGGGCGCTCCGTGGTCATGGCCGACGGCTCTCGTCTGGACTACGACCACCTGGTGCTGTCCACGGGCGCCACCGCCTCCTTCTTCGCCGTCGACGGGGCGGCGGGCAACGCCCAACCGCTGTACACGCTGCGAGACGCCCGGCTGCTGCGCAACCACCTTCTCGGCGTGCTGGAGGAGGCCGACGCCCATCCCGAGCGCTTCGAGGGCGGCCTCACCTTTGTGGTGGTGGGAGGCGGCCCGACGGGCGTGGAGACGGCGGGCGCCCTGGGCGAGCTCATCTCGGTGGCGGTGCGACGCGACCGGCTGCGCATCGATCCCGCCCGAACCAGGGTGGTGCTCCTCGACGTGGCCGAGCGGCTCCTCACCGGCTTCGCCGAGCGCGCCGGGGCCTACGCGGCGGACACCTTGCGGGCCCGGGGCGTGGACGTGCGCCCGGGCCAGGGGGTCGAGGAGGTGCACGCCGGCGGGGTGCGCCTGGCCGACGGCTCCACCCTGGCCGCCCACGCCGTCATCTGGGCCGGTGGCGTCACCGTGGAGGGCACCCTCGCATCGACCATGGGCCTGCCCGCCACCCGGGGCGGGCGCCTCGAGGTCGAAGACGACCTGTCCGTGGCCGGGCACCCCGAGGTGTTCGTGGTGGGCGACGCGGCAGCGGCGCCCCTCGGAGGGGGGCGGCAAGGGGTCACGCCGCAGCTGGCGCAAGGAGCCATGCAGGGCGGGCGCCACGCCGGCCAGCAGATCCTGCGCCGCCTCAACGGCGAGCCCACCGTTGCATTCCGCTACAAGGACAAGGGCATCATGGCCACCATCGGCCGGCGCGCCGCGGTGGCGCAGATCCCGGGGCTCCCCGTGGTGCGGGGCACCCTGGGCTGGCTGGCCTGGCTGGGCCTGCACCTCGTGTACCTGATCGGCTTCCGCAACCGCCTGGTCGTCCTCGTCAATTGGAGCTGGCGCTACTTCGACTGGCCCTCGGGTCCGCGCCTGATCGTGGCCGACGTGGAGGCCGAAGCCGGCAACCGCTGAGGGCCGGGGGCGGGGGCGACCCGGGCAGGGGGCGGCAGCCGGAACCGATGGCGGCGACGGCGGGAAGGGCGCGAGCCCGTAGCGGCCACCACCACCTCGGCAAACCCTGCAACGCCCTGGCCGGGAGCCGAGGCTCCCCGGGGGTAGGGCTAATGGTCTGGGCGGCGGCGGCCGATCTAGAAGGTGAGCGGCGGCGTCCGGCTCCCCTGGCCGGGGCCGGTTGCCGTTGGTCGTGGGTCTCCGCGCCCCGGACAGGGGCGCCCGGGCCTGCGCAGGGGGGGCGATGGCCGAGAGGAGCATGGTCACAGGGCAGCGCACGCCGGGGCTCGACGCCCCGCCCGCGCCGCGCCGGGCCGACGCGCCCGCCGCGCCCTGGGCCGACTCGTCGCTCGCGCCCTGGAGCGACTCCTCGGTCTCCGACTGGACCGAGGTCGTCCTGCTCCAGTGGCGCACCGCCTGCCTCGACGGCGAGGGCGACCACGCCCAGCCCTTCCGCGACCCCGAGGCGACGGCCCTGCTGCGCGCCGTGCTGGCCTCCCTGTCCAACCCGCACGCCCTCGGTGTGGCCGACCGACGCCTGCTGGAGGTGGCCTCGCGCGACTGGGCGCGCACCATCCGCCCCCTGCCGGTGATGGTGGCCCGCTTCGCCTCCCTGCGCCGCGTGCTCGAGGAGAGCTGCCCGGCCGACGCCGTAGCGAAGCTTGCCGAGGTCCTCGACACCGTGGGCACCTTGGCCACCCAGGCGGCCCTGGCCGAGCTCGAGGACGCCGCCCTCACCGACGCCCTGACGGGGGCCGGCAACCGCCGAGCCCTGGAGCAAGCCGCCATGGTGGCGCTGGCCGAAGCAGGCCGCACCGGGAACCCGCTCTCGGTCGCCCTCATCGACCTCGACGGCCTGAAGGCCATCAACGACACGCAAGGGCACGTGGCCGGCGACGCCGCCCTCGAGAGCCTGGCCGAGGTCATGCGCAGCTCGTTCCGGGCCACCGACCAGCTCTTCCGCATCGGCGGCGACGAGTTCGTGGTCCTCTTGCCCCTGGCCGGCGAGCGGGCCGTGACCGAGCTCATGGCCCGGGCCCGCCAGCTCGGCGCCCCGGGCTTCAGCTGGGGGTCGGCCACGGTGCCCGGGGACGGCACCGCCCTGCAGTCCCTCTTGGCGGCCGCCGACGCCCGGCTCTACGCCCAGCGGCGCTCGAGCGGGTACGCGCGCGCTCCGGGCGGGGGCCGAAGGGCGGGGA
>JBJKRZ010000248.1:0-6694 GCA_046704365.1 Acidimicrobiales bacterium | reverse complement strand
GGGTGCGCGCCGACGGCACGGGGATCATCCGGGTGGCTCGTCCCCCCGGCTCCCCCGGGCTGGCCCCGTGGCGGGCGGCGGTTGCGCAGGCCATGCCCGGCTTGGAGGTGCAGGAGGTGACGGTGCCCGGCCCGCCGGTGTCTGCCGACCTGCGCGCAGCGGGCTGGGCCGAGGCGGCGGTGCTGCGCGCCGTCCTCGACGTGCTGGCCGACGGCGGGGGCACTGATCCCGGGCACCCGGTCACGGTGACATCGCCCGACGGTGCCTGGGCCACGGTGAGGGTGCCCTGCGAAGGTCCCGTGGAGGTGACGGTGAGTGCAGGAGCGGTCCTCGACGACGTCGTCCTGCGTTCCTATGCCATCGGGGCTGTTCACCAGGGCCTGAGCTGGGTCCGGCGCGAGGGCCTGGCTGTCGGAGAGGATGGCGAGGTGCTGGACCTCACCATCCGCTCCTTCGGGGTGCTAGGGGCCCGGGACATGCCCGTGGTCGAGGTGACGGTGCTGGAGGACGACGGCCCCCCGCGCCGGGGCAGCGATGCCGTGCTGGCAGCCACGGCGGCGGCTGCCTGGCTGACCGCCGGGCTCCCTCCCGACTGGCCGCTCGAGCGGGGAGCCTGACGTGGCCGCCCCGGTCGGGCCCTACTCGGCGTGGCGGCGGGCAGGGCCCTTCGTGGTGTGCTCGGGACAGATCGGCATCGAGCCGGGGCCCGACGGTCCGGTGTTGGCCCAGGGCCTCGTCGCCCAGGCACGGCGGGCAATGGCCAACGTGGCTTCCCTGCTCGCTGAGCAGGACCTGGGCTGGGGGCACGTGGTCAAGACCTCCGTCTTCCTGGCTGACATCGCCGACTACGCCGCCTTCAACGACGTCTACGTGGACTCGCTCGGTGACCATCGCCCGGCTCGGTCCGTCGTGGCCGTGGCCGGACTGCCGCTCGGTGCCCTCGTCGAGATCGAGGCCTGGGCCTACGCCGCCACCTGAGAGGTCATGGTCGACAAGTGCAGGGAAACAGGGACGGACACTGGCCCCGTGGGTGGGACCGGCGGGTCCAACCAGGTCAGGGAGCCCAGCTACCCTGACCGAATCGGTAGCCCACCGATCTGACGGTGGAGATCAGATGGGCGTGCTCCTCGCCGAGCTTGGCCCGCAGGCGCCGAACGTGGACGTCCACGGTCCGGGCCCCCCCGTAGTACTCGTAGCCCCAAACCCGGCTGAGCAGCGTCTCGCGCGTGAAGACCTTGCCGGGCCTGGCCGCCAGAAAGCGAAGCAGCTCGTACTCCATGTAGGTCAGGTCCAACGCCCTGCCGGACACCGCTGCCTGGTAGGTCTCCAGATTGAGCACGAGAGGTCCGTACTCGATGAGCTCGGGGCGCAGCCCTCGGCCCGTGCGCCAGAAGAGGTGGGTGAGCCGGGCCAGCATCTCCTCGGGTGACGAGGGCAGGACGAGGAAGTCGTCGAACTGGTCCTCGCGGAGTTCCAGGTCGGCGAGCTGGTCTGACCCCACAACGAGCAGCACGGGGCGCAGCGGGACCTCGCGCGAGCGCAGCAGCCGGCACAGGGCGAAAGCCGCCGGCCGGTCGAGGTCCGCGCACACCACTGCCCCCGCCCAACCGTCCTCGGGCTCGTCGGTCTCGGCGTGCTCGGGCCGGGCGACGACCTTCCAGGGGTACCCGGCCCGCTCGAGGATCAGGGCGAGCTCGGACGGGAAGGGATCAGGGAAGCACAGAAGCGGCTCCACGTTCCTCCTCCCCGTCGTCCCTTTCTCCGGCCGCTGCTAGAGCAGCGGGAAGTAGCGGTCGCGCTCGAACTGGCTGATGTGGGTCTTGTAACCGGCCCACTCCGCACGTTTGTTGCGGATGAACCACTCGAAGACGTGCTCACCCAGGGTCTCGGCCATCAGCTCTGAGCGCTCCATCTCGCCGATGGCTTCGTTGAGGCTGCCGGGCAGCGCCCGGATCCCGTCGGCGGCCAGTTCCTCGGGTGTCATGGCGTACAGGTTGGCCGCCGCTTCCCGGGGCAAGTCGTAACCCGCTTCGATACCCCTGAGACCGGCGGCCAGAATGGCGGCGAAGGCCAGGTACGGGTTGCAGGCCGGGTCCGGCGCCCGGTACTCGATGCGGGTGGACTCCACCTTGTTGCGTTTGACCACGGGCACGCGCACCAGCGCAGAACGGTTGTTGCGGGCCCATGAGACGTGCACGGGCGCTTCGTAGCCGCTCACCAGTCGCTTGTAGGAGTTCACCCACTGGTTGGTGACGGCGGTGATCTCCGGAGCGTGGCGCATGAGGCCGGCCATGAACTGCTTGGCTACCTCCGACAGGCCGTAGGGGTCGCCAGAATCGTGGAAGGCGTTCCTGTCGCCCTCGAAGAGCGACACGTGGGTGTGCATGCCCGAGCCCTGCTCGCCGGCCAGGGGCTTGGGCATGAAGCTGGCGTGCACCCCGGCTCGCTGGGCCGCCTCCTTCACCACCAGGCGCACCGTCATGACCGTGTCGGCCATGGTGAGGGCGTCGGTGTAGCGCAGATCGATCTCGTGCTGGCTGGGAGCGTCCTCGTGCTGGGCGTGCTCCACGGGGATGCCCATCTCCTCCAGGGTGAGGACGCTGCGCTTGCGTAGGTCGCTGGCCAGGTCGCTGGCCGTGAGCTCGAAGTACGAACCGCTGTCCAAGGTGACCGGTTCGCGGCCGGGGTCGCCGTCGGCGAAGTAGAAGAACTCCATCTCGGGGGCGGAGAAGAAGGTGAAACCCTTCTCCCTGGCCCGGTCCAGCGCTCGGCGCAGCACGTGGCGGGGGCAGCCTTCGAAGGGGGTGCCGTCAAGGTTGAAGATGTCGCAGAACACCCTGGCCACGGGCACGTCCTGGGGATGCCACGGAAGCAGCTGGAAGGTCGTGGGGTCGGGCCGGGCCAGCACGTCGGACTCCTGGACCCTGCTGAAGCCGTCGATGGCCGAGCCGTCGAAGGTCATGCCCTCCTCCAGGGCGTTCTCCAGCTCGGCCGGGGTGATCGAGAAGGTTTTGGCCGTGCCCAGGACGTCGGTGAACCACAGCTGCACGAAGCGGATGGCCCGCTCCTCCACGGTCCTGAGCACGTATTCCTGCTGGCTTCGCATCTGGCCTGAGTACCTCCCGAGCCGGCTCGGTCCCCTGGTGGCCGGCCCCGCCCCCTTAGTGTCGCAGGCGGCGGAGGGGGTGGCCCACCGGTTCACACGCCGTTCACACGCCGTGCATGCGCCGGCAACCGCCACGTGCCAGGCTGGCGCCGGCCGCCGCCCGGGCGGTCGCCCGCGTCGGAGCACCGGTGAAGCCAACCGGACTTGTTGGCCAGGGCGGCCACCCGCCAGCATGGGCGACCGTGGTCCGGGACGCCTGGGGCCGCGCCGGGAACGCCGGCGCCCTCAGGGATCGGACCGGTGAGGGACCGATCGAGAAGCAAGGAGGAGCCGTGCAGCAACGGACCCCGGCGGAAGTTCTGCGCCTGGTCAAGGATGAGGGGATCGAGATCGTGGACCTGCGGTTCATCGACCTCCCGGGACTGATGCAGCACTTCTCTGTGCCTGCTCATGCGCTCACCGACGACGTTTTCAGCGAGGGCATCGGCTTCGACGGTTCCTCAATCCGCGGCTTTCAGGAGATCCAGGAGTCGGACATGCTGCTCATGCCTGACCCCGACACCGCCGTCGTCGACCCGTTCCGCCAGCACCGCACGCTCAACCTGAACTGCTTCGTGCGCGACCCGGTGACACTCGAGCCCTACAGCCGTGACCCCAGGCACGTGGCCCGCAAGGCCGAGGCGTACCTCGGCACGACCGGCCTGGCCGACACCTGCTACTTCGGGCCGGAGGCGGAGTTCTTCGTCTTCGACGACGTCCGCTACTCCCAGGACACCCGCTCGGCCTTCTACCAGGTTGACTCCATCGAGGGGCACTGGAACAGCGCCCGCGACGAGGACCCCAACCTGGGCTACAAGATCCGGCCCAAAGAGGGGTACTTCCCCGTGCCGCCCGCCGATCATTTCCAGGACCTGCGCTCGGAGATGATCCTCACCATGGAGCGCCTGGGCATCGAGGTCGAGGTGCAGCACCACGAAGTGGCCACGGCCGGCCAGGCCGAGATCGACATGCGCTTCGACACGCTGCTCGTCATGGCCGACAAGCTCATGCTCTACAAGTACGTGGTGAAGAACGTGGCCCGCGAGGCCGGCTACACAGCCACTTTCATGCCCAAGCCCCTCTTTCAGGACAACGGCTCGGGCATGCACACCCACCAGTCGCTGTGGAAGGGCGGGGAGCCGCTGTTCTACGGCGAGGGCTACGGCGGCCTGTCGGACATCGGGCGCTGGTACATCGGCGGCCTGCTCCGCCATGCCTCTGCCATCCTGGCCTTCGCCGCCCCCACCACCAACTCCTACAAGCGCCTGGTGCCCGGCTACGAGGCGCCCGTCAACCTCGTCTACTCCCAGCGCAACCGCTCGGCGGCCTGCCGGATCCCGCTCTACAGCCAGAGCCCCAAGGCCAAGCGCGTCGAGTTCCGCTGTCCGGACCCGTCGTGCAACCCCTACCTCGCCTTCTCGGCCATGCTCATGGCCGGGCTCGACGGGGTGCAGAACCGCATCGAGCCGCCCGACCCGGTGGACAAGGACCTCTACGACCTGCCGCCCGAGGAGCTGGCCCGCGTGCCCCAGGTCCCGGGCTCGCTCGACGACGCCCTGTCGGCGCTAGAGGGCGACCACGACTTCCTCAAAGCCGGCGGCGTGTTCACCGACGACCTCATCGAGACCTGGATCGAGTACAAGCGCCTGAACGAGATCGACGCCGTGCGCCTGCGGCCGCACCCGTGGGAGTTCATGCTCTACTACGACATCTAGACAGACTCCCAGGTCAAAGGCCATGTTTGCTCTAACCTAGTCCCTTGGGACTAGGAAATGTCCAGAATCTCCGGTCGTGCGGGGAACCGTCACGGAGACGCGGCCCGGGGTCTGGCGTCTGCGCGTCGTCGTCGGCTATCGCCCCGACGGCCAGCCGCGCCAGGCCTCGAGGACCGTCCGCGGGACGCGGCGCGTCGCCCAGAGCGAGCTCGCCAAGTTGGTCGCCCAGGTGGAGAGCGACAACGCCCCGCTGGTCGGGGCGATGACGCTCGCCGCCTACCTCGAGCGGTGGATGAACCATGTCCGGGCTCACCGCCAACCCGACACGACCCGCAACTACGCCGTGAAGTGTCGGCGTTTCAGCGCCGAACTCGGGGGGGTCCGCCTCGACAAGCTCCGTGTCCACCAACTCGACGAGCTCTACCGCCGCTGGATGGCGGCAGGGATGGCGCCTTCCACCCTGCGGGGCTACCACGCCGTGCTCGGTGCGGCGCTGTCGCAGGCAGTCAAGTGGGACCTCGTCCCTCGATCCGTCGCCCCCTTGGCTACCCTGCCCACCGTCGACAGCCGGCGCATGACCGTGCCCGACGCCGAAACCGTCCGTCTCCTCATCAGGGAGTCCGAGGAGTCCGACCCGGTTCTCAGCGCCGCGATCATGTTGGCGGCACTCACCGGATGTCGAAGGGGAGAGCTCATGGGACTGCGGTGGTCTGACGTCGATCGGGACCGCATGGTGCTCCATGTCGAACGCTCGGTGAAGCGCGAGGAAGAAGGTCGGGTCCTTCGAATCGGTCCTACCAAAACCCACCAGAACCGCCGCGTGTCTCTCGATCCCGTGACGCTCGCGGTGATCGACACCCATCTCGATCGGGCCAAAGGCTGGGCCGCCGATGCCTTGGTCACCCTCGATGCCGACGGCTACATCCTCACCGAGGACCCCACCGGGAGGACCCCCATGGCGCCCGACACCCTGACGCACCGATTCAGCAGGCTCGTCGGACGCCTGGGCCTGAGTTCGTTGCGGTTTCACGACCTTCGACACTCCGTCGCCACCACTCTGCTCGGCGCCGGCTACGACCTGGCCATCGTGGCAGGGCGCCTCGGTCACCGCGATCCGACGATCACCTTGCGGGTGTACGCCCATGCCCTGGAGGAGCGCGACCGCCAGGCCGCCGTCACTCTGGGCCAGCTGATGGCGCCGGCGGCTCCGGCGGTGTCGTAGAGGCCACGAAGCCGTCCCAGTTCACCCGGACGAGGCGCCCGATCCGGAACAGCCCGGGGATCTCGTTGCGCCGCGCCGCCCGATAGCCGGTGTCGAGCGAACAGCCGACGCGTCCACACCACTCAGGGATCGAGACGAATTCACCTTCGTTCGCCGCCGCCTTCTCCACCGGCGCCAACGCCCCGTCGTATTGGCTGATCATCGGACCTCCATGAGGACGAATTGCCGCTGTCCCCGTCCATTATCCGGACGGACGTCACCCCCAACGTCACCCTCGTCGATACCTGCCGTTTCGCCGTGTCCGTGCGGAAGGTCACCCTTGAGTCCGGCGACGTGACCCGGCCGGAATCGGACGTCACCCTCCTGCCCCGAACGTCTCCCCCCCGCCTCACCCCTGCAGCCTCCTGGGAATTGGTTTCCGATCGGCCGCAGGCCTGAAGCTGCGCTGCCCACATTGACCGGTTCCGGGCCGGCCTCGATGCCGGTGGATCAGAGCTACACCGGACCAGGTCTTGTCCGGGCTGACACCCTGAGTCGCGTCGGGGCGTCCTCCGCAAGCATCGGCCGATCCTCAGCGCCGGCAGTCAGCCACCCCAACGACCGGAACACGTT
>JBJKRZ010000247.1:0-5976 GCA_046704365.1 Acidimicrobiales bacterium | reverse complement strand
TGGCGAGGAGGATCCCGGTGGTAGCCAGGGCAAGGGCCCACAGGTCTTCGGCATGGTCGGCCAGCACGTCCACGACGGCATCGAGCAGCGTGGGGGTGCTGGCAGCGGGACGCGCCGGCGCCCGGCTCCGGGATCGGGATCGGGAAGGAGCGGGGCGGCGGCCAGCGCCGGCGCCCCGGCGGGTACCGGAGGTCGAGCGGGACCGCGCCCGAGCGCCCGCCGGACGGCGCTTGGTCGTCACCACAGTGGCCCCAAGGCTAACAGCAGCCTCAGGAGGAACGAAGGACTGCCGGCCTGTGCGGCTCCGGGAGCGCCCGTGCCCGTTCCTCTTCCGGCCGAGACCGAGCAGGACCCCCCCACCCGCCAGAGGGGATCAGACGAGGACCACCACGGGCACGATCATGGGGCGCCGGCGGGTGCGCTCACCCACGAAGCGCCCCAGGGCCCGCCGGGCGTGGCGCCGGAGCAGGTCGTGCTCGCTCGCGCCGTCGGCCAGAGCCACCTCGAGCTCCTTGCGCACCGTCTCGCTGGCTTCGTCGAGCAGTTCCTCCGCCTCGGGGGCGTGCACCCAGCCACGGGTGACGATCTCGGGCGGGCCCACCACCTCCCGTCGTTGGAGGTCCACCGTGGCCACCACCACCACCACGCCCTCCTCCGAGAGCACCCGGCGGTCGCGCAGCACCCCGTGGCCCACGT
This sequence comes from Acidimicrobiales bacterium, assembly GCA_046704365.1. Classification (GTDB taxonomy): domain Bacteria; phylum Actinomycetota; class Acidimicrobiia; order Acidimicrobiales; family UBA8190; genus UBA8190. The sequence continues at coordinate 5,280 of JBJKRZ010000247.1, read as the reverse complement.
CGCCCACCGTCCCGTCCACGTACAGCAGGCCGGCGGGCACGGGCTCGGCACGCCGGAGACCCTGGTCGTCGAGCACCAGGCTGTCGCCGTCCTCGCAGAGCAGCGCCCGGTCCTCGGGCACTCCCATGCGATGGGCGAGGCGAACGTGGTTGACCAGGTGCCGGTACTCCCCGTGGACGGGCACGAACCACTGGGGCCGGGCCACCGACAGCAGCACCTGCAGCTCCCCCTGGCGGGCATGCCCGCTCACGTGCACCGGCTCGACGCCCGTGTGCACCACCTCGGCACCCCGCCTGTGCAAGCCGTCGATGACCTGACCGACCGCCCACTCGTTGCCGGGCACCGGGTGGGCGCTGATGACGACCACGTCGTCGGGCCCGAGGTGCAGCCACTTGCTCTCGCCTGCCGCCATGAGCGCCAGCGCCGAGAGCGGCTCTCCCTGGGAGCCCGTCGAGACGACGCACACCTCGCCTGGGGGGAGCCGGTCCACCTCCTGCACGTCCACCAGGGCCTCGTCGGGGATGACCAGCACGCCGAGGCGCCGCGCCAGGGCCACGTTCTTCGCCATCGACCGGCCCAAGGTGGCGATCTTTCGCCCGCTCGACAGCGCGGCGTCGGCCACCTGCTGGACGCGGTGGATGTGGCTGGCGAAGCACGTCACCACCACCCGGCGCCCCCGGGAGCCCTCGAAGAGCCTGCGCAACGTGGCGCCCACCGTGGTCTCCGAGGGGGTGAAGCCGTGCTCCTCGGCGTTGGTGGAGTCCGACAGCAGCACCCGGACCCCCTCGGCGGCGGCCAAGGCACCGATGCGAGCCAGGTCGGTGAGGCGACCGTCGACCGGCGTGAGGTCGATCTTGAAGTCCCCCGAGTGCAGGATCACGCCCTGGGCCGTGTGGAAGGCGGTGGCGAAGCCGTGGGGGACGGAATGGGTCACGGGGATGAACTCGACGTCGAAGGGGCCGATGGGGCGGCGCTCACCGTCGGCCACCTCGACGAACTGCGCCCGGTCCTCGAGTCCCGCTTCCTCCACCCGGTGCCGGGCCAGGCCCAGGGTGAGCGCCGAGCCGTAGACGGGTGCGGTGAGCTCGCGCAGCAGGTAGGCCAGGCCCCCGGTGTGGTCCTCGTGGCCGTGGGTGAGCACCACGGCTTCCACGCGTTCGGCGTTCTCGCGCAGGTAGGAGAGGTCGGGCAGCACCAAGTCGATGCCGGGCATGTCGGGGTCGGGGAACATCACCCCGCAGTCGAGGACCACGATGCGCCCGCCGCTCTCGATGCAGGCGCAGTTGCGGCCGATCTCCCCCAGGCCGCCCAAGAAGGTGATGCGGACGGGATCAGCCAACCGGCCCGCCACCGACGGGGCCACCGGCCGGCAGCGAGCGCCCGAGCCCGCCGAGGACGGCCCTGGCCAAGTCGTCCAGCTGGGTGGGCGCCGGACCCAGGGGCGACCGGCACTGCCCGGCCGGGAGCCCGAGCGCCCGGCAGGCAGCCTTGGCCGGCAGGGGGTTGGGGAAGACCTCAGAAGACTCGAAGGCGTACGAGGCGAGCAGTCCACTGTTGGCCAAGCGGGCTCCTTCGAGGTCGCCCTTGGCGAAGCAGGCGAGCATCTCGGCCATCTCCAGCCCGGCCCAGTTGCCCGCCACGCTCACCACGCCCACGGCACCCACGGCGAGCAGGGACAAGGTGAGGGCGTCATCGCCGCTGTAGAGCTCGAAGGGGGCCGGAGCCTCGTGCACGATCCGGGCGGCGCGGGCCGGGTCCCCGGTGGCGTCCTTCACCGCCACGTCGTTGGGAACGCTGCGGGCCAGGTGCACCATGGTCTCGAGGTCGATGCGGCGCCCGCTGCGTACCGGGATGTCGTAGAGCATGACGGGCAACGAGGTGCTCTCGGCCACGGCGGCGAAATGGCCGGCGATCCCCTGCTGCGAGGGGCGGCTGTAGTACGGGGTCACCACGAGCACGCCGTCGACGCCGGCGTCCTGCGCCAGGCGGGTGAGCTCGATCGAGTGCCGGGTGTCGTTGGTGCCCGTCCCGGCCACGACGGGAACCGTCACGGCCTCGCGCACCGCCCGCAGGAGCGTCGCCAGCTCGTCGTCGTCGAGAACCGGGCCCTCGCCGGTGGTCCCCGCCACCACCAGGCCCTCGTTGCCGTTGTCGACCAGCCAGCGCGCCAGGCGCGCCGCACCGTCGGCGTCGAGGCCGCCATGCTCGTCGAAGGGGGTGACCATGGCAGTCACCATGGCCCCGAAGCGGGGTGCGGTCGGGGGCGCCACGGAGTCAGGCTACTGCCCCGGAGGCCCGGCGCCGGGCACGACGAGCACCGCCCGGAGCCGCTGTCCCGGCGTGGCCGGGGCCCCGGTCAGGAGGCGGCGGCGGCCTCGCCGGTGGCCTGCAGGCTGTCGTACTCCTCGCCGGTGTCGGTCCAGTCCTCGAAGGCGATGACCCCCAGCTCGGTGAACTTGGTGCGCAGCCAGCCGTCGGCGGCGTCGAGCAGGCCCAGCTTCTTGCAGTTGGGGACGATCTTCGAGAAGAGCATGGTCTGGAACATCTGGCGCTCGGGCACTTGCATCAGCAGTGGCGCCACGGCGCGGGGGTCCACCCCCATGCGGTCCCACACCTCCTGCTGGAGGAAGCGGTCGCGCATGCGCACGGCCGCCTCGAAGGCGAACTCCTGGCGCTCGCGCAGCTCAGCGGCCGAGAGCTGGCTGTAGTACTCCTGCAAGGAGAGCACGCCGAAGGCGACGTGGCGTGACTCGTCGGACATGACATATCGGAGCAGCTGCTTGAGCAGCGGCTCTGTGGTCATCTGGTGCATGAAGCCGAAGGCCGCCAGCGCCAGGCCTTCCACCATGATCTGCATGCCCAGGTAGGTCATGTCCCACCGGCTGTCGGCGATGATGTCGTCGAGCAGCAGGCGCAGGTGGGAGTTGATCGGGTAGTGGCCCGACAGCTTGTCGTCAAGGTACTTGCTGAACACCTCGACGTGGCGAGCCTCGTCCATGACCTGGGTGGAGGCGTAGTACTTGGCGTCGATCCAGGGAACCGACTCGACGATCTTGGCGGTGCAAACCAGTGCCCCCTGCTCGCCGTGCATGAACTGCGACAGGGTCCAGTTCTGGCTCTGGACGCCGAAGTCGATCCACTCCTTGTCGCCCCACGTGGACAGCGGTGTGCCCGACAGGTCCATGGACTCGTTCTGGAAGCCGCCGTTGGCCACGGCGTTGGCCACCACCAGCGCCTCCTGGTCGACGGGCGTGTCCCAGGGGAGGTCGGTCTGCGCGTTCCACTGCGCCCTCTTGGCCTTCTCGTAGAGCTTGTCGAGCTTGGGCCGCGCTCCCTTGTCGTAGTCCCACGTGAAGACCGTGTCGTAGTTCGAGTGGACGCTATGGCGGTCTTCGTCCCAATCGGTGTTGTAGACGGCCATGATGCCCTCGAGGTCGTTGATGTCGGCTCGCCCGATGATCTCCTCGGTCGAACGCATCTGGTCTGTCATGGCGCTTCCCCCTTGTTGCTGTCGGGTCCTGTCAGGGAACGGTCGGAGTGTGCGGTAGCGGGCCGGCGACCGGGCACCGTGCCGGTCGACGCCGTGTAGGACAACGCCGTGCCGGTCGACGCCGTGTAGGACGAGAGCGCCTCGATGCCGGGCAGCACGAAGCTGCGCACGAGGCGGCGCACGTCGTCAGGGTCGGTCAGGTCCACGTCCTCGGCCGGGCACCCCAGGTAGGAGAGCACGATGCGGGTGGCCCATTCGGCGACCCGCTCGGCGGCGTCGTGCTCGAGCCAGCGTCCGAGGAACGGTGCGGCGTAGCTCCCCACCACTTCCATGAGTCGGTCGTGGTGGTGGAAGGCGAGATGGGGCAGCACGACCTCGGGCTCGTGCGCCAGCAGGAAGCCAAGGGCCTCGTGCTCGCTGATGCGACGGGCCGCTCCGCACATACCGGCCACCAGCACCTCTTCCAGGCCCTCCGCCTCGCCCATGGCCACGGCCAGATCGCTGAACAGGCGCGACACCTCGGTGTCGACCACCGCCCGCAGCAGGGCGTCCTTGCCACCCGGAAAGACGCGGTACAGGGTGGCCCGGCTGCAGCCGGCCGCCCGGGCCACGTCCTCGAGGGTGGTCTTGGCCAGACCGAAGCGGGCCACGCAGCTCAAGGTGGCATCCACCATCCGCAGCCGATGCCCCGAGATGCCTGCTCCCGTCCCCGCCGTCCCCGCCGGCCCCGGCCGGGGAACTGGCGGCGGCGACCCATGGCCGGGCCGCAGGAGGACGAGGGTGCCGCTTCCCATCGGTGAGACAGTATGCCCAAAAATGTCTCATCGTCAACCACCTCGTAGTCTGCGGCCGTGCCCGATGCGTTGGAGCTCGAGGGCCTGAGCCGCCGTTTCGGCACGGTCGTGGCGCTCGACGACCTGAGCTTCAGCGTCCCGGCGGGTCAGGTGGTGGGGTTCCTCGGTCCCAACGGTGCCGGCAAGACCACCACCATGCGCGCCGTCTTCGGCTTGACCGACCTCGACGCCGGATCGGTGCGCTGGCAGGGCGCCCTCGTCGGCCCTGCCCAACGGCGACGCTTCGGCTACATGCCCGAGGAGCGGGGCCTCTATCCGAACATGCTCGTGGCCGAGCAGGTCCAGTACATGGGCCGGCTGCACGGGATGGACGCCTCGGCTGCCGCTGGCGCCACCACCCGGTGGCTGGAGCGGCTGGCGGTGGCGGACCGGGCCACCAGCAAGGTCGAGGCGCTCTCACACGGCAACCAGCAGCGGGTGCAGCTGGCCGCAGCCCTCGTGCACGACCCCGAGGTGCTGGTGCTCGACGAGCCCTTGGCCGGCCTCGACCCCGCCGGCATCGACGCCATCGGCGAGGTCCTCGTGGACTGCGCCGGTTCTGGGCGCTGCGTGCTCTTCTCCAGCCACCAGCTCGACCTGGTGGAGGACCTCTGCGAGTCGGTGGCCATCATCGACCACGGTCGGCTCGTGGCGAGCGGGACGGTGGACGAGCTGGCCACCAGCGGGGCGCGTCGGCTGGCCGTGCGCGTGGAAGGAGACCGCCAAGGGCAGTGGGCACGTCATGTGCCCGGTGTCAGCGTGTCGGAGGTGGTCGGCGGTGAGGTTCGCCTCATCCTCGACGACGATGCCGACAGCGACGTGGTTCTCGACGCGGCGCGCTCGGCCGGCCACGTCACCGAGTTCGTCTTCGAGCGTCGCCGGCTCTCGGAGGTGTTCCGTGAAGCGGTGCGCCGGTGAGAACCGCCATCATCGTCGTCGCCGCTGTGGGGGTCGGCC